>CAZNWZ010000057.1:0-11701 GCA_964576455.1 uncultured Lysobacter sp.
CGAGCATCTGGCGCACGAAGGAGACGTCGATCTTGAGCGCGTTGAGCGGCAGGCGCTTCAGGTGCGACAGCGACGAGAAGCCGGTGCCGAAGTCGTCGATGGCCACCTGGACGCCGAGCGCCCGGATGCGCTCCAGCGTCGCCCTCGCGCGCTCCGGATCGGCGATGATCGCGCTCTCGGTGATCTCCAGCTCGAGGGCCCGCGGGTCCGCGCCCGAGCGGGCGAGCGCCTCCGCGATGCGCTCGCCGCAGCCCTCGTCCATGAGGTGGCGCGCCGAGAGGTTCACGGAGATGCGCACGCCGCGCCCGCGGTCGCGCCACTCGCGCTGCTGCCGCAGCGCCTCGTCCAGGACCCACAGCGTCAGGGGGCGGATCAGGTCCGAGAGCTCGGCGAGCGGCACGAAGCGCCCCGGGGGCAGCAGGCCCAGGCGCGGGTGCTGCCAGCGCACCAGCGCCTCGAAGCCCCGCACGGCGCCGTCGGCCAGGCGCACCAGCGGCTGGTAGTGAACGCGCAGCTCGCCGCCGCGCACGGCCGCCCCCAGCTCGGACAGCAGCGCCAGGCGCTCGGTGGAGTACGGGTCCTGCGAGGCGTCGTACACCGCCTGCGCCGAGCCCTTGGCCTTGGCCGCGTACATCGCCACGTCGGCGCAGCGCAGCAGGCCGCTCGAGGTGGTCGCGTGCGCCGGGGCGAGCGCGATGCCCACGCTCCCGCCCACCTCCAGGCGGTAGCCCTCGACGTCGATCGGCGCCGTGATGGCCGCGAGCACGTCCGAGCCGGCCGCGGTGGCGGTCGGCAGGCCCGCGATGCGCGGGATCCACACGGCGAACTCGTCGCCGCCCAGCCTCGCCACGCACGCGCCCTCGTGACGGTGCAGGCCGGCGAGGAGCGTCGCCGCCACCCGCTGCAGGAGCACGTCGCCGACGGGATGGCCCAGCGTGTCGTTGACCTCCTTGAACCGGTCGAGGTCGATGAGCAGCAGCGCTCCGCCGTCGCCGGCCGTGAGCGCCGCGTCGACGCACTGCTTGAGGCGCAGGCGGTTGGGAAGGCCCGTGAGGGGGTCGTGGTGCGCGAGGCGCTCGAGCGCGCGCAGGTCGTGGCCGCGCTCGAGCTCGGCGGCCGCCCGCGTCGCGAAGATGCGCATCAGGTTCTCGGCGAGGCCCGGGTCCTCGAGGCGGTGGCGGAAGAGCACCGCGAGCAGGCCCAGCGGCCGTCCGCGCGAGTCGTTCAGCGGCGCGCCGACATAGGCCCGGATGCCGCGCCTCGCCAGCCCGAGGTCGCGGGGGAAGCGCTCGGCCACGCCATCCTCGTAGGCGCACAGGCCGCGGCCGAGGATCGTCTCGCACGGCGAGCCTTCGAGCGCGTAGGCGAAGTCGGCCTCGGGTCCCTGCCGCGAGTGCACCGCGATGGTCCGGATGAGGCCGGGATCCCCGGGCGCGATCTCGCCCACGAAGGCGAGGTCGGCCGCGAGCACGCGCGCGAGGTGCCCGACGAGCGAGCGGAAGTACGACTCCCCCGTCTGCGCCGCGACGCCCTGCGCGATCTGCGCGACCAGCGCCTCCTGGCGGCGGCGGTCGGTGACGTCGCGCGCCACCAGGACCAGGCAGGGCTCGGCGCGGATCTCGAGGCGCTCGCCCGACAGCAGGAACGTGCGCCGCCGGCCGTCCTTCACGATGAAATCGACCTCGAAGTCGCGCACCGCCCCGTCCTCGACGATGCGGCGGATCCACACCTCGCGCTGGAGCGGGTCCGCCCAGAGCCCCAGCTCGACCGGCGTGCGCCCGATCACCTCGGGCTCGGCGAATCCCGACACGGCGAGGAACTTGTCGTTCACGAGCAGGATGCGGCTGTCGCCGAGGCGCACCACCGCGATCGGGTCCGGGCTCGACCGGATGGCCCCCGCGAAGAGGTCCTGCGTCTCCTGCAGGCGGGCGCGGGCCGAGCGCAGCGACTCGTGCACCAGGACCGTCGCCGCGATGTCGGCGAGCGAGGCCGCGAACTGCTGCTCGTCCGCGGTCCACTCGCGCCGGATCCCCACGGACTCCAGGCAGACCACGCCCCTCGCCTCGCCCTCCTGCCAGATGCCCGCGTCCAGCATCGAGACGATGCCGTGGTCGCCGAGGTAGTCGGCGGCGTACTCGCGCGTGCGCGGGTCCGACGCGGCGTCGGGCGCGACGATGGCGCGCTGCCCGCACAGGGCGCGGAAGTAGGACGGGTAGCGGCCCGCCTCCAGCGTGGCGCCGCCCTCGTGCCGCCCCGCCTCGCGAAGGAAGAGGTCCGCGAGGACGAGGCGCTCGCGGTCCTCGGAGAGGATCCAGATGGAGGCGCGCGCCACCTCGAGCGTGCGCCCCGCGGCCTCGGTGAGGGCGGGCCAGGCCGCCTCGGCCCCGGCCGTGGGCACCCCGCCCTTGAGCAGCGCGAAGAGGGCCGCCTGCTGCGCCTGCGCCCGGAAGCCTGCCGAAAGGGGGGTGAGTTCCATCCGCCGCGCTCCTGCCGCCCTTCCCCGCTCAGTCCTCGCCGCCGCCGGCGGCCCGCCGCATGGCGCCGCCCTCCCCGAAGGCCCGGCCGGCGGTCCAGCGCTCGAAGTCCTCGGCCGCCATGGGCGCGCCCACGAAATAGCCCTGGATCTCGTCGCAGCCCAGGCGCTCGAGCGCCTCGCCCTGCTCCTTCGTCTCCACGCCCTCGGCCACCACGCGGATCTGCAGCGCGCGGGCCAGCGAGATCGTCGCCTCCACCACGGAGTGCACCGAGGGACTGCCGAGCATGCCCGCGACGAACGAACGGTCGATCTTGAGTCCCTGGATCGGCAGCGTGGCGATGTAGCTGAGCGAGGAGTAGCCGGTGCCGAAGTCGTCGATGAGGATCGAGATGCCCAGGTCCCGCAGCCTGCGCAGCGCTTCGAGGGAGCGCGACGGGTCCTCGACGAGCGTGGACTCCGTGAGCTCGAACTTGAGCCAGCCCGGCCCCGCGCCCCATTTCGCGAGGGCCTCGCCCACGCGCGCGGGGAACTCCGGGTCGCGAAGGCTGGAAGGCGAGATGTTGATCGCGACGCGGCTCTCGAGGCCCCGGTCGGACCAGCGGCGCGCCTGCTCCAGCGCGGCGTCCAGCACCCACGCGGTGAGCGGCTTGATGAGCCCCGTGCGCTCGGCCACGGGAATGAACTCGCCCGGGGGCACCAGCCCGTGGACCGCATGCCGCCAGCGAACGAGCGCCTCGACCCCGACCACGCGGCCCGTGCGCAGCGCGACCTTGGGCTGGTAGTGCAGGACGAGCTCCCCCTCGGCGATGGCGCGCCGCAGCTCGCCGACCAGCGCCAGCCGGCGCGGGCTCTCCCCGTCCGTGGCCCCGGCGTAGACCGCGAAGCCCAGGCCCGTGTGCCGCGCGTCGCGGCAGGCGATGTTGCTCCGGAGCAGGAGCACTTCCCCCTCGGCGCCGTGCGCGGGATGGATCGCCGCGCCGATCCTCGCCTGCACGTCGACGAGGATGCCGGCGGCCCGGACGGGCTCGGCCAGCGACGCGAGCAGGCGCTCGGCGCTCGCCCGGGCGCGCGCGGCGTCGCCGCCCTCGACCAGCACGGCGAAGACGTCGCCGCCGAGCCGGGCCAGGAACTCGCCCTCGCCCAGCGCCGCGGCGAACCGGCCCGCGAGCTGGCGCAGCACCTCGTCGCCCTGCCGCAAGCCCAGGCCGACCTGGATGTCGTCGAAGCGGTTCACGTTGAGCGTGAGCAGCGCGAGCGTGGCGCCGGCCGGGCCCGCCTCGCGCAGGGCCGCCTCCACCCGCTCGAGGAGCTGGGTCCGGTTCGGCAGCCCCGTGAGGGGATCGAAGTAGGCCAGGCGCGTCACCATCGACTCCGCGCGCCGGTGGGCCTCGCGCGAGCGCAGCGTCGCGATGCCGAAGGCGATGTCCGCCGCGAGCTCCTCGAGCAGGCGCAGCTCGGCCGAGTCGAACGCGTCGGGCTCGGCCGCATAGACGCACAGGACGCCGGCCGGCGCGCCCTCGCCCCGCAGCGGTATCGCCACGGAGGACTCGAAGCCGCGCCGCAGCGCCTCGGCGCGCCACGGCGCCATCGAGGGGTTGGAACGGAAGTCGCGGTTCACCTGGGTTCGGCCCGTGCGGAGGGCCTCCCCGCTGGGGCCGTGGCCGCGCTCGTCGTCGCCCCAGCCGATGCGGGCGCCGTCCAGGTAGCCGTCGTCGTCGCCGGCCTTCGCCATCGGCCGCACCCACCTTTCCGGCTCCGTCTCGGCGTAGCCCACCCAGGCCATGCGGTAGCCGCCGTGCTCGACGAGGATGCGGCAGACGTCCGCGAGCAGGGCCGGCTCCGCCTCCGAGCGCACGAGCGCCTGGTTGCACTCCCCCAGGACGAGCAGCGCGCGGTTGACGCGCCGGAGCTCGCGCACGACCCGGCCGCGCGGGGCCCGGTGGCGGCGATCTTCCCGGCCCGGATCGGAAGGAGAAGGCATGGCGTAGGGAGGTGGCAGGTGGTTGTTATTTTAACATTCGTTTGCGCCCGGCAGGGCTAGCCGTCCCCGCGCCTCGGCACCACGGCCAGCGTGCAGCGCGAGGCGCAGACCGCCCGCCCCGCCTCGTCCGCGATGCGCACGTCCCAGACCTGGGTGCGCCGCCCCACGTGCAGCGGCGTCGCGGTGGCCGTGACCGTGCCGTCGCGCTTCGCGCGCAGGTGGTTGGCGTTGATCTCGATGCCCACGACGATCTCGGCGGCCTGGTCCACGTTCATCCAGGCGCCGGTGGACGCGACCGTCTCCGCGAGCGCCACCGAGGCGCCCCCGTGCAGCAGGCCGAAGGGCTGGTGGACGCGCGGGCCCACGGGCATGCGCGCGACCACCCGCTCCTTCGTGGCCTCGACGACCTCGATGCCGAGCGTCGAGAGGAGCGTTTCCTGCTGCAGCGACGAAAAGGGGCTCATGCGGCCGGTCCGGGGAAGTCCTGTCCCAAGGATATTACGACTCCGCCGGTGCCGCGAACCCGCCGGACGCGGGTTCGGAGCGCCTGCGCCCGCCGGCGGCGCACGGCGGCCGCCCGAGGCTTGACACGGCGCAAATAACATCTGTAAAACTTTTCCCGGAAGCGCCCCCGGGCCTTCCCTTCCCCAATCCACCCAAAACGAAAGGAATCCAGATGGACGCCATCAGGATCGACTGCGCACAATCCCCCCGCAACGCCGAGCTCCGCAACGCCCCGCAGCCGGCTGCCGAGGCGCCGGCCACCGACATCCGGCTGCTCACCGACTGGGAACTGGCCCTCGCCAGCGGCGGGGAATACACGGGCGAATGGCCCTGAGAGGGCCCCGCGCCGGGCGGCGGCGGGAGGACCGCGCCGCCCGGCCGCACCCGGACGCAACCTAGGCTTCGACGGTCGTCGCCGCGCGCCGGGCCGCACGGCCCGGACGCGGTGCGGCCGACTTCGTGCCCGCGGAGGCGGGCGCGGGGATCGCCGCCTCGCGGTAGAGCGGGCGCTCTCCCATCGCGTGCAGCTGCTGGCGCACCGCCTCGGCCTCGGCGAGCATCGCGTTCGCCGTGGCGCGGGCGCGATCGCGGTCCCGCGCCGCGCGATAGGCCCAGAACAGGGCCGCCATCGCCGCATGCCTCGGGAAGGGCTTCGAGGAAGCCTCGACCGCGAGCCGGTGCAGGGCGGCCAGGCCCGACTCGGGCTTCGCCTCGAAGGCCTCGCGCACCGCCACCGCGAGCGCGACGTCCCGGGCCGAGAGGCCCGGGCGTCCCTTCTTGCGGCGAACGAGCTGGTTGGTCACGCGGTCGGCGGCCCGGGAATAGCCCCCGATGCGCAGCATGCAGGCGAGCAGCACGCAATCCGGCGGCGAATCCACCAGCACCCGCGCCACCTGGTCCTCGTCGAAGAGGCGCTTGGCGTACGCGAAGTCGCCCCTGAGCATCGCCTCCCACAGCAGGCGCGACTGCTGGCGGCGGCGCTCGACCTTCGGATCCGCCGGCGCGCCCTTGAGCCGGCTGGCCACTTCCCACAGGCGTCCGTAGGCGCCGAGGAACATGCCCATCGCGCCCAGGGCCGCGTGCGGGTCCAGGCGCAGCGCGATGTCGCCGAAGCACTCCTCCACGGCCGGGAGCTCGCCCGTGGCGGCTTCCCCGCCGGAGGGCGCGCCCTCCTCCTTCAGGCGGTCGAAGTACCAGATGACCGCGCTCGTCTTGTTGCCGACCCCCAGCTTCCTGTAGAGGCCGTGCAGGTACACGCGCATCGTGCCCTCGCGGTAGCCCAGGCTGTCGGCGATCGACCGGTTGGAGGCTCCCTGCGCGAGCAGCTCGAGCATCTGCCGGTCGCGGTCGTTGATTTCGATGGTTTTCATCAGATGAATCCCCTGTCTTCTTGGAGAGTGACTACGAGTTCCTGGAACCTTTCCAGCCCCGCGACCGCCGCCGGATCGACGCCCAGGTCCGCCGTCTCGCCCCGGATCATCGCCTCGAAGCGATCGACCAGCTCGGGGTCGAACTGGCCGCCGGCCTCGGCGCGCAGCTCGCCCAGCGCGTCGCTCATGGTCATCGGCGGCCGGTTCTCCAGGCCGCAGACCATGGCGTCGTATGCGTCCGCCACGGCGCACAGGCGCGCCCCCAGCGGGATGAACCGGCCCCCGACGCGCTCCGGATAGCCGGTGCCATCGAAGCGCGCGTGGTGGTACTTGGCGATCTCGCGCGCCAGGAGCAGGCGCGGATGCCCGTCGTCGCTCAGGATCTCCGCCCCGGCCTGCGCGTGGCGCTCGACCAGCGCGCGCTCGGCGGCGTTGAGCTCGCCGCGCTTGGCGAGGACGGCCTCGGGAACGGAGGAGAGCCCGATGTCGTGCAGCTCCGCCGCGAGGCCGGTCTCCAGCGCCTGCAGCGGCTCGAGCCCGTTCGCCAGCGCCAGCGCCTTGGTGAGCGCGCCGACCCGCAGCCCGTGCCAGCCCGTGTTGTCCATGCGCAGCACCGCGGCCACGCCGAGTCGCTGGTAGGCCTTCCACTCCGGCGGCTCCGCCGGCGTGTCGAGGTGGGACACCAGCCGGGCGCGGGCCTGCTCGACCAGCGGGTCCACGAGGCGCCCCGGCGAGTCGAGGAGCGACGAGAGCTCCACGTGGCTTCGCGCGCGGTCCACGGCGAAGCGGTAGAAATGGTCCGAGAGCTCCTGCAGCCGGACGAGTGCCCGCTCCGGGCGTCCGGCGGCCTCCTCGGCGCGCACCAGGCAGCCCAGGGAATCGCGCAGGGCCGCCGGAACGCTTCGCGAGCGCGCGAGCGCCTCCTCGAGGCGGGTGAGCGCGATGTCGATGCTGCCCGTGGCCAGCTCGTAGGTCGCGCGCGTGGTCGCGGCGGCGATGAGCGTGCGCGGGCTGGCGGTCCGCGAGGCGAGGACGGCGACGTGGTCCACGTGCTCGCGCGCCTCCGGCAGGCGCCCGGCGGCGATGAGGAGCCGCACGACGTTTCGCCGCAGCAGGATGGCCGAGTGCGGGTCCTGCTCCACCCAGGCCGGGAGGGCCTCGTCGAGGCTGCGCTGGCCGAAGCGCAGGCCCCCGTCGATGTCGCCGAGGTGGTACAGGCCCGCCGCGAGGTTCGAGCACACCGTGTAGCGCACGTGCACCGGGCCGGAAAGGCCCTCGACGAGGGCGAAGGCGCGGCGGAAGGCCTGGACGGACAGCTCGGTGTTGCCGGCCATCGAGAAGGCGAGGCCGATGTTGTTCCAGATCGTGGCCTGGTCGACCGGCTTGCGGTCGGCCTCGGCGAGCTGGAGCGCGCGGACCTGGTAGCCGATGGCCCCCACGACGTCGGCCGTGTCGGCGGCGAGGAGCCCGCACACGCCCGAGGCGCGCCGTTCGAGCACCGCATCGCCCGCGAGGACGGCCTGCGAGAGCAGCGCCCGCGCGAGCGGCAGCGCGTCGCCGGACCGGGCGCTGGCGAAGAGGCGCCGGCAGGAGCCCATCACCGCCTCGGCCACCGCCGCGCGCCGGTCGGCGGGAATCGGCGAGTTCAGGCGGTCCACGACGGGCGCCATCGCCTCGGCCAGCTCGCGGCGGTCGAGCGTGGGCAGCCGCGCCTCCAGGGCGGGCAGGAGTTCCGATAGGGCCGGGTCCGTCTGGACGCCGGGAGCGTTCGTCACGATGGACTGATGCCTGTTAACCAACCCGGAAGGCGATTCTACGCATGTGTTGCCGGGCCGGGTAGGCCTCTAGGCGTTTCCGGCGATCCGCCAGGCTTTCAGATGCAACCCGGACACGGAGAGCGAAAGCGGCTCCGCCCGGCGCTCCCCCAGGCGATCCCGCATTGCATCCGAAACCAGGATCTCGCCGCCGCGGGCGATGTCCTCCCCCAGCTTGTGGGCGACGTTGACCGCATCCCCGAAGGCATCGCGCCCCGGAATGAGGAGGATCGGGCCATAGTCGATGCCGATGCCCACGGCGGGCGGGGCGCCGGCCCCGCCCGGCCTCGCGGCGCCGGCGAGCGCCCGGTTGATGGCGAGCGCCGCCTCGACGGCGTTCCGGGGCTCGGCGAAGACCGCGAAGACGTTGTCCGCCTCGCACTTGAGCACCTCGCCCCCGTGGGAGGCGACGAGGGGCACCGCCAGCCGCTGCACGCGGCGGATCAGGCACAGGTGCGCCACGATCCCGCTCCTTCGCACCGAGAGCGAGAACTCGCTCATGTCCAGCACCAGCACGGCCCGCTCGACCTCGAAGCGCTCGCGCAGCCGGCGTTCGGCGGCCTGCCGCTGCGATTCCGGCAGGTCGGCGATCTCGTCGACGAGGGCGTAGAAGTCCTTCAGGGCCATCAGGCCGTCGCCTTGCGCGCGAACAGGGACAGCACCGCGAGCGCCAAGGCGCCGGCCGCGATGCCCACCCCCGCGTTGACCGCCATCGGCACCAGCGCCTCCAGCACGCCGCCGGCCACCGCCACCGATCCCGCGGCGCGGGCGAGGCCCTCGATCCAGCCCTCGATCCCGGGGATCCCGTGGGCGAGGATCCCGCCGCCCACCAGGAACATGGCCGCGGTGCCCACGACGGAGAGCGTCTTCATGAGGCCGGGCGCCGCGGCGAGGATCGCGCGCCCGGCGGCACGCTGGAACGACGCCCAGGCGCCCTCCCCCGTCCGGGTGCTGAGGTGGAGCCCGCCGTCGTCCAGCTTCACGATGCCCGCCACGAGGCCGTAGACGCCGACGGTCATCAGGACCGCGATGCCCGCGAGGACCACCACCTGCTTGCCGAAGGGCGCCTGCGCCACCGTGCCCAGGGAGATCACGATGATCTCGGCCGACAGGATGAAGTCGGTCCGGATGGCGCCCCGGATCTTCTCCTTCTCGAAGGCGACGAGGTCCACCGCGGGATCGGCGAGCGCGCGGGCGAGCTGGCCGTGGCGCGCCTCGTCCTCCGCGGCCGGGTGCAGGAAGCGGTGCGCGACCTTCTCGAAGCCCTCGTAGCAGAGGAACGCGCCGCCCACCATGAGCAGCGGCAGGATCGCCCACGGGGCCAGGGCGCTGATGGCGAGCGCGGCCGGCACCAGGACGAGCTTGTTGCGGAACGAGCCCTTGGTCACCGCCCACACGACCGGCAGCTCGCGGTCGGCCTTCACGCCGGCCACCTGCTGCGCGTTGAGGGCGAGATCGTCGCCCAGCACGCCCGCCGTCTTCTTCGCCGCGACCTTCGTCATCACCGCGACGTCGTCGAGGACCGTCGCGATGTCGTCGAGCAGGGCGAGCAGGCTGGAGGCGGCCATCGGTTCAGCGGGACGAGGGGGACCGGGTGGCCCAGCCGGCGGGGATGGCCACGTCCACCGGCGCGCCGCCGGCCGCCGGGGCCACCGCCGCCGCCACGAACCGGCCCGCCGCGTCGAGCAACGGCCGGCCGCCGTGACCCGCCGGCCGCGGCACGCCCGCCTCGACCACGCTGCGCTCGCCCTGCGCGAAGACGCGCTTCACCGGGCCGGGCGCGAGCTCCACCTCGCCGGCCGCGCTCAGGCCCACCGCGTACACCGTGTCGCCCGCGCGCGGCGCCGGGCCAGCCGGCAGGGGCCAGCTCGCCGCGCCGTCGACCGCCAGCCGGCAAAGTCCCAGCGCCTCGTCGGCCGCGTCCAGGCGCGCGGGCACGTCCCGCGAGCCGATGCGCACCACCACCTGCGCGCCGGGCGCGAGGCCCTCGCAGGCGGTCGCCATCACCCCCGGCGCCACCGCGAAGGCGATGCCGGTGGCCACGGGCTTTCCGGACAGGTCGAAGGCCTGCATCCGCCCGACCGAGCGCGACGCCTCCGCGTGGATTTCGGCCACCGGGCGGAGGGCGGCGGCGGGAGCCGGGCTTCGCCCCGCGAGGAACCAGGCGGCGAGGGCCACCGCGGCGACCGCGACCCCGGCGCCGATCGCCAGGGGCTTGCGCCGGCCGGGGGCCGGCGGCGGCGCCTCGAGCGATCGGTCGTATTCGGCGCGGCGTTCCGGGTCGGAGAGCACCGCGAACGCCTCGCGGATCCGCGCCTCGCGCCGCGCATCGGGCGGCGTGGTGTCGAGGTCGAACTCCGCCACCAGCCGGTCGTGGGCGCGTGCGATCTCCGCCGGGCGGGCGTCCCGCGCCACGCCGAGGGCGTCGTAGAGGGTCTTGGGGGTCGGGGCCATCGCGGGGATCCTCGTTGCCTGGCCGGCATTGTGCCACCCGGGCCCCTGTAACAGATTGTGTCCCTGTCCACCGGTGGCCGCCGGCGGGCGTTGAGGAGGGCAGGCGCCGGGGAAGGGCGCCACCCCCCGAAGACCGGATACAAGGAGAAGCCGATGCTGAAGAAACCCCTGGCGATCGCCGCCATCGCCCTCGCGACAAGCACCGCCCTGATGCCCACCGACGCAGCTGCCGGCGACCCGGCACTGGGCGCCCTGTTCGGCGCCGCCGTCGGTGCCGCGATCGGTCACGGCGTGAACGGGCACCACGGCGCCGTCGTGGGCGGCGTGCTGGGCGCGGTCACCGGCGCCAGCATCGCGGCGGGCCCCGGCGGCTACTACGCGCCCGGGTACGCGCCGCCGGCGTACTACGGCCCACCGGCCTACCGCCCCGCGGCTCCCGTTTACTACGCCCCGCCGGCCTATCGCCCCGCGGCCCCGGTGTACTACGCGCCGCCGCTGGTCGTGCGCCCGCGTCCCGTCGTGGTGCACCGCGCGGCGCCCTACCGTCCCGTTTACGCGCCGGTCGTGGTGGCGCGCCCGCACCCCGGGTGGCGCGACGGCCATTCCCACGGCTACGGCCCGCACGGGCGCTGAGGCGCTCCCGCAGCGAGGCGGGCGCTGCGCTAGCCCGCCCTTCCGGCCCGGCGGCCCGGGCTGCACAGGCCCTCCAGGTGCAGGCCGCCGAAGTGCTCGAGGGCCCGCGGGTCGCGGCGCGTGGCGCTGACCACGTGCTCGCCGAAGGCCCCGCCCCCGCACGCGTAGGTGCCCACCGCGCCGCCGCCGATGGCGGTCCAGCCCACCGCGCCGCCGCCGAAGGCGATCGTGCCGACGGCCAGCCCGCCGGCGGCGGCCAGCGCCCCGAACGAGGCTCCCCCGAAGGTCACCACGCCCAGCGCGAGCCCGCCGAAGGCGAAGAGGCCGCGCGCAATGCCGCCCACCGCGAGGATCCCCGTGGCGATGTCGCCGATGGCCAGGATGCCGCGCGCGTGACCCCTCGCCTCCCCCTTCGCGGGATCGGGGCCCGTGGCGATGGCCACGAGCGGCAGGCCGCCGAACTCGGCGG
>CAZNWZ010000058.1:0-11504 GCA_964576455.1 uncultured Lysobacter sp.
ATGGGGCGCATCGGCTTCGACATCACGCACGTCTACGGGCTCACCGAGACCTACGGGCCGGCCGCCGTCTGCGCCAAGCACCCGGAATGGTCCTCGCTTCCCCTCGACGAGCAGGTTCGCCGCAACGGCCGCCAGGGGGTGGCCTACCTGCTGGAGGAGGGCATGACGGTGCTGGACCCGCTCACCCTGCAGCCGGTGCCCTGGGACGGCGAGACCCTGGGCGAGATCATGTTCCGGGGCAACATCACGATGAAGGGCTACCTGAAGAACCCGAAGGCGACCGAGGAAGCGTTCCGGGGAGGGTGGTTCCACTCCGGCGACCTCGCGGTGATGCAGCCCGACGGCTACGTGAAGATCAAGGACCGCTCCAAGGACGTCATCATCTCCGGCGGCGAGAACATCTCCTCGCAGGAGGTGGAGGACGTCCTCTACGGCCACCCGGCGGTGATGCTCGCGGCGGTCGTGGCGCAGCCCGACCCGAAGTGGGGCGAGACGCCCTGCGCGTTCGTCGAGCTCAAGGACGGGGCGAGCGCGTCCGAGGAGGAGATCGTCGAGTTCTGCCGGTCGCGCATGGCGAGGTTCAAGGTCCCCAAGAAGGTGGTCTTCGGGCCGCTGCCCAAGACCTCCACGGGCAAGATCCAGAAGTTCCTGCTGCGCGAGCGGGCGAAGTCCCGCAGCGCCATCGAGTGATGCGAGCGAAGATCTTTGGAAACGCCGATGAACGCCGATGCCCCGCCGATTGCCGCCGATGATTCATTGATATCCTGCGACTGAGCAATGGTAGCCATGACTCGATTCGCCCCCTCGATCTTCCGTGCCATGTCCCGTTTATCGGCGGCAATCGGCGGGGCATCGGCGTCAATCGGCGTTTCCAAGGATCTTCGCTCGCATCACTCTCCATGACCGCCATGCGTGAAGGATCGGTGAAGTGCCTGGGAAATCGCGGCTTCCACCGCATGCGCTGGGTGGAGTGGGGCGATCGCGGCAACCCGCGCGTGCTCGTGTGCGTGCACGGCCTCACGCGCTGCGGACGGGACTTCGACTACCTCGGCGAGCGCCTCGCGGACGCCTACCGCGTCCTGTGCCCGGACATCGCCGGGCGCGGGCGCAGCGACTGGCTGCCCGACAAGGGCGACTACGGCTACCCGCAGTACCTCTCCGACCTCGCCGCGATGCTCGCGGCCGCCGGCGCGGAGTCCGTCGACTGGCTGGGCACCTCCATGGGCGGCATCCTCGGCATGATGCTCGCCGCGCAGCCTCGCACGCCGGTAGGCAAGCTCGTGCTGAACGACGTGGGCTGCGTCATTCCCCAGGCGGCCCTCGAGCGCATCGCGACCTACGTCGGGCGCGACGTCGCCTTCGAGTCCCTGGAGGCGCTCGAGGCGGCGATGCGCTCGGTGAGTCCCTTCGGCAAGCTCACGCCCGCGCAGTGGGGGCACCTGGCCATCCACGTGGCGCGCCGCGACGACGCCGGCCTGTGGCGGTTCCGCTACGACCCCGGAATAGCCGTTCCCTTCAAGGCGGCCGCACCGTATTCGGATGTCGATTTGCGGCCGCTCTGGCGGGCCGTGCGCGGGCCGGTGCTGGTGCTGCACGGCGAGCAGTCGGACCTCCTCACCGCCGACATCTACCGCGAGATGCTCGCGCGCCCGGGCACGGAGGGCATCGTCGTCCCGGACACGGGGCACGCGCCGGCGCTCATGGATCCGTCCCTGGTGGCGGCGGTCCGCGCCTTCCTGCTGGCCTGAGGGCCCGCCGTTGGCGCAGGCACGCGATTACGACGCGGCGATCGTGGGGGCCGGGCACAACGGCCTCGTCTGCGCCTGCTACCTCGCCGCCGCGGGGCTGCGGGTCGGCGTCTTCGAGCGCCGCGAGGTGGTGGGCGGCGCCGCGGTGACCGAGGAGTTCCATCCGGGCTTCCGCAACTCGGCCGCCGCCTACACGGTGAGCCTGCTCAACCCGAAGGTGATCGCGGACCTGCGCCTGGCCGAGCGCGGGTTGCGCGTGGTCGAGCGCCCGTTCTCGAACTTCCTGCCGACGGCGGACGGCGGCTACCTCAAGGCCGGCGGCGGCCTCGAGGCCACGCAGCGCGAGATCGCGAAGTTCTCGGCGCGCGACGCGGCGCGGCTTCCGGCCTACTACGAGCGCCTCGAGCGCGTGGCCGACGTCCTGCGCGGCCTGCTTCTGGAGACGCCCCCGAACGTGGGCGGGGGCATCGCGGAGCTCCTGGCCGCCTGGAAGGCCGCGCGGCGGATCGACGCGCTCGACCTGGAGGCCAAGCGCGACGTGCTGGACCTCTTCACGACGTCCGCGGCCGACTGGCTCGAGCGCTGGTTCGAGTCCGATCCCATCCAGGCCTGCTTCGGGTTCGACAGCGTCGTGGGCAACTTCGCGAGCCCCTGGTCGCCGGGCACGGCCTACGTCCTCCTGCACCACGTCTTCGGCGAGGTGAACGGAAAGAAGGGGACCTGGGGGCACGCCGTCGGCGGCATGGGGGCGATCTCGCAGGCGCTGGCCGCGGAGGCGGGGGCGCGCGGCGTGGCGATCCGGACCGGCGTCGCGGTCGAGCGCATCCTCGAGGGCGGCGGGCGCGCGGCGGGGCTCGCGCTGTCCGACGGCACCCAGGTGGCGGCGCGAATCGTGGTGGCCAACGCCAACCCGAAGGTGGCCGCGAGGCTCGCGGGCGGCGCCGGCTGGCCCGAGGCGTTCGCGCACTACCAGTGCGAGAGCGCCACCTTCCGCATGAACGTGGCCCTCTCCGAGCTTCCCGACTTCGCCTGCCTGCCCGGAAAGGCGGCCGCGCCGCACCACGCGTCGGGCATCATCCTCGCGCCCTCGCTCGCCTACATGGACCGCGCCCACGCGTCGGCCCGGGAGGAAGGCTGGTCGCGCGAGCCCATCGTGGAGGTGCTGATCCCGAGCACCGTGGACGATTCCCTGGCGCCGCGCGGCGCCCACGTGGCGAGCCTCTTCTGCCAGCACTTCCGCTATGCGCTGCCGGACGGGCGGCGCTGGGACGACGAGCGCGAGAAGGCGGCCGACGCGGTGATCGACCTCGTCACCCGGCATGCCCCCAACTTCCGCGCGAGCGTGATCGGCCGCCGCATCCTCTCGCCGCAGGACCTGGAGCGCGAGTTCGGCCTGGAGGGGGGGGACATCTTCCACGGCAAGCTCGCCCTGAACCAGCTCTTCAGCGCGCGCCCCGTCCTGGGGCACGGCAACTATCGCCTGCCGCTGCGCGGCCTCTACCTGTGCGGGTCGGGGGCCCACCCGGGCGGGGGGGTCACCGGGGTGCCGGGCCACAACGCCGCGCGCGAGATCCTGCGCGATTGGCGGCGCGCGAGGCGCTGGCCCGGTGCCTGACGGGGCGCCAGTCGCCGCGAGGGGTCATTTCCAGTCGGGCGGACGCTTTTCCAGGAACGCGGCCACGCCTTCCCGGGCCGAGGGCGAGGCGAAGTTGCAGGCGATCGTGCGGGAGGCGTCCCGGTAGGCGTCCGCGAGCCCGGCCTCCAGCTGGCGGTAGAAGAGGGCCTTGCCGAGGGCGAGCGAGTCGCGAGGCTTGGCCAGGAGCTTGTTGGCGAGGTCGTGGGCCGCCTCCGGGACGCGGTCGGCGGGCACCACGCGGTTCACGAGGCCCCAGTCCAGCGCCGTCTCGGCATCGATGAAGTCGCCCGTGAAGAGCATCTCGGCGGCGCGCTTGCGGCCGACGTTGCGGGTGAGCGGGACCGCGGGCGTCGAGCAGAAGAGGCCCAGGTTGATCCCCGAGACCGCGAAGCGCGCGTCGGCGCTCGCCACGGCGAGGTCGCACTGCGCCACGAGCTGGCAGCCGGCGGCGGTGGCGAGCCCGTTCACCGCCGCGATCACCGGCTGCGGCAGCGCCACGAGCCGCTGCATCACGGCGCTGCAGCGCGCGAACAGGGCATCGACGTCCGCCTGGGAGGGCAGGGCCCGCATTTCCTTGAGGTCGTGTCCCGCGCAGAAGGCCGCTCCGGCCCCCGTGATCACCACCACGCGCACGGACTCGTCCCGGGCGATGGCCTCGAGGGCGGTCTCGAGGGCGCCCAGAAGGGCCCCGGAGAGGGCGTTGAACTGGCGGGGACGGTTGAGCGTGAGCCACGCGACCGAGTCCTCGTCGCGGCGCTGCAACAATTCCGCGTCATTCTGGGTGGGGGCGGGGGAGACGATCTCGTTCATGGGCGCTCCGGGCCTCGACGCGATGCGGAGGATTCCGCACGATTATCGCATTGTTTTTTCGGGGGAAGTTGCGGCATTGTCGGCACTCGGTCGGATTGCATTGGGCCCGTGTTGGGCATACCATCATGCGAAGTGTCCGGAATTGCTTGGTTTTTTCGTTTGCCTTCCCGGAAGCGGAATAGCGAAGACGAGCCGCGATTCGATGTCCTGACTTTCCATCGCAAAAAAGAATGAGAGCCGCCATGGAACGACGCGCACGCTGGATGACACCCCTTGCCGCCCTGGTCCTGGCCGCCGCCGGCATCTCGCCCGCGCTGGCCAACCCCGAGGCCCTCGAGAGGGCCCGCAAGCTCCTCCTGGAGAACAACCCGAAGCAGGCCTACATGGAGCTGATCAAGCTGGAGGGCCAGCTCGCGGGCAAGGCGGACTACGATTACCTCCTGGGCGTGGCCGCCCTGGACAGCGGCAAGATCGACGACGCCATCGTGGCCTTCGAGCGCGTCCTGGCCGTGAACCCCAACCACGCCGGCGCGCAGATGGACCTCGCGCGGGCGTACTTCATGGCCGGGTCCTTCGACCTGGCGGAGTCCGCGTTCCGGCAGCTGGCGGCCTCCAACCCGCCGCCGGTCGCCCAGCAGACGATCAACCGCTACCTCGAGGCGATCCAGGCGCGCAAGCGCCAGACGACCGCGGGGTGGTCGGGCTGGGCGGAGCTGGGACTGGGCTACGACGACAACATCACGGGCGTGCCCACGGACTTCGGGGCCGCGGCCCAGCAGTCGTTCGGCATCGTCGGCATCGAGGCGACGGGCAACTCCATCAAGCGCGACGCGTTCTTCGGCATGGCGAGCGCCGCGCTGGAGTATTCGCATCCGGTCTCGGGCGGCTGGGGCCTCTTCGCGGGCGGCGAGGCGAGGGGCCGGGGCTACAGCGGCGAGTCGGACTTCAACTCGATCTACGGCGACGCGCGCGCCGGGGCGGCCCTGAACGACGGGCCCACGCAGTGGCGCTTCGCGGGCGGCTACCAGGTCTTCAACCAGGATGGCGCCTACACGGGCGACCCGATGATCACCAACGACCGGCGCAGCGCCTACGCGCAGGGCGACTGGAAGTACATGGTGGGCACGAAGACGCAGGTGGGCCTGGGGCTGCAGTACTCCCAGGTGCGCTTCCCCACGAACGAGGTCGAGGACTTCAACCAGGTCTACCTGCAGGGCTCGTGGCTCCACAGCGTCGAGACCAAGGGCGTACCGCTCTTCTACGTTTCGGCGTTCGTGAGCGACGACAGCGCGGTCAACAACCTTCCCGGCACCGACATCGACAAGAGCAAGAACCTCTTCGGGATGCGCGGCTACGCCCAGTACTCCGTGACGCCGGTGGTCAACGCGTTCGGCGCGCTCGGCTTCGTGCTCCGCCGCGACAAGGATCCCTACGCGCGATCGACCACCGTCGAGGACGGCGAGGACCGGTTCAGCGAGTTCCTGGTCGGCGTGAACTGGCAGTTCCGCAAGACCTGCGCCATGCGTGCCCAGTGGTCCTACACGCGCAACGCCTCGAACATCGACCTTTACGACTTCAAGCGCAACGAGGTCTCCACGGCCGTCCGTTGCGAGCTCAATTAAGGAGAACCGGCCATGCTCCCGCGCAAGCAGCTCGTATCCCTCCTGGCCCTCGCCGGCGTGGTTTCCGCCGGACCGGCCTTCGGACAGAGCGGCACCTTCACGTTCGTCACCGGTGACGTGAGCGTCCAGCGCGCCGGCCAGCGCGTGCCGGTCACCCGCGGCGCCCCGGTGCAGCCGGGCGACACCATCGTCTCGGGCACCCAGGGCATGGCCCAGCTCACCATGGTGGACCAGGCCAAGATCTCCCTGCGGCCCAACACGCAGTTCCAGATCGAGCAGTACGCGGACCGCCCCGACTCCGACCAGGGCGCGCTCCTCAACCTCGTGCGGGGAACGCTCCGCACCTTCACCGGCCTCATCGCCGCGCGCAACCGCGACCGCTTCCTGATGAAGACCCGCGTGGCCACGGTGGGCATCCGCGGCTCCGGCAACGTGCTCTTCGCGGGCACCGCCCCGGACTGCGATCCCGAGAAGGCGACCCCCCAGGGCGGTGGCTGCGACATCGCGGTGAACCACACCATCGAGGGCAGCCACGCCGTCACCTTCGGGGACTTCTCCCGGCCAGGCCTGCCGCCGCAGCAGGGCGGGGCGCAGACGCTCGTCACGGGGCCGGGCCAGACCGTCCTCGTCACGGGCCGCGGCGACGTGCGCTACATCCCGACGCCGCAGTTCATCGCCAACGCGGCGATCAACCCCACGGGCGCGTCCAAGGACGGCGGCGGCGGGGCGGCCGGCGGGGAGACGCGCAACTTCGCGCCGAGCGACGGCAGCAGCTCGGTCACCTCCCAGGGAACCCACACCGTGACCCCGGTCGGCAACAACGGGCTCGGGTTCACGTTCCTCGATGCGGCCGTGCCCATCGCCGACCCGCTGGGCCTGCAGGACATCCTCATCGCCGGCGGCGGGACGCTCTCGGGCCAGGCGCTGCCGGGGGATGTCGTGTACGAGGGCACCGCGGTTCGCGGCTACTCCTCCTACCCCGGCGCGCAGACCGGCCTCGAGCCGTCCATCATCGGCGGCACCTCGCGCAGCAACGCCTCGTTCGTGGGCGGGGGGCTCACCATCGCCGCCGGGCGCTACCAGGATGCGCGCATCCGGTACTTCGACACCGATTCGGCCTTCTCGATCCCCGGCAGCATCCACTGGATCCAGGCCAACGCCGGCTATCCGCCCTACCTTTCCGACGTGCTCACGGGGACGGCGACCTACACCAGCGTCATCAGCACGGCGCCCACGAGCCAGACCAACGTCGTCGGCTCCCTCGGTCCCGCGACCGTCGACGTGAACTTCGGCAACCGGACGCTCTCGACCAGCCTGTCCGTCACGATGCCCGCCGCGAGCGGCGGGGCGGGCGGCTCCTGGCAGCTGTCGGCGAGCGGGGTCCCGTTCTCGTTCAACACGTTCTTCGCGACCACCTCGGACCGCCTCGTCGTCCGCAGCACCGGCGGCGGCACGTCCCTGAGCAACCCGGCCATCTCGGGCGGCTTCGAGGGCAGCTTCGTCGGCTCCGACCTGAGCGGGCTGATCCTGGGCTACACCTTCTCCGACTACTCCTCGTCCAACCCGAACAACTACTACACGATCAACGGGACGGTCGGCTTCCAGGGGCCGGTGCAGGACGTGACGGCCGCCTACCGCGACGGCGTGATCTCCGATCCGCTGGGCACGCTGTCGGGAGGGCTGGTGCGCAACTACGGCGTCACCAACCGTCCGAGCGAGGTGGTGGCGGACGCGCAGGGGCGCGTCACCGCGTTCACGGCGCCCTATGGCAGCGCGATCGGCGGCCACCAGCAGTACTCGGTGGGCACCGCGAGCGTGTCGGAATTCGGCCTGGATCCGTCGACCGGCCTCGTGTGGGGCCGCTGGTCCGGCGGCACGGCGACGGTGATCGCCAACGGCAACCAGAACTCGCTGCCGCTGACCGGGCGCAGCCTGCACTACGTGTTCTCCGGCGTCCAGAACGAGCCGGTCACGCTCCCGCTCACCGGGACGGCGACCTACGAGCTGGCGGGCTCGACGCTGCCCACCAACTCGACCGGCGCCACCGGCACGCTCAACAGCGCGACCCTCGCGGCGGACTTCGCGACAAGGACGGTCGATACCAGCGTGAACGTGACCATCGCCGGGCAGAACATCGTGGGCGTGGCCAACGACGTCCCGATCTTCCGCGACCAGTACTTCTCGGCGTTCCGGGGCACCGCCCCCGGCGGGCTGCCCGTGCCGCAGCTGCTCAACATCACCTGCAACCCGGCCTGTTCCAATCCCACGGGCTCGATCGACGGGTTCTTCGCGGGTCGCAACGCCATCGGCGCCGGCATGAACTACAACCTGAACGGCGCGACGGGCGCGGCGGCGTTCCGGCGGCCGGGTGGCTGATCCGGCGGCGCATCCGGGCGATCGAGCGACCATGAGGATCCTCTTCGGCTGGGAGATCGGGGAGAACAACGGCCACCTGCGGCCGTACCTCTCCCTGCTGCAAGCCCTGGCCGAGGGCGGGTGCGAGGTCGCGATCGCGCAGCGCAACACGTCCGTCGCCGCGGGGGAGCTGGCCCGGCTCGGGTTCCCGGTCTTCCAGGCGCCGGTGTGCATGAACGAGTTCTCCGGGATCGCCCCGTCGCCCGCGAGCCACACGGAGATCTTCCTCGGCCTCGGGTTCGCGCACGCCGAGACCCTCACGGGCCTCGTCGGGGGGTGGCGGGCGATCCTCTCGACCTGGCAGCCGGACCTCGTCATCGCGAACTACGCGCCGGCCTTCCTGCTGGCGGCCCATTCGCTCGCCGTGCCCGCGGTCCGGCTCGGCACGGGTTTCGACTGCCCTCCGCACCGGCCTCGCGCGCCCGCCCTCGTCTTGCCGAGCGCCGAGATCGACCGCCGGCTCGAGCGGGCCGAGGACCTGGCGCTGCGCAATGCGAACGCCGTGCTCCGCACCTTCGGCGTCGCGCCGATCCCGGACCTCGGCGCCGTCCTGGAGGGGAACGCGACCCTGCTTTCGACCATCCCCGTGCTCGACCCGTTCCGGAAGCTCCGGCGCGGGGAGCAGTACCTGGGTCCCCTGCCGGCCTCGACCGGCGCCGTGGAGGGCGGGGAGCCGCCGGAGGTCTTCGCCTCCCTGCGCCGCGACCATCCCCATGCCCCGAAGGTGATGGATGCGCTGTCCGGAACGAAACGCCGGGCGTGGGTGTACCTGCCCGATGCCACGGAAGCCCAGTGCGTCACCTTCTCCAACGACCGGCTGCGCGTCTCGCGGGAGCCGTTCAACCTCGGGCCGGCCTTTTCCTCGCGCCCGGCCGTCGTGTCCTACGGCGGGCACAACCTCGGCGTGTCGGCGCTGCTGGCCGGCTGCCCGCAGCTCCTCCTGCCCGTCAACGGGGAGCAGCATTCCACCGCCAGGCTCCTCGTCGAGATGGGGGTCGGCGTCGCCGTCGGCCGGGACGAGCCGCGCTCCCGCGTGGCCGCCGGCTTGGCCCGCGTCCTCGACGATGAGAAGATCGCAGAATCCGCACGGTCGGAATCGGAGGCCCTCCGGCCTTTCCAGCCCGACCGCGCACTCGAGAAAGCCATCGATGCATGTCGCCTCGCGGCGGCCACCTCCCGTGGCTCGTCCGGGCTAGCCAGGAGACATTGACATGTCCGCCACGCAAAGCACGTCGCACGCGCCGCTTTCCACCACCACCTTCCGCGCCCGGAAGATCACCGCGAGGCTCATCGCCGCCGGCATCGCCGGCTCCCTGGCCCTGCCGGTGCCGATGGTCCTGGCCGCGGAGCCGGCCGCCGAGATCTACGCCCGCGAGACGCCCATCGTCCTCGCCCAGGCCGGCGGCCCGGCGACGGTCCTCTACGAGCCGGGGTCGATCGCCACGATATCGCCGATGTCGCAGGCCAAGTCCTCGCCCGGGCTCGAGCTCCGGACCCGCACGGCCGGCCCCGAGAGGCGCCTGCCCCGCCTGTCGGAGCAGCTGGTGGCGCCCAAGGCCGTCGCGGCGTACAGCTACTACTGCTATTCGGACCTGCTCGTGGACCTCGCGAAGGGCCTCGCCCTGCCGCCGGCGGCCATCGGCGACCGCTCCTCGGGCCGCACGGTGACCGTCACCAACACCAGCGCCCAGGCGAAGAGCTTCGCGGGCATGGTGAGCACCACCGGGGATTTCGGCGCCATGTCCAACTGCGAGGGCGAGCTGGCCCCGGGGGATTCCTGCACGATCGAGGTGTCGTTCGCCCCGCAGGGGCCCGGCAAGCGCACGGGCACGCTCGACATCCCGCTCGGGGGAGCGGAAGCCCTGCTGTCGGTGCCCCTCACCGGCCCGGCCATGCAGTACGGCTCGACGCCGTACGTGTGGCCGGATTACGTGCAATTCCCGCCGACCTACGTCGGAGAGCGCTCCACCAGCTGCAGCGTCTTCGTCTACAACGGGAACTGGAACTACTACAACGAGGACCTCATCGTCAGCCGCCTGGGCATCAGCCCGCCGTCGTTCCTGATCGACAAGAACGCCTGCACCACGCCAGTGCCCCCCTACGGGGAGTGCGAGATCTCGATGTTCTTCCAGCCCACGGGCCCGGGCTGGTTCGAGGGGCAGCTGACCATCGGCACCAACGCGGATCCGGAATACGGCGACCCCGGCCCGGTGTGGCTCGAAGGGCTCGGGCTGGCCCTGCCGGCCGGCCACCTCGTGAGGAGCCCGACGAGCCTCACTTTCGACGAGCAGCTGGTCGGCACGACGAGCGAGGCAAAGACCATCACCGTCCGCAACCAGTCGTCGATGCCGACTTTCGAGGCCCCGGGGGTCGTGCCGAACAACGAGATCCCGGTGTACGGCTTCCCGGTCGACATCAAGTCGATCACCATCTCGGGCGACTTCGCCCAGACCAACGACTGCAACAAGCTCGATCCGGGCGAGACCTGCCGGATCCTCGTGACGTTCACGCCCACGCAAGAGGGGGAGCGCCGCGGTTCCGTGACGATCAACAGCGATGCGGACAACTCCCGGCTCGTGACCAATCTCCTGGGCACAGGCTTCATTCCGGATGCGGCCGCCCTGGAGCTGTCGGCCTACACGGTGTCCTTCGGCAACCAGGTGATGGGGCGTCCCGCGGAGGAGCAGACGATCACCCTGAGGAGCGTCGGCGGGCTGGACCTCGTCCTCGGCAACCTCTACGTGGCCGGCGACTTCTCGCAGACCAACAACTGCCCCGGCACGATGCCCCCCGGCACCGAGTGCCTGATCCGGCTTGGCTTCCAGCCCACGGTCACCGGCCCGCGGCCCGGCACGCTCTTCGTCGAGAGCAACGCCGACCCGGCGGTCACGCAGGCGACACTCGCGGGCAAGGGCTGCCGGATCTTCGGCCCCGCCGGCGCCCGCCTGTCGACCCCGGCCTGCGACTGACGGCGCCGCACCCGGCCACCGACCCCCGCTTCGGCGGGGGTTTTTCTTGCGACCGCCGGAAGGCGTGGGTTAGCATGCGTCCTTGCACGCCCGGCCGCAGGGCGCCTGAAGGCGAGCAGCCGGCGCCACGGCAAACCCCCTTCCCGGAAGCGATGGCCGACGACATCATCCTCGAGACCCGCGGGCTTACCAAGGAGTTCAAGGGATTCGTCGCCGTCGACCGCGTCGACCTCAAGGTGAAGCGGGGGGCGATCCACGCCCTCATCGGCCCCAACGGCGCCGGCAAGACCACCACCTTCAACCT
>CAZNWZ010000059.1:0-10905 GCA_964576455.1 uncultured Lysobacter sp.
GACCTGTGCCTCAAGTGCCACGGCCCGCAGGCCGGCCTCTCGCCGGCGGTGAAGGCGAAGCTCGCCGAGCTCTACCCGCAGGACAGGGCGACCGGCTATTCCGTCGGGCAGATCCGCGGCGCGATGACGATCCGCAAGCCCCTCTGATTCAGTCGATCCGGGTCTCGGCCACGCCCGTGCCCCCGCGGGCGAGGGCGATGTGGTTCTCGGCCAGGGCGAGCAGGCTCGCGGCCGAGGCGGGAAGGCTGCCGCCGTAGGCGGCCACGGCGACGGCGAGGTCCGGCTTGCGCACGCGCTGGTTGGCGACGAGGCCCTCGCGCAGCCGCTCCACCACGAGCATCGGCTCGGGCGCCTTGCATTCGACCAGGAGGACGGCGAAGCGCCGGGGCGACAGGCGCGAAACGCTGTCGCACTCCCGGACGTGGCCCTGCACCGCGCGCACGACGGCGGCGAGCAGCGCCGGCCCCTCCCCCTTCGCCTCCGCCAGCTCGAACACGACGAGGGCGAGCGGCCGGCGGTAGCGGCGGGCGCGCCGGACCTCGGCCTCCAGCAGGCGGTCGAACTCGCGTCGCGAGAGCGCGCCCGTCTCCGAGTCCACGCGCGCGAGCGCGCGCACCCCCTCCACGAAGCTGCGGTGCCGGGCCACCAGGTGCCCCACGAAGAGGTACAGCGCGAGGGTGGACAGGACGTCCCAGGCGACCGGCGCCAGGGCCTCGGCCGGGGCCCTCGAGGAGATCGCCACGAAGGCCCACGCGGCCCCCGCCGCCGCCGCGATGACATAGCCGGCCTTGCGGCCCAGGATCCAGGCCGCCAGGGCGACGGGAACGACGTAGAAGAGGTGGAGGGAGACTTCCCGGCCGGCGATGAAGTCGAGTACCAGGATCGTCGGCACCATCGCGACCAGGATGAGCAGCCCGGACCGCTCGCCGATGGACCAGGGAGAGTCCAGGCGCAGGTCGTGGTCGGTGGCGGAAAGGTCCATGGCGGGCGCAAAAAGGGAATCTTGCGCCCATCCTTGCACGGCCACCCCCCGGCGGCCTTGCCAAGCGTCAAGTCACGAGCCGGTCGCAGCGCCCGAACTGGTAGACCACCCGCCGCGAGGCGCCGGGCCGCGTCGGCGCCGACAGGAGCGGGCAGGGGGGATTGCGGTAGCCGCCTCGCTCGAGCGTCACGTCGTCTGCCACCTCGGCCCACACGCCGCCCCGGACCGGCCGGAAGAGCCAGTGCACGTAGCCCGCGCGCCCGGCCGTGTCGATGAGCTCCTCGCCGTCGGGGACCTCGGCCACCACCGGCGGCTGGCCCTCGATCGCGACGGGCAGGTTGCCGAAGGCGCCCATGCACTCGAGCGACTCCTGGGCGCTCGATCCCGGGCGGATGAAGGGCGGGGCCTCGCGGCGCGCGAGGTCCCACGACCCCAGCTCCCAGGCCACGTCCAGGATGGCGTTCTCGAGCTCCTCGAAGCGGTCCCAGCGGTCGTTCACCTGCAGGGCCGAGCTGGGCACCGGCTGGTAGGCGACGACGTTCGCGTCCGTGACGTCCGCGAGCCGGGTCTCGACGAACCCGTGCCAGTGCAGCGTGAGGACGAAGGGGGTGTTCGCATAGGGCACCGCCGCGACGCTCACGCCCACGAGGGGCAGGCGGTTGGCGATGAGCTGCGTCTCGATGGTGTCGAGGAGTTGCATGGTCCGGTTCCTCCTGGCGTGTCGAAAGAAAGGGGCCGCGAATTCCGGTCGCCACAAGGCGAAGCAAGTTGCGTGCGCGCTCCATTCATCGCACGGATCTCCCCGGCCGTGTTGCTAGCAGTCGCCCGCGGTGGTTGCCAGCGCCCGCCGGGCGCCGCGCGAAGGCGATATAAAATGGCCCTCTCGAACGGCGAGAACCGCGCGGCGATGCCACTGCTGGGACCGAGGGAGAAGGGCGAGCTCGAGACGATGATCCACGACCGCCTGGTCGCGCACTGGAACGCGCACGGATCCAGCGGCCTGCTCGCGCCCGGGACCTCGATCGTGCTCGACGGCAGGGGGGCGGCCATCGTGGACGCCGCGCCCGCCGACGCGCTGGCCGCCGTGGAGATCCGCACGCTGTTCACGGCCCTGTGCCACCTGTCGGCCGACGGCCCCGGCTCGATGCCCCGGGACAGCCTGGCGTCGCTCGCCACCGAGGCCACGAGCTCGCTCGCCGCGCAGGTGAACCGCCTGGTCCCGGACTGACCGCGATGTCCAACCGCGACCTCGTGCAGCGCAGCCTCGCCGCGGTCTGGCACCCGTGCACCCAGATGAAGCAGCACGAGCGCTTCCCGCTCGTGCCGGTGGCGCGCGCGAGCGGCGCCTGGCTGGAGGACTTCGAGGGCCGCCGGTTCGTCGATGGGGTGAGCTCCTGGTGGGTGAACCTCCTGGGCCACGCGCACCCGGAGATCACCGCCGCCATCGCCGACCAGGCGGGCCGGCTCGAGCACGCGATGCTCGCCGGCTTCACGCACGAGCCCGTGGTCGAGCTTTCGGAGCGCCTGGCGGCGCTGGCCCCCGGCCGCCTCGGGCACGCCTTCTACGCTTCCGACGGGGCGAGCGCCACCGAGATCGCGCTCAAGATGGCGTTCCACTACGGGTCCAACCACGGCCACCCCGAGAAGAGGCTCTTCGTGTACCTCGAGGGCGGCTACCACGGGGAGACCCTTGGCGCGCTCTCGGTGACGGACGTCCCGGCCTTCCGCGACGCCTACGGGCCCCTGCTCCGCCGCAACATCGCCGCGCCCTTCCCGGCGCTGCACGCCGGCAGCAAGGAGTTCCAGTGCGAGGACTGCGCCGCCGAGGCCGCCGGCGCGCTCGCCGCGCTCCTGGAGCGCGAGGGCGGCTCGATCGCCGCCCTGATCCTGGAGCCGCTGGTGCAGGGCGCGAGCGGCATGCGCATGTACCACCCGCTCTACCTGCGGCGCGCGCGCGAGCTGTGCGACCGCCACGGCGTGCTGCTCATCGCCGACGAGATCATGACCGGGTTCGGGCGCACGGGGACGATGTTCGCGTGCGAGCAGGCGGGCGTCGCGCCGGACTTCCTCTGCCTGTCGAAGGGGATCACGGGGGGGTTCCTGCCGCTCTCCTGCGTGCTCACGACCGACGAGGTCTACGCGGCGTTCTACGACGACTCCGTGGCGAGAGGCTTCCTGCACTCGCACTCCTACACGGGCAACCCGATCGCCTGTCGCGCCGCCTGCACCGTGCTCGACATCCTGGCGCGCGAGAAGGTCCTCGAGGCCAACCGGGCGAAGGCCGCGCGCTTCGACGCGATCGCCGCCCCGCTCGCGGGCCACCCCGCGGTGCGCGACTGGCGGCGCCTGGGGATGATCTGGGCCTTCGAGGTCGCGGGCCCGGCGCCGGACTTCGCGCCGCGCGCCTTCGAGATCGCGATGCGCCACGGCGCGCTCCTGCGCCCCCTGGGCAACACCGTGTACTTCCTGCCGCCCTACGCGATCGACGACGAGGCCTTCGCGATCCTCGTGCGGGCGGCCACCGCCATCGCCGACGAGCTGGGCGCGAGCGCATGAGGACGCTCCTCGCCGCCCTCGCCCTCGCGCCCGCCCTCGCGCTGGCGCAGCTGCCGCAGCCCGTGCGCGACGCCCTCGCGAAGGCGGGCGTGCCGGAGTCCGCGGTCGGCGCCGTGGTGGAGCCCGCGGGCGGCGGCGCGCGCCTGGTGTCGCACTACGCGGACCGGCCGCTCAACCCCGCCTCCGCCATCAAGGTGGTGACCACCTATGCCGCGCTGGAGCTGCTGGGCCCGGCCTACGCGTTCCGCACCGACGTGCTCGCGGCGGGCGAGATCGCCGGCGGCGTGCTCGCGGGCGACCTCGTGCTCAAGGGCGGCGGCGACCCCAAGCTCACCTACGAGCGCCTCTGGCAGCTCGTGCGCCAGCTGCGCGCGCGCGGACTGCGCGAGATCCGCGGCGACGTGATCCTCGACCGCTCCTTCTTCGCCCCCGTCCCGCACGACCCGGCGAAGTTCGACGGCGAGGCGCGGCGCGCCTACAACGTGGGGCCCGACGCGCTGCTCGTGAACTTCAAGGCCGTCGACTTCCGCTTCGTGCCCGAGGGCGCCGGCGTGCGCGTCGTCGGCGAGCCGGACTTCCCCAACGTGCAGATCGCCAGCCGCGTGAAGCCCTCGCCGGAGCGCTGCAACAACTGGCGCAAGGGCCTGAAGTACGAGGTCGAGGAGAACGGGCTCCTCGCCACCGTGCTCTTCACCGGGACCTATCCGGTGGACTGCGGCGAGAAGACCTGGCCGCTTTCGCTGTTCGACGCCGACCGCTACGCCGAGTCCGCCTTCCGCTGGCTCTGGAGCGAGGCCGGCGGGCGCCTCGCCGGCAAGGTCCGCGCCGGCACGGCCCCCGCCAACGCCGTCCTCCTCCTGCGCTTCGAGTCGGAGCCGCTGGCGGACCTCGTGCGCGACATCAACAAGTGGTCCAACAACGTGATGGCGCGCCAGCTCTTCCTCACCCTGTCGGCGGAGAAGGCCGGCGTGCCCGGCGAGGCGCGCGCGAGCGAGCGCCTCGTGCGCGACTGGCTCGCGGCCAAGGGCATCGACGCGCCGGGCCTCGTCGTCGAGAACGGCTCCGGGCTCTCGCGCGCCGAGCGCATCACCGCCGGCACCCTCGCCGCCGTCCTGCGCGCCGCGTGGGCCGGGCCCGTGATGCCCGAGCTCGTCTCGTCCCTCTCCCTCTTCGCCGTGGACGGGACCTTCAAGTCGAAGAACGGCGCCTTCGCCGGCCAGGCGCACCTCAAGGGCGGCACGCTCACCGGCGTGCAGGCCGTCGCCGGCTACGTCCTCGATTCCCGCGGCGAGCGGCGCGTCGTCGTCATGATCGTCAACCACGACAACGCAAACCGGGCGCAGCCGGCATTGGACGCGCTCGTCGAGTGGACCTGGAAGGCCGCCAGGTAGTCCGGGACGATGGCGGTGCCGGTCGAATGTCGATCGATTTCCGGGGCAGGCAAGCGTGACCGTCGGATGGGTGCCCGGAAATTCGCGGTCCGCCAAACACGTCGGACCGCGAATTTCCACCCATCTAACGGCGACGGCGCTTCGCTTTGTCGCCCTGCGACGGTCGCCTGCCACGGAAATCGATCGACATTCGACCGGCACCGCCGTCGCACTCCGTGGAAACGACCTCGCAGCTCACCGCGCCGGACCGCTACGCCACGCCGCCTCGAGAGGGTCCGCCGCCGACCGCGCCACGGTGCGAAAACGGATGGGCGGGGCTGGCGATGACGGTTGCGATTCCGTAGCGCGCGACCGTCGAGGTTGACGAAGCGCAGCATCGTCAACATTGGATGGGTAAAAAGTCGAAGTCCGACGTGTTTGGCGGACTTCGACTTTTTGGGCACCCATCCGGACGGTCACGCTTGCGCGCTCCGGAATCGCAACCGTCATCGCCAGCCCCGCCCGGCCCTCTCCGTTCGCCGCCTCTCGCCGCGACGCTCGCGCTACGACGACAATCGCGAGACGGACTCGGCGAACCGGCGCAGCGTGGGCGAGAGCGCGCCGGGGGCGATGCGCACGTCGAGGAGGTGGAAGCGGCCGGGGTTGGCGATCGCCGTGTCGAGCGCGCGACCGAGGTCCTCGCGGGTGCGCACGAGGTGGCCCGCGCCGCCCAGCGCGTCGGCCACGCGCGCGAGGTTCCAGGTGCCCAGCGCGTTGTAGGCGGCGGCGGGGCGGAAGGCCGAGAGCATGCCCCAGCCGCCGTTGTTCAGCACGACGACGATGGGGTCCCAGCGGTGGCGCGCGCAGTGGCCGAGCTCCAGGCCCGTCATCTGGAAGGCGCCGTCGCCCACGAGCACGAGGGGACGTCGCCCGCTGGCCGCCTGCACCCCGAGGCCCGCCGGGACGCCGAAGCCCATGGTGGCGTAGTAGCCGGGGGCCACGTGGTCCGTCTGCACGAGGTCCATCGCGGTGAAGAGGCAGTCGCCGACGTCGGTGGCCACGGGCATGCGGCCGTGCGCGTCCATGAGGTCGTTCACCGCGCGCGCGACGTCGAGGGGCTCGACGGGGGAGCCGTCGCGCGCGAGGCCGCGCGGCGCCTCGACGGGGGCCACCGCCTGCGCCGAGGCGAGCGGCCGCGCGCGCTCGAGCAGCGCCCCGACGAGCGCGGCGAGCGGGATGTCGGGGTAGGTGTGGAAGCCGAGCGTCACGCGGCCGTCGAGCGCCTGGATCGCGTGGCGCAGGTCCACGCGCCGGGCCGAGACGGCGAAGTTGGTGTCCGAGACGATCACGCCGAGCAGCAGCAGCCCGTCGGATTCCTCGACGAGCGCGGACACCTCGGGCTTGCCGGCGAGGCCCAGGTAGGTGCCCACGAGCGGCGCGTCGGCGTTCTCCAGCAGGCCGCGCCCCATGAAGGAGGTGACCACCGGGATGCCCAGGCGGCGCGCGAGCAGGGCCACCTGCGCCTCGAGCCCGAAGCGGCGCACCTCGACGTCCACCATGAGCACGGGCGAGCGCGCCGCGGAAAGGCGCGCGAGGACCTCGTCGGCGCAGGCGGCGAGCGCCTCGCGGTCCACGGGCGCGGCGGGCGCGGCCCACACCGGCGCGCAGGGCTCGTCCACGGCGTCGCGCGGCAGCTCCAGGTACACGGGCCGCGACTGGCGCATCGCGCTCGCGAGCACGCGCGCGATCCGCTCGCCCGCCGTCGCCGGGTCGTCGAGCCGGGCCTGGTCGCAGGTGACCTGGCGGAACATCTCGTACTGCGACTCCAGCGTCTTGGCCTGGTGGTGCAGCAGCAGCCCGGAGCCGCGCTCGTTCGTGCCGGGCGCGCCCGAGACCACCACCAGGGGCGACTTCTCCGCGAAGGCCGAGGCGACCGCGTTCACCACGTTGAAGGCGCCGGCCCCGTAGGTGACGGCGACCACCGAGGGCGCGCAGCGGATGCGCGCCGCGGCGTCGGCCGCGAAGCCGGCCGAGGGCTCGTGCGAGAGCGTGTAGAGCGGCAGCCGGCCGCTCGCCTCGAGGGCGTCGAAGAAGGGCAGCGCAAAGTCGCCGGGGATGCCGAACGCCTCCCGCGCGCCCGCCTGCGCGAGCGCCTCGATGAGGGCGGTGGCGACGGTGTTCCTCACGCCGGCGCGCGAGCGCGCTTCAGCGCGCCCCCGGTCCGGCCGCGCGCAGCAGGCGCTTCAGGAGCGAGCGCGTGCGCGGGATGTCGATCGTGTCGAGGGTGTTCTTCACCAGGAGCGCGATCTCCGTGTCGCCCTCGACGACGAGGCGGCGGTTGAAGAAGAGCGTGTCGGGGTCGGCCTCGCGCGCGGCGAGGGCCGCGTAGTCCCAGGCCACCGCGCGGAAGCGCAGCACCGGCTCGGCCGCCTGCGCCACCGGCACGAAGCGCCGGCCGCGCACGCGGAAGAGCAGCTCCACGCCCGCGTCCTCCACGACGATGGCGAAGGTGTGTCCCTCGAGCCGCTCGAGGACCTCGGCCGGGAACTTGCGGCGCAGCGTCAGGTTGAGCGCCGTGGCGAAGGCGATCGAGGCGGGCAGGCGCGGCAGGCGGCGCCCGGCGGCGGCGAGCGGGCCGGGCAGGCGGCGCGCGGCCTGGGGAATGGCGTTCATGCGCGGACCTCCCTTTCGGGGACGTGCTCGCGGGCGCGTCCCCCTTCCGACACGATACCCGGCTTGCCGTGCCAGTAGCCATCGCAGGCGGCGGCCGGCAGGAGGGGCGCGAGGCGCGCCGCGGCCTCGGCCGGGCCCAGGGCGCCGTCGGCCGCCTGGCGGAACGCGTCCACCACCTCGCCCATGCGGGCCGACTGCGGCGACAGGCGCAGCAGGCCGACGCCCGCGGCGCGGGCCGGCGCGACCTCCATGACCAGGCTCTGCACCGCGGCCGACTGCGTCTGCACGCCGTTCAGGACGAGGAAATGCTGGCCGTCCTGCGTGTCGAGCGCGAGGCCGTCGGGGTGCTCGATGCAGCGGAACTCGCAGTGGTCCTTGGTGAGGTTGTTGTAGCGCGCGGTGAAGCAGCGCGCCGAGACCGCGAGCGGCAGGCGCCCGTAGGCGAAGACCTCGGTCTCGATGCCGGCGGGTCCCTCGGCCACCACGGCCGCGATGCCTTCGCGGGAGAGCTCCACGGGCGCCACCCAGCGCGTGGCCCCGAGGTCCGCGAGAAGCGAGAGCGTGGCGGCGTTGTAGACGTTGAGGAAGGGCCCGGCCACGAAGGGCGCCTTGCCGGCGAGCGCGCGCACGGCCGCCATGTCGTTGGCCTCCACGCGGAAGGCGCCGTTGTCCGCGACCGCGTGCATCGTGCGCAGGTCGGCGTCGCTCTCGATGAGCTCGTGGGTGGAGAGAACGACCTCCTTGCCGGCGGCGGCGAGCGCCTCGCCGAGGCCGATCCAGTCCGCCAGCTTCAACTCGCGCCGGCGCGAGCACACGGTCTCGCCGAGGTAGACGGTGTCCACGGGCCAGGCGGCGGCGTCCCGGTAGAAGGCGAGGACGGCCTCGCGCGGCCAGTAGTAGAGGGGCGGTCCGAGGGAGAGCTTCATGGCGCGGCCTTCACTTCCAGGGACGGTGGTAGGCCCCCAGCGTGCACTGGTGGCCCTCGGAGATCGCGGCGAGCGCGTCCTGCCAGGCGGGCCTCACGCGGAAGCGCTCGCGCTCGCGCGCGCAGGCGTCCAGCGCCTCGCGCCACACCCGCGTCACGGTCTCCACGTACACGGGGCTCCTCTGCCGCCCCTCGATCTTGACGGCGGCCACGCCCATCGCCTGCAGGCGCGGCAGGAGCTCGAGCGTGTTGAGGCTGGTGGGCTCCTCGAACGGGTAGTAGGTGTCGCCGTTCACGACGAAGCGGCCGCGGCACAGGGTGGGATAGCCGGGGTGGTCCCGCTCGCCGAAGCGGTCGATGAGCACGCCGCCCAGGCGCGACTCGAGCGCGCCCGGCACCTGCTGCCAGCGCACGGCCTTGGCCGGCGAGCAGCCGCCGTGCGTGTTGGGCGACTCCCCGGTGGCGTAGGAGGAGAGCGCGCAGCGCCCCTCGACCATGATCGACAGGCTGCCGAAGCCGAAGACCTCGATCTCCACGGGCGTGCGCGCGATCACCTTCTCCGCCTGCTCCACCGAGAGCACGCGCGGCAGCACCGCGCGCCGGATGCCGAAGCGCTCGTGGTAGAAGTTGATGGCCTCGTGGCTCGTGGCCGAGCCCTGCACGGACAGGTGCAGGCGAAGCTGCGGGTGGGCCTTCGCGGCGTAGGCGAGGAGCCCCGCGTCGGCCACGATGATCGCGTCCACGCCGAGCCCGGCCGCCTTGTCCACGGCCGCCTGCCACTTGCGCCAGCTCGCCGGCTGCGGATAGGTGTTGAGGGCCACCAGGACCTGCGCCCCTTTCCGGTGCGCGTAGTCGATGCCCTCCCGCAGGCTCCGGTCGTCGAAGTTCAGGCCCGCGAAGTTGCGCGCGTTCGTCTCGTCCTTGAAGCCGAGGTAGACGTCGTCGGCGCCGTTGTCCACGGCCGCCTTGAGGGCCGGCGGGGTGCCGGCGGGGCACACGAGCTTCATCGTGCGGGCCGCCTGGCGGGGGGCAGTGAGGGCATCCATCGGCGGGGGGACGGCTTCCGGCAGCGGCCGCCCGGGGTGCGGGAAACCCGTGAGCCTAGCGGCCCGCGGGGGGAATTCCTTGTTGCAGATCAGGAAAAGCGGAAAAAGCCGCGGAACTCAGCCCCGGTCGGCCTCGCGCTGCGCCATCCGGAGCGCGCGCCGCAGGATGCGCCGGGTGCGCGCCACGTCGATCCCGTCGAGCGCCCGGTGCACCTCCCCGGCGATGTCCGGGTCGCCCACGACCACCAGGTCGTGCAGGAAGTGGCCGTCGTCGGGCTCGCCCTCGGGCGCGGCCAGGGTCGCGAAGTCGGAGGCGTTCACGCGGAAGCGCAGCGCCGCCGCCCCCGCGGCGGGCACGGGCACGAAGCGGCGGCCGCAATACCGGAAGGCCATCACGAGCTCCGCGTCGCGCACCTCGATGGTGAAGGCGCGCTCGCCCAGGTGCTCGAACACGGTGACGGGCAGGCGCCGGCGCAGCATCAGGTTGAGCACCGCCGCCACGACGGCCGAGGAAGGCACGCGCGGCAGTTTCCTCACGAGCGTGCGGATCGGCCGCGGGAGAACCGCTCGCCGCCTCACGCCCAGCGGCGGCATGATGGGCCCGTTCATGGAAATGACAGCGTAGCGCGCGCCCCGGAAAAGTTGTTGAGGCAGATCAGCCGCGGGCTTTTCGCGCCTTCCACCGGCCCGCGTTCGAGAAGACGGTCACCGTGGCGACGGCGGCGGCCGTGGCGAGCGAGAACGAGGCCACGGTGCCCAGCGCCACGACCGTCGCGCTCACCACGAAGAAGAACGCGATGAAGCCCGTGAGGCCCGTGATGAAGCCGCGCTGCAGCCGCGCCAGGGCATCCGGCCCGTAGAGCGCCAGCGTGAACGGCGGCATGATCGAGCCGGTGATGGGCATCGAGAGCAGGATCCCGCTCAGCGTCGGCCCCAGCGCGGCGGCGCCGAAGAGGATGGCCGCGGCGAGCGCCAGCGCCGCGCCGAGCCGCAGCCACAGCTCCAGCGGCGGGATCGCGGGCAGCGCGGTGACCTTCGCGGGGCGCGGCAGGAAGCGCGCCATCGCCACGAGGCCCGCGGCGGCGATCGCGAGGGCGCCCGCGGGCGCGAGCGGGAGCAAGCCCACGGCCGCGGAGACGGCGGCGAAGGCGGCCCAACCGGCCAGGAGCCCGGCGAGCGGGCCCGCGGCGCGGCCCGTGGCGGAGAACGCGAGCATGTGCGCCGCCTGCCCGGCCACCGCCGCCATCGTCACCAGGGCCGAGCGCGCCGCGAACTCGGGACCGTGGTCGATCGCGAGGTAGAGCGTGATCGGCCCGCCGATCATCGGGAAGCCGCCCAGCCAGCCGGAGACCG
>CAZNWZ010000060.1:0-10901 GCA_964576455.1 uncultured Lysobacter sp.
GGGATGGAGCGGATCTGGAAGTGCGCGGCGATCTCCTGCTCCTCGTCGGTGTTCACCTTCGCGAACACGACGTCGGGGTTGGCCTCGGCCACCTTCTCGAAGACCGGCGCGAAACCGCGGCAGGGCCCGCACCACGGCGCCCAGTAATCGACGATGACCATGGGGTTCGTGGTCACCACCTGCTCGAAGTTGTCCTTCGTGAGTTCGACGACGGCCATCGCGGCTATTTCTCCAGTAGGGCCCGGAGCATCCAGGCGGTTTTCTCGTGGACCTGCATGCGCTGCGTGAGGAGATCCGCGCTCGGCTCGTCGCCCGCCTTGTCCACCAGCGGGAAGACCTTGCGCGCCGTGCGGACGACGGCCTCCTGCCCCTCGACCAGCAGGCGGATCATCTCGCGGGCGTCGGGCACGCCGTCGGTGTCGGCGATGGACGAGAGCCTCGCGTAGGCCTTGTAGGTGCCCGGCGCGGGGAAGCCCAGCGCGCGGATGCGCTCGGCGATGAGGTCCACGGCGAGCGCCAGCTCGTTGTACTGCGTCTCGAACATGAGGTGCAGCGTCTGGAACATCGGCCCGGTGACGTTCCAGTGGAAGTTGTGGGTCTTGAGGTAGAGCGTGTAGGTGTCCGCGAGCAGCCGCGAGAGCCCCTCGGCGATGGCCTTGCGGTCCTTCTCGGAAATGCCGATGTCCATGGCACCGGCGCCGGATTGCTTCTTCGCCACGATGGCCTCCTTGGATTGACTACCCGGCATTTTCCGCCGTTCGGGGCCGCGGCGCCAATCGGCATTGCCTATCCGTCCCATAGGCGGCCGCAATGCGCGGGCTCACCGGGCGAGCCTGCCCGCCGTTTCCGCCACGGCCGCGGCGAGCGCGCGCACCGACTTCGCCACGCGCTCGTCGGCGATCGAGCCGTCGGCGGCGAACACCGTGTCGGCGCGCGGCACCGCCACCTGGGTGCCGAGGACCGTGACCCCCAGCGTCGCGAGCACCTGGCGCAGGTGGGGCAACCCCCGGATCCCCCCGAAGCCGCCCGGCGAGGCGGCCAGGAGGCCCGCCACCTTGCCCCGCCAGGGCGCGAGGCCCGAGTCCTGGCCGCGGCCATCGCCCACGTCGCGCGACAGCCAGTCGATCGTGTTCTTGAGCAGCGCCGTCATCGACGAGTTGTTCTCGGGCGAGGCGATGAGCAGCGCGTCGTGGGCGAGGAACATCTCGCGCAGCTTCCTCGCGTTCTCCGGCATCCCCGAGGCGGCCTCCAGGTCCCCGTGATAGAGCGGGATGGGGAAGTCGTCGAGATCGACGAAGGTCGCCTCGGCGCCCGCCTCGCGGGCGAACTGCGCGGCCACGCGGGCGAGCTTCTTGTTGAGGGAATCGCGCCGGGCGCTGCCGGCGAAGGCGAGGATGCGTGCCATGGTTCCTTCCGGTGGCGTCGGCGGCGCGGTCAGGCCGCCTCGGCGAGAGGATAGTCGATGTAGCCCTTCTCGCCCGGCGTGTAGAACGTCGCCGCGTCCGGGGCGGCGAGCGGCAGGCCCCGGCGGATGCGCAGCACCAGGTCGGGGTTGGCGATGAAGGGCCGGCCGAAGGCGACGAGGTCGCCCTTGCCGGCCGCCAGGTCGGCCTCGGCGCGCGCGGCGTCGTAGCCGCCGGAGAGGACGTAGAGGCCCTTGAACGCGGCGCGGATGCGCGCCTTGATCGCGTCGCCCACTTCCGGCGCGCCCATCGAGCTGTGGTCCACCACGTGGATGTAGGCGAGCCCCAGCGCGCCCGCCTCCTCGGCAAGGCGGGTGTAGAGCGCGTCCGTCTCCGCGTCCGGCGCCATGCCGTTGAAGACGCCGCCGGGGGAGACGCGAAGCCCCACGCGGTCGGCGCCGATGGCCGCCACCGCCGCCTTCGCCACCTCGAGCGCGAAGCGGATGCGGTTTTCCACGCTGCCGCCCCAGCGGTCCGTGCGCCGGTTGGAGGCGGTGTTGAGGAACTGGTCGATGAGGTAGCCGTTCGCCCCGTGCAGCTCGATCCCGTCGAACCCGGCGGCGATCGCACGAGCGGCAGCGGAGGCGAACTCCCCGATGGCCTTCGCGATGTCCGCTTCGGTCATCTCGGCCGGCACCGGGTGCGGCTGCATGCCGCCCTCGTCGGTCCACATGTCGCCGCCCAGGGCCACGGCCGAGGGCGCGACGATGCGCGAGCCCGCCGGCATGTTGGCGGGATGGCTCACGCGGCCGGTGTGCATGAGCTGGGCGAAGATCCTGCCTCCCGCGCGGTGCACGCCGTCGGTCACGCGCTTCCAGCCGCGCTCCTGCTCGTCGCCGAAGAGGCCGGGAATGCGCGCGTAGCCCAGGCCGTCCGGGGAGGGCGCGATGCCTTCGGTGATGAGCAGGCCCGCGGCGGCGCGGTCGGCGTAGAACTTCTCGATCAGGGCGTTGGGCACGTTGCCCACGGCGCGGCTGCGCGTCATGGGCGCCATCACGATGCGGTTGGCGAGCGTGAGGCGGCCGAGGGTGACGGGAGTGAAGAGTCGTTCGTTCATGCGGGTTTCTCCGGATTGCGGTGGGGGTCGGGTGTTGCGATTCAGCCTGCCGCGGGCAGGGTGCCCATGCGGCCGGTGCGGTAGGCGATGTCGGCCGCGCGCGCCTGCTCGACGCTGTTCATCACGAACGGGCCGTGGAAGACGAGCGGCCCCTCGGCGGGCCGGCCGCCCAGGAGCATCACGGCGAGGGGTTCCGCGCCGGCGTTGGCGATTCCGACCTCGCCGCCGCCCTCGGCGAACACGACGAGCTCGCCCGCCTTCGCGCGCGCTTCGCCCTCGGCGCCGAAGAGGCCCTCGCCCTCGATCACGTAGGCCGCGGCCTCGTGGCAGGCGCTCACCTCGAGGTCCACCCGCGCCCCGCCGTCGACGCGCACGTGCGCGAGGAAGGCGGGCATGAGCGTCTCCGCGGGGCCCTTCACGCCGGACACCTCGCCTGCCACGACGCGGATCGTGCCGCCCGCGACGCGGGACTCGGCGATTTCGCCCGCCTCCAGGCGGCGGTAGCGCGGCGAGACCATCTTCAGCGCGCGCGGAAGGGAGGTCCAGAGCTGGATGCCGTGGTGGACCGTGTGGCCGGAGCCGTCGTCGAGCGGCCTTTCGGCGTGCACGATCCCGCGCCCGGCCGTCATCCACTGCGCCCCGCCGGCCGAGACGATGCCCTCGTGCCCGGCCGAGTCGCGGTGCTCGTTGCGGCCGCTCAGCAGGTAGGTGACGGTCTCGATGCCCGCATGCGGATGCGGCCCCACGCCCTCGTCGCCCGCGGCGACGCGGAAGGGCCCGAAGTGGTCGAGGAAGACCCAGGGCCCCACGGAGCGCCGCTCGCGGTCCGGGAGCGCCCGGCGCACCGGGATCGTTCCCGCGGCGGCGGGTTGCGAGGCGATCACGCGCTCGACGGCGCGGGAGGCGAGGGTCGTCACGGGCGTCTCCTAGCGGCGGTCCACGCTCCAGGCGCCGGCGCCGAAGACGCCGACATAGAGCATCCCGCCCAGGATGGAGAGGTTCTTGAGGAACTGCGTCATCTGCGCCTGGGCTTCCGGGCCCACGGGGCTGTGGAAGATGAGCGTGGTGGGCACCAGGAAGGCGGCGATGGCGAGCGCGGCCCAGCGCGCCTTGAAGCCCGCGATGAGCATCAGGCCGCCGATGAGCTCGACGGCGATGGCGCCCACCAGCAGCGCCTCGGCGAACGGCATCCCCTTGGAGGCCATGTAGGCGGCGGTGCCGGCGAAGCCGGTGATCTTGCCAAAGCCGGAGACGGCGAAGAGCAGGCCCAGGCCGACGCGGCCGGCGAGCAAGGTGGCGTTGACGAGGGTTTCCTGGCTGTCCTGACTCCGGGAAAGGGGAAGATTTCGATACAGGGTGTTCATGAATTGCTCCTTTTAAGTGAATTTAGGCGGTTATTGCGGAAGATCGAAGAAGATGACTTCGGCTTCGCGACCCGCCTCGAGGCGGATTTCGCGTTCGCCGGTGGCCTTGAGGGCGTCGCCAGCCCGCAACTTCTGGCCGCTGGCGGTCACCTCGCCGCGAGCCACGTGGACATAGGCGAGCCTCCCGGGGGCCAGGGCGTGGGTCGCCGTCTCGGCGCCATCAAGAAGTGCCGCATACACGAGGGCGTCCTGGTGGATCGCGACCGAGCCCTCGCGGCCATCGGGCGAGGCGATGAGGCGAAGCCGTCCGCGCTTGGAGGCGGCGTCGAAGTTCTTCTCCTCGTAGCCGGGCGCCACGCCACGCCGCGAAGGCTCGATCCAGATCTGCAGGAAGTGCACGCCCTCGGTCGGCGAGGGGTTGTACTCGCTGTGGCGCACCCCCGTGCCGGCGCTCATGCGCTGCACGTTGCCCGGGCGGATCACGGAGCCGTTGCCCATGCTGTCCTTGTGCTCCAGCGCCCCCTCCAGGACGTAGCTGATGATCTCCATGTCGCGGTGGCCGTGGGTGCCGAAGCCCATCCCGGGCTGCACGCGGTCCTCGTTGATGACCCGCAGCGGCCCGAAGCCCATGTGCGCGGGGTCGTGGTAGTCGGCGAACGAGAAGGAGTGCCAGGAATCCAGCCAGCCGTGGTTGGCATGTCCCCGGTCCTGCGCGCGGCGAATCTCGAACATGCGGGCCTCCGTTAAATCCAATGTGTAGAACGATGAAATGCATGATAGGGTTGAAATTTTTCGCATGAAAGCGAAGAATTCTCACCAAGTCATTCTAATTTTTTGAACATGAAGCTGACCCTCGAATCCCTGCAGGTGCTGGATGCCATCGACCGCCGGGGCTCCTTCGCCGCCGCGGCCGAGGAAATGCACCGGGTGCCGTCAGCGATCACTTACTCCATCCAGCAACTCGAGGAGGCGCTCGACGTCCTGCTCTTCGATCGCCGGGGGCACCGCGCCAAGCTCACGGAGGCGGGGCGGGAGCTGCTGGAGGAAGGTCGCCAGCTCCTGCGGGCCGCGGCCGACCTGGAGTGCCGGGTGCGCCAGGTGGCCAAGGGCTGGGAGGCGGAACTGCGCATCGCCGTCACCACCCTGGTCGGGCTGGAAAAGCTGTACGGGATCGTCGCCGAGTTCTACGAGGAGAACACCGGCACGCGGCTGCGGCTCCTGCAGGAAGTGCTGGGCGGCACCTGGGACGCCATGTCCTCGGGGCGCGCGGACCTCGCCATCGACACCTCCGGCATCATCCCGACGGGGGGCGCCTATACCGCGCGGCCCCTGGGCCGCTTCGACATGCTGCTCGTGGCCGCCCCCTTCCACCCCCTCGCGAAGGCGAAGGCCCCGATCACGGAGGCCATGCTGCTGGAGAACCGCGCGGTGAGCATCGCCGACAGCTCGCGGCTCCTCCCCCCGAGGACCGCCGGCCTGCTCTCGGGCCAGGACGTGCTCACGGTGGCAACCCTCGAGGCCAAGGTGGCCGCGCACGTGGCCGGGCTGGGCGTGGGCTGGCTGCCGCGCTGGATCGCCGAGCGCGAGGCCTGGGCCGGGCGCCTGGCGATCCTCGAGCCCGAGGCGCCGCGCCCGCCGGTGGAGATCGTCGTGGCGTGGCGTCCCTCGTCCGCCGGCAAGGCCGTGAAGTGGTTCGTGAAGCGGCTCGAGGATCCCCTCGTGGCCGCCTCCCTCATGTCGTGAAGCCCATGGAGCGATACGTCGGGCGCTTCGCTCCCTCGCCCACGGGCCCCCTGCATTTCGGCTCCCTCGTGGCGGCCGTGGCGAGCTGGCTGGACGCGCGCGCCGCCGGAGGCGAGTGGCACCTGCGCATCGAGGACGTGGACCGGCCGCGCACGGTGGCCGGCGCGGAGGACGCGATCCTGCGCGCGCTGGAGGCGCTGGGGCTCGGCTGGGACGGCCCCGTCGTGCGCCAGAGCGATCGCGCCCCCCGATACCGCGAGGCCCTCGAGGACCTGCGCCGGCGCGGGCTCGCCTACCGCTGCCGCTGCTCGCGCAGGGAGATCGCCGACTCCGGCGTGCACGGCATCGACGGCATCGTGTACCCGGGGACCTGCCGCGGCGCCGCGATTCCCGAGGGCGCGCCGGCCGCCATCCGCTTCCTCGTCGCCGGCGGGGCGATCGCCTTCGACGACCGCGTCCAGGGCCGCGTGTCGCAGCGCCTCGACGCCGAGGTGGGCGACTTCGTCGTCCTGAGGCGCGACGGGCTCTTCGCCTACCAGCTCGCGGTGGTCGTGGACGACGCGGACCTGGGGGTGACCGACGTCGTTCGCGGCGCCGACCTCCTCGACTCCACGCCCCGCCAGATCGCGCTGCAGCGCGCCCTGGGGTTCCCCACCCCGCGCTACCTGCACGTCCCGGTGGCGACCCGGGGCGGCGAGAAGCTCTCCAAGCAGACCCTCGCCCCGGCCCTGGCGCCCGCGGAGGGCTCGCGCGCCCTGCGGTCCGCGCTCGCGTTCCTGGGCCAGCCGGTACCGCCCCCGGTCCCGCCCGGCGAGATCCTGGCCGCCGCCGTCCGGGCCTGGAACCCGGCCGCCATACCCCCCCGGCGCACGCGCGAGGCGACAGACGGTAACGGGACCCGTTACCCCCGCGATCTATAATGTCGCCCTCCCCGTTCGCGGCCTGAATCCAGGCTGCCCCGCCCCGCCGTCCAAGGGGGCATGACCGCGCCCCGCCCCCGGGCGCGAACCGCCAGGACGACCGCCATGCTCTTCCGGAAGAAGGACCCCGCCTCCGCCGGCGCCCCCCGCGGCCGCCGGCGCTTCGCCAAGCCCGCCGCCGCCCTGCTGCTCGTCGTCGTGGCGGGCACGCTCGTCGCCTTCCGCGTGAGCTCCGCCCGCAAGGACGAGCCGCCCAAGGCCCCCGAGCTCGTCCTGCAGTTCACGCCGGCCGACGTGGCCGTCGTGGAGCTTCGCGAGCTCGCGCGCGCCATCCCGATCTCCGGCTCGCTCTCGCCCCTCACCCAGTCCACGGTGCGCTCCAAGGTGCCCGGCGAAGTCCGCCGCGTCTCCGTGCGCGAGGGCGAGCGCGTGGCCCAGGGCCAGCTGCTCGCCGAGATCGACACCGCCGACCTGCAGGCCCGCCTGGACGCCCAGGTCGCCGCGCTCGAGGAGGCGCGGGCGAGGCTGTCGATCGCGGAGAAGAACCGCGACAACGGCCTGAAGCTGCGCCAGCAGGGCTTCATCTCGCAGAACGCCCTCGACACGACGCAAAGCGCCTGGGAGGCCGCCGCCGCCGCGGTGAAGTCCGCCGAGGCCCAGGTGCGCCTCGCGCGGAACGCCACGCAGGACGCCGTCGTCCGCGCGCCGATCGAGGGCATCGTCGCCCGGCGCGCGGTCCATCCCGGCGAGAAGGTCGGCGTCGACGGCGAGCTGTTCACCCTCGTGGACCTCGCGCGCATGGAGGTGGAGGCGCCCGTTCCCGCCGCCGAGGTGCCGGGCCTTCGCGTGGGCCAGGTGGCGAGCCTGCGCGTGGACGGCTTCGGCGAGCGCGAGTTTGCCGGCCGCCTCGAGCGCATCAACCCGACCGCCTCGCCGTCCTCGCGCGCGATCACCGTCTACCTGTCCGTCTCCAACCGCGACGGGATGCTGCGCGGCGGCATGTTCGCCAAGGGCAGCCTCGTCCTCGACCGGGGCGAGAGCGCGCCCGTCATCCCGGCCACCGCCCTGCGCGAGGAGGCGGGCCAGGCGTTCGTGCTGACGATCGAGAACGGCAAGCTCGAGCGGCGGCCGGTGACGCTGGGCCTGAAGGACGAGCAGGCGGGCGTCGTGCAGGTGCGAAGCGGCCTGGAAAAGGGGGCCACGGTGGTGAGCTCGCGCGCGATGGGCCTCAAGGCGGGGACGAAGGCCGTGCTGAAGGACGCGGGCGCGCCGGAACCGAAGCCCGCGAAGGGCTGACGGCCATGTGGATCACCAAGACCAGCATCAACCAGCCCGTCTTCGCCACCATGGTGATGGTGGCGCTGTGCGTCCTCGGGATCTTCTCCTACAACAAGCTGCGCGTGGAGCGCATGCCCGACATCGAGATCCCCTTCGTCTTCATCCAGATCAACTACCCGGGCGCGGCGCCCGAGGCCGTCGAGAACGACATCACCAAGCCCGTCGAGGAGGTGGTGAACACCGTCAACGGCGTGAAGATCATCCGCTCCAACTCGTTCGAGGGCCGCAGCGAGACCTACATCGAGTTCCGCCTCGGCACCGACATGGGGCGCGCCGTGCAGGACATCCGCGACAAGGTGGCGATGATCCGCCCCGGCTTCCCGAGGGAGGCGCGCGATCCCCTGATCCTGCGCGGCGACTTCGACAACGCCCAGCCGATCGTGTCGCTGGCGGTGACCTCGCCCACGCGCAGCCTGCGCGAGCTCTCCACGCTCACGGAGCAGGTGATCGTGAAGCGGTTCCAGAACGTCCCGGGCGTGGGGCAGGTGCAGGTCTCGGGCGCGGTGGCGCGCCAGGTGCTGGTGAACCTGCGGCCCGCGCAGATGCAGGCGCAGTCCGTGGGCGTGGACGAGATCGTGGCCGCGATCCGCGCGGCCAACGTGGACGTGCCGGCCGGGCGCATCTCGCACGGCCCCTCGGAGCAGCTCGTGCGCATCGAGGGGCGGATCAAGGAGCCCGCGGGCTTCGGGCGCATCATCGTGGCGCGCCGGGCCAACGGCCCGGTCTACCTCGACCAGGTGGCCGACGTGGTCGACGGCGAGCGGGAGGCGGACTCCCTCTCGCGCATCAACGGCAAGCCCGGGCTCACGATCCAGGTCCTCAAGGTGCAGGACGCCAACGTGGTCGAGGTGGGCCGCAGCGCGAAGGCGGCCGCGAGAGACCTCGCGAAGGTGCTGCCGCCCGACGTGGAGCTCAGGACCGTCTACGCCGACGTGGACTTCATCGAGAAGGCCCTGAACGGCGTCAAGGTGACGATCGTGGAGGGGGCGGCCCTCACGGTCTTCATCGTCTTCCTCTTCCTGCACTCGTGGCGCAGCACGGTCATCACGGGGCTCACCCTGCCCATCTCGGTCATCGCCACCTTCGTGGCCGTGTACCTCTTCGGCTTCACCCTGAACTTCCTGACCCTGATGGCGCTGTCGCTGTGCATCGGGCTGCTGATCGACGACGCCATCGTGGTGCGGGAGAACATCGTGCGCCACCTCGGCATGGGCAAGGACCACTACCGGGCCGCCCGCGAGGGCACGGAGGAGATCGGCCTGGCGGTGATGGCCACGACCTTCGCCATCGTCGCCGTCTTCATCCCCGTGGCCTTCATGTCGGGGATCATCGGCAAGTTCTTCTTCCAGTTCGGCATCACGGTGGCGGTCGCGGTGCTGGTGTCGCTCTTCGTGAGCTTCACCCTCGACCCCATGCTCTCGGCCATCTGGCGCGACCCGCCCGAGGGCCGCTTCCGGTACGTGCCGTGGCTCGGGCGCGTCATGGCGCGCATCGAGGAAGGCGTGGAGTGGGCCCACCGCCGCTACGGCACCCTGCTGGAGTGGTCGCTCGGCAACCGCAAGAAGGTGCTCGCCCTCGCCACCGCCGTCTTCGTGTCGAGCTTCTTCGTGCTGCCGCTGGTGGGCACCGAGTTCGCCCCCGAGTCGGACGAGGGCCGCACTTCGTTCCGGCTCACCACGCCCGTGGGATCGAGCCTGGAGTACACCGACGCCAAGGCGCGCCAGGTCGAGGAGATCCTTCGCCGCCATCCCGAGGTCTGGGTGATGGCCGCCAACGTGGGCACCGGCGAGGGCCGCAACGTCGCCCGCGTCGACGTGAAGCTCGTCGACCGCCGCGAGCGCCCGCACCTCACCCAGAAGCAGTTCGAGGCGAAGGTGCGCCAGGAGATCCGCGCCCTCCCCGGCATCGAGCTGTCGGTGGGCTACAACCGCCCCATCTGGATCAACCTGCTGGGGCCCTCGAACGAGGGCCTCGAGAAGGTGACGGCCGAGGTGATGGAGAAGATCGCGAAGATCAAGGGGATCACCGACCTCGAGAGCAGCCTCAAGGCCAACAACCCCGCCATCACCCTGAAGATGAACGACGAGCTCGCGAGCGACCTGGGCCTCACCGTCTCCCAGATCGGCGCCGCGGTCCGCCCGCTGGTGGCCGGCGACGTGATCGGCCACTGGCTGGCCCCCGACGGCCAGAACTACGAGGTGAACGTGCAGCTGCCGAAGTCCGGGCGGCGCATCGTGGCCGACCTGGGCGACCTGCACGTGGTGAGCGCGAAGCCCGGCCCCAACGGGGCGCCCGTGCTCGTGCCGCTGCGCCAGGTGGTGGAGTTCCGGGAGTCCACGAGCCCGCAGATCATCAAGCGCCAGGAGCTGCAGCGGCGCGTGGGCATCTACGCGAGCGTCGAGGGCAGGCCCTCGGGCGACGTGGGCAAGGAGGTGCAGGAGCTGCTCAAGACCATCGAGCTGCCGCCCGGCTACCGCTTCGACGTCGCGGGCCAGACGCAGGACATGCAGGAGTCGTTCACCGCGGCGGTGGCGGCGCTGGGCATGGCGGTGATCTTCATCTACCTCATCCTCGCCTCGCAGTTCGGCAGCTTCCTGCAGCCGCTCGCGATCATGGCCTCGCTCCCCTTCACGCTGATCGGGGTGTTCCTGGCGCTCCTCATCACCGGCAGCACGCTCAACATCTTCTCGATCATCGGCATCATCATGCTCATGGGGCTCGTGACCAAGAACGCGATCCTGCTCGTGGACTTCACCAACCAGGGCATCCGGGAGGGATTGAGCCGCCACGACGCCATCCTCGCCGCCGGGCAGGTGCGCCTGCGCCCGATCCTGATGACGACGATGGCGATGATCTTCGGCATGCTGCCCATGGCCATCGGCTCGGCCGACGGCGGCGAGCAGAACGCGCCCATGGGCCGCGCGGTGATCGGCGGCATCATCACCTCGACGCTGCTCACGCTGGTGGTGGTGCCCGTGCTCTACACGTACGTGGACGCCTGGGGCCGCCGGGCGAA
>CAZNWZ010000061.1:0-10811 GCA_964576455.1 uncultured Lysobacter sp.
GCGCCCGCGAAGCCCGCGGCGCAGGGCAAGGTGCCCGCGGGCAACAAGGAATGCATCGAGTGCCACGAGGAGCTCAAGGAGTTCCACGATCCCGGCAAGCACAAGACCGTGGCCTGCACCGAGTGCCACCAGAACACGGCCGAGCACCTCAAGAAGAAGAGCGTGCGCCCGGTCACGATCACCGACCCGGCCAAGTGCGGCTCGTGCCACAAGAACCAGTTCGAGACGATGTACAAGATGAACTTCGCGAAGACGGCGAGGAACGAGAAGAGCCAGCTCACCGGCGTCTCGCCGAACCCGGCGTGGGAGAAGCTCATGGGCCCGCACGGCTTCACGAAGGAGCACAACATGCCGCGCTCGCACGCCTTCGCGCTCTACGACCAGCTCGTGGTCGACCGCGCCTTCGGCGGGCGCTTCGAGAACAAGTACGGCTGGGGCGACCTCGCCCGCGCCGGCGGCAACTTCAACATCTGGGACGTGCTGGTCGACAAGTACCCGGGCGAGCCGCACAAGGTCTTCCGCCCCGGCACCGCCGCCGCCGCGAACCCCGTGTGCATGAGCTGCAAGACCGCCGACCACATCCTCGACTGGGCCTACCTGGGCGATCCGGACCCGAAGGCGAAGTGGAGCCGGCTCTCGAAGGTGAACGAGTTCGTGAAGGACACGCGCCACGCGCTCAACTGCATCTTCTGCCACGACCCGCACGGCGCGCAGCCGCGCGTCATCCGCGACGGCCTCATCCAGGCCCTCACGCGCAAGGAGGCCGACACCCTCTGGCACAAGGACCCGAAGGGCGCCAAGATCGCCGTGAAGGACCTCGGGCAGCGCGGCTTCACCCGCAAGATCGCGATCCTCGACAAGTACGACACCAAGCTGCAGTGCGGCCAGTGCCACGTCGAGTACAACTGCAACCCGGGCACGGATCCCACCACCGGCCAGCCGGTCACGATGGCCGACCAACGCACCAACCACTTTCCGCTCAAGAACGTGAACGACCTGGCGCAGCACTACCGCGACCTCAAGTTCCGCGACTTCAAGCACGCCATCACCGGCGCGATGCTGTGGAAGGCGCAGCACCCGGACGTGGAGGTGTACTACGGCTCCGTGCACGACAGGGAAGGCGCGCAGTGCCACACCTGCCACATGCCCAAGGAGAAGGACGCGAAGACCGGCAAGACCTTCACCTCGCACTGGCAGACGAGCCCGAAGGAGTACGTGAAGGAAGCGTGCCTGGGCTGCCACAAGACGTGGAACGCCGAGCAGGCGAAGTACACGGTCGACTCCCTCAAGAACCGGTACATGGGGAAGCTCCGCAAGGCCGAGTACTGGCTCACCCGCATGATCGACAAGTTCGAGGAGGCGAAGGGCGCGGGCGTGGACGAGGCGACCCTCAACGTCGTGCGCGAGAAGCACTACGAGGCGCACGTGCACTGGGAGTTCTGGACCGCCTCCAACGGCTCGTACTTCCACAACCCGAAGCTCGCGGACGATTCGATCAACAAGGGCATGGTGATCTCGCAGGAAGCCATCAAGATCCTCGAGGACGCCACGGCGAAGAAGCGCACCGTCGCCGCCGCCCCGGCCCAGGCCCCGGCCCCCGCGCCGGCCGCCGCGCCGAAGTAAGGGGTCGCGCCCCGGATGCTCGGCTTCTGGATCATCGCCGGGGGAATGACGCTCGCCGCCGTGGCCTTCGTGGCCGCGCGGCTCGTCTTCCCCCGTCGTGAGCCGGCGCACGCCGAGCCTCGGGAAGCGAACCTCGCCGCCCTGCGCGCCTCCTGGGCGGAACTGGAGCGTGACTGCGCCGCCGGCGCCCTGCCGGCCTCCGAGCGCGACGCCGCCCGCGCGGAGCTCGCCCGCCGCGCCGAGGAGGAGCTCGACGAGCCCCCGCGCACCGCGGCGACCCGGCCCGCCCGGGCCGCGGCCCTCGCCGCCGCGATCCTCATCCCCCTCGCGGCCCTCGTCGTCTATCCGCGGTTCGGCAGCCCCGGGGCGATCGAGAGCGCGAGCGCGTTCGAGCGCCTGGAGGGCCCGCTCACCGCGGAGCGCCTGCCGGCCTTCCGCAACCAGCTCGCCCGGCACGTGGCCGACCACCCTGCCGACGGCCGGGCCTGGGCGCTGCTCGGCCGGCTCGACCTCGCCCTGGAGCACTACGGCGATGCGGCCACCGCCTTCGAGCGCGCCATCCGCGCCTCGCGAAAGGTGGCGGGAGATCCCGAGATCTGGGTGGACTACGCGGAGGCCGTGGGCATGGCCGAGGGGCGCACGCTGCGCGGCCGGCCGGAGGCCCTGGTCGCCAAGGCCCTCGAGCTCGACCCCGCGAACCCCCGCGCGCTGGAGATGGCGGGCAGCCTCGCGATGGAAAAGGGCGACCCGGGAGAGGCCGCGCGCCATTGGCAGCTGGCCCTCGACCGCCTCGACCCGGCCGATCCGCGCCGGGCCGATCTCGCCCGCGCCGTCGCCCGCATCGGCGGCCTCGCCGGCCCCGGGGGCATGACGGCGCGCTGATCCGGGTGCAAAATGCACCTGTTGACCCGCCTGGGGAGTGGCGCATGAACGACAAGACCGTCAAGGACGCCTTCATGGAAGTCGTCGTGAACCAGCTCGAGACGGGAGACCCGCCCGAGACCAAGTCCACGCTCGACCGCCTGATGGCCGATGGCAATTCGCGCGGAGAGGCGATGCAGCTCATCGCGGCCGTCGCGCGCAACGAGATGCAGGCGATGATGTCGGAGAGCCGGCCCTTCGACAACGCGCGCTACGCGAAGCTGCTCGCCAAGCTCCCCAAGCTGGACTGAGGCGCCGCCCGGCCTCGCGCCCCGGCGCGCGGGGCCCCTTACGGCCTCGCCGGCGGCTTGCGCAGGATCACGATTCGCTCCTTCTCCACGGCGATGTAGCCGCCCTGGACGAGGTCCTTGAAGATCCGGCTCACCATCTCGCGCGAGCACCCCACGCGGCTCGCGATCTCCGACTGCGTCATGCGCTCGGCCACGACCTGGCGCCCGTCCTCCTCCCGGGCGGACTCCAGCAGCAGCCGCGCCACCCTCCCGTAGGCGTCCAGGAGCGCGAGCCCGCTCACGTTGCGCGTGAGCTCGCGGATGCGGTGCAGGAGCTTGCGGATGAAGTGGAACGCGAAGTCCGGGTTCTCCGCGAGGAAGGCGCGGAAGCGCTCGGCCGGCACCACGAGGAGCTTCGTGGGCTCGAGGGTGACGACCGAGGCCGAGCGCGGCCCCTCGTCCATGGCCACCTCCCCGAAGTACTCGCCCGGGCCCATGTCGGACAGGATCGCCTCGCGCCCGTTCTCGTCGCTCACGTAGGCCCGGCAGCGGCCCTCGAGGATCACGAAGAGCGAGTCGGAGGCATCCCCCTCGGTGACGATCACGGTGCGCTCCGGGTAGGTGCGCGGCACGGCAGAGCGCGAGATCGCCGTGAGCTCCGAGGGGCCCAGCACTTCGGGGTTGCGATCGCGGCTCATGCGCCCGTCTCCCGCAGCGCCACGACCGAGTGCACGCCCACGGGCTTCGAGAACCCCTTGAGGGCGAGCTCGCCGGCGGGCTCGGCCTGGACGCGGCCCTCGATGCGCGCGTGCACCTTCTGCGACACGAGGACCTGGCCGCTCGCGGCCTCCGCGCACAGGCGGGCGGCGAGGTTCGTGACCGTCCCGATGGTGCCGTAGTCGTAGCGCCCCTCGAAGCCGATCGTGCCGATGGTGGCGTAGCCCTGCGCGATGCCCAGCCCGCAGCCCAGCGAGTGGCCGAGCCGCTTCCACTCCTCCGCCAGGCGCGCCACGGCGTCGCGCACGTCGAGCGCCATGCGCACCGCGGAGAAGGCCGGATCGGGCAGCTCGAGCGGGTCGTTGAAGATGATCATCACGCCATCGCCGGCGAAGTGCTCGACCGTGCCCTCGTGAAGCGCGATGAGGCGGCCCAGCTCGGCGTGGTAGGCGCGAAGAACGGCGAACACCTCCTCCGGATCCGCGGTCTCGGTGAACTTGGTGAAGCCGCGCAGGTCCGCGAAGCACACCACCACCTCGCGTCGGTGCGTGGCGAGCGGGTCGTCGAGCTTGCCCCCCACGATGAGGTCCGCCACCTTGGGCGAGAGGAACCGGCGCAGCCGCGCCAGGCGCTCGAGCTGCGCCACCTGCTCCTGCACCCGCGCCTCCAGCTTGGCGTTCCACTCGGCGAGCTGCGCCGCCTGCGCCTGCACCTGCGTGTAGAGCGACTGCACGCGCAGCAGCGACTTCACGCGCGCGAGGAGCTCCTGCGTGTTGATGGGCTTGGTGAGGAAATCGTCCGCGCCGGCCTCGATGCCCTTGATCCGCTCCTGAGCCGGGTCCAGGGCCGTCACCATCACCACCGGCAGGATGCCGTTCGCGGGGTCGGCGCGGATGGCCTTGCAGGTCTCGTAGCCGTCCAGCCGCGGCATCATCACGTCGAGGAGCACGAGGTCGGGATGCGAGTCCTTCACGCGCTCCAGGGCCTCGTCGCCGTCCGAGGCAGTGACGACCTCGTAGCCGCGGACCTTCAGCAGGTCCGCGAGGAGCTTCACGTTGTTGGGGACGTCGTCGACGACGAGGATGCGGGCCGGAGCCGTCACGGGCGGGGCTCCTTGCCGCGGCTGGCGATCGCCGAGGCGATCGTGTCGCCCAGTTCCTTGATGGCGATGGGCTTGCTCAGGAATCCGTCGAAGCCGGCACTTGTGATCGTGTGCCGGTCCTGGGGCATGACCGAGGCGGTGAACGCGAGGACGGGGATCCGGCGCGTCGCCTCCTTCGCGCGCAGCTCGGCGAGGGCCTCGATGCCGCTCATGCCGGGCAGGTGGATGTCCATCACCACGAGGTCGGGCGGCGACTCGCCGGCGATCTTCAGGCCGTCCTCCGCGTTCTCCGCCGAGACGACCTTGTAGCCGCGGAAGGTGAGCACGTCGCGCACGAGCTTGAGGTTCTTCTCGTTGTCCTCGATGACGAGGATGGTTTCGTCAGCCATGGGAGGCCTCCGGGATCGTGAAGGTGAACGTCGAGCCCCGGCCGGGCTCGCTCTCGACGCGGATCGTGCCGCCGTGCAGGGCCACCAGGCGGCGGGTGAGCGCGAGGCCGAGCCCCGTGCCCTCGGCCTTGCGGGTGGCGTCGCCGCCGACCTGCCGGAACTCCTCGAAGATCGCCTCGTGGTCCTCCGGCGCGATGCCGACGCCGGTGTCCGACACCGAGACCTCCAGCGCCCCGGAAGCGCGGCGCGCCCGCATCGTCACGCAGCCGCCCGGTGGCGTGAACTTCACGGCGTTGGAGAGCAGGTTCAGCAGGACCTGCTTCAGGCGGCGCTCGTCGGCGCGGATCGCGCCCAGGTCCGGCGCCGGCTCGAGCGCGAGGCGGATGCCCTGGCGCGCCGCGCGCTCCCGCACCAGCGCCATCGCCGCCTCCAGCGCCTGCGTCGCGTCGAACTCCGAGAGCGCGAGCTCCATCCGGCCCGCCTCCACCTTGGAGAGGTCGAGGATGTCGTTGATGAGGGAGAGGAGGTGCCTGCCCGAGGAGTGGATGTCGCGGATGTACTCGGCCTGCTTGTCGTTGAGCTCGCCGAACATCCTCGCGTCCAGCGCCTCGGAGAAGCCGATGATGGCGTTGAGCGGCGTGCGAAGCTCGTGCGACATGTTGGCCAGGAACTCGCTCTTGTGGCGGTTGGCGTCGGCGAGCTGGGCGGTCCGCTGCGCGATCCTGCGCTCGAGCTCCGCGTTGATCTCCCGCAGGCGCCGCGTGCGCAGGGCGATGAGGTGGGACACGACCGAGATCGACGTCAGGAAGGCGAGGACGGCGGAAAAGCCGGCCACGGTCGTGTCGCCGGCGTCGGAGGTCGCCTGCCAGGCGGCCACGGCCACGAGGAGGACCACGGTCACGCCCAGCGCCAGGGCGTTCCGCAAGTGGCCCGCGTCCGACAGCGAGTCGGGGTCGGCGAAGACCTGCCAGGACGGCGGGCGGACGCCATCGGCGCGAGCGAGCCCGGCCAGGAGCGGCCGGATCCGCGACACGTACCAGGCCTCCTCCACCACGCCGATCACCGCGGCGGCGACGCCGATGGCGAGCAGGAGCCAGGGCACCTCGAACCGCGAAAGCGCGACCGACACCGCGAGCCCCACCCCGAACGCCATGATCGCCTGCCGCAGGAGGTGCCGCCGGACCTCTCCCAGCAGTGGGGCCAGGGCCTCCGGCGACCCGGTCAGGAATCCCTGCGACTCCAGCCCCCGCCACATCGCCCGGGGAAAGAAGACCTCGCGCCCGTCCGGGTCCCTCGTGAGGCACGACCTTCGGGCCATCTCGTCGACCAGCGGCCACTGCGCCATCCTGCCCCCTATGCCGCCGCGCCGGCGGGCGCCGGCAGCGTGACGACGAAGGTCGACCCCTTGCCGATCTCGCTCTCGACCCGGAGGGTGCCGCCGTGCAGCTCCACGAAGCGGCGCGTGAGGGCCAGGCCGAGCCCCGTGCCTTCGGCCTTTCGCGTGTAGTCCTTCCCCACCTGGCGGAACTCCTCGAAGATCGCCTCGCGGTCCTCGGGGGCGATGCCCACGCCCGTGTCCGTCACGGCAATCTCGAGCCGGCCGTCGGGCCACGCCGCGCTCACGGAGACCTTCCCGCCCTCCGGCGTGAACTTTACCGCGTTGGAGAGCAGGTTCAGCAGGATCTGCTTCACCTTGCGCTCGTCGGCCACGAAGGCGCCCACGCCCGGCCTCACGTCCAGCGCGAGGCGGATGCCGTGCCGTTGCGCGCGCTCCTTCACCAGCGTCATCGCGTTCTCCAGCGTCGAGGGCACGTCGAACTCGGCGAGGTCGAGCTCCATGCGGCCCGCCTCCACCTTGGAGAGGTCGAGGATGTCGTTGATGAGCGCGAGCAGGTGCCTGCCGGAGGCGTGGATGTCCTCCACGTACTCGGCCTGCTTGTCGTTCAGGTCCCCGAACATGCGCTCCTTGAGCGCCTCGGAGAAGCCGATGATCGCGTTGAGCGGCGTGCGCAGCTCGTGCGACATGTTGGCGAGGAAGTCGCTCTTGTGCTTGCTGGCGATCTCGAGCTGGCGGCTCTTCTCCTGGATCTCGTTGAAGAGGCGCACGTTCTCCACCGCGATGACGGCCTGGTCGGCGAAGGTCCTCATGATGGCGACGACGCGCGGCGGGACCGGGCCCGGCTCCTCCCACATGAGCGCCAGCACGCCGATGACGGCCTCTCCCCGCATCATGGGCACGCCCAGCAGCCGCCGTCCCGTGCGGCCGCCTACCGCGCTCTGCTCGTACTGCGCGTCCGCGAGCTTGTCCTCGATGCACACGACGTCCCGCGCGAGGACGGTTCGCCCCGAGAGCGTCCCCCGGCTCGGCTCCCAGGGCGGGCGCGAGCGCGTGATCTCCACCCACTCGGGCAGCGTCCCGTCGCTCGTGACGTAGTGGAGGTGCTCGCCGTCGAAGCGGAAGGCATACGCGGCGCTCGCCTCGCCGAGCGCCCGCGCCGATCTCACGATGGCCTCGAACACGGGCGTCACGTCCGTGGGCGAGCCGCTGATGACCTTGAGCACGTTGGCCGTGGCCGTCTGCTGCTCCAGGGACTCGCGCAGCTCCGCCGTGCGCTCCTCCACCTTGTGCTCCAGGCCCGCGTAGGACTCGTGAAGCTGCGCCGCCATCGTGTTGAACCGCTCGGCGAGCGCCTGCAACTCGTCGCCCGTGCGCACGTCGATCCGGCTCCCGAGCTCGCCCGCCCCGATGCGCTCGGCGCCCGCCTGCAACGCCCGGATGGGCTCCACCATGCGCCGGACGAGGAACGCGCTCGCGACCACGGAGATCGCCACGCCCGCCAGGAGCAGCAGGATGGTGCGCACCACCGAGTCGTAGAGGGGCGCGAAGACCGCGCTGGCCGGCTGCTCGACGAGGACGTGCCAGCGCAAGGCGTCGATGCTGGCGAAACCGGCAAGCACCGGCTCGCCCGCGGAATTGCGCGCGCCCTCGATCTCGCGCCACTCGGCATCCGGCGCCGCCTCGAGCGCGGCCTTCACCTGCGGCAGGGCCGAGAGGTCCACCTTGCGCAGCACGAGGCTGATGTCGGGATGGGCCAGGAGAAAGCCCTTGCCGTCCACGACATAGGCGACGCCGCCCGTGCCGACCCGGGAGCGCGAGACCACGTCCCAGATGAACTTGAGGTTCACCTCCACGACCGTCGCGCCCGGGCGGTCCCGCGCCTCGGGGATGGAGACGGTCATGTAGGGCTCGGTCTCCTTGCGGAAATACACGGGTCCGAACCAGGTCTTTCCCTTTCGCGCCTCGACGAACCGCGGATCGGACGAGAAGTCGGCGTTGCTGCCCACCACGTCCATGGAAAGGCGCGAGACCTTGAGCTGCTCGCGCCCCTGCCCGTCCAGGTGGCTCACCTCCGTGATGGCCGGGACCTGGCGCAGGAGCTTGAGGAAATCGAGCCTGCGCTGCTCCATCGGACCCATGCCGGCGCCCACCATCGGCAGCGCCGTGTAGCCCAGCTGGTTCTCGATGTCGCGCACGAACTGCTCGATGCGCACCGCGGCGGTGAGAGCCTTCTCGCGCTGCAGGTTCACCACCGAGGCGCGCGTCTCCTGGAAGGAGAAGTACAGGTTGATGGCCCCGCTCGCGACGAGGCCCGCGCTCACCAGCAGCGCGATGAACGCGAAGTACTTGGGGAAGAGGCCGGCGCGCCAGGTCATTCGAACACGCGGTCGGCGCGAAGAAGCAGCGACGGTGGCAGCTCGATGCCGAGCGCCCTGGCCGCCCCGCGGTTGACGTGGAGTTCCACCCGCGAGGGCTGCTCGATCGGCATGTCCGCCGGGGCATGGCCCCGCAGGATGCGGTCGACGAAGTGCGGCGCCCGCCGATAGTTGGCCGTGATGTCGGAGCCGAAGGCCATGAAACTCCCATTGGCCGCCGCACCCAGCACCTGGTGCATGTCGGGCAGGCGATGACGGCGCGCCTCGGAGGCGATCATCGCCTGTGCATCGGGGTAATGGAGCTCGGGAGCGTCGTCGAACCAGAGGGCCTGCGCGCCGGCGCGGGCCGCGCGCTCGATCGCTGCCGGCATGTCCCGAAGGGTCGCGAAGGTGACCACCGACACTTCGAGGCCCAGGGATTTCGCCGTCGCCGACAGCGCGGGACTGCGCCGGAAGGCCTCCTCGATCCGCGCCTCGACGGCCTGCCGCCCGGACACGGGCCCTTTCCAGAGCGTGACGAACGCGATGCGGGCGATCCGCGGCACGGCTTCCTTGAGGAGGGAAAGCCGCTTCTCGTTGTGCTGCTCCCGCCCACCCGCGACCAGCACCGTTCCCGTGACGTTTCCGCCCGGCCGGGCGAGCGAGGCGGCGAGGCCCTCCTCCACCGGGGAATAGTAGGTCACCATCACGACCGGGATCGTGCGCGTCGCGCGGGCCGCCGCGTTGACGCCACCCCCGAACGCGACGATCACGTCGACGGGCATCCCGGCAAGCTCCTCCGCAAGCTGCGGCAGCCGTCCGTACTCGCCTTCCGCGGACTTCCAGACGATCCGCACGTTCTTTCCGTCGATCCAGCCCAGCTTCCGCAGTCCCGTGACGAACTCCGTCACCGCCGGGTGCGTGGCCGTCCCGGCTTCCATTTCCGCCTGCGGAACGCTGTTCGCGAGAAAGCCGATGCGCTTCAGGCTCCCCTGCGCCGGCGCCGACGCCCACGACGTCACGGTGCCCAGCAGCAGGGCGATGAACGCGAAATACTCGAGGAAGAGCCCGCCGCGGCGCCTCATGTCGTGGATCGCCCCCCAGGAGGCGGGCCTGTCTTGTTGTCTTCCCGAGGCTAGTGCCCGGGTCGCCCGCCTGTCTGTGACATATTCACCCGGGGGGCGGCGGAGCGCAATCGGAGGGGCGGGGCGGGCCGCCCCCCGGCGCCGGCTAGACCATCGGCCCCACGTCCACCACGTGCCCGACCTTCACCACCAGGGGCCACAGGTGCTTGTGGGTGAAGAGCCCGCCCACCTCGACGCCGCCCGCCTTCTCCATCACGTGGATGACGGCGGAGTACGGGTAGTAGTGGGTCACGCCGTCCTTGGCGCCGACCGCGCCGAAGTAGGTGTCGGCCACGACCGTGAGCGTGGCCTCGTCGATGTGGTAGGCCGTGTGGTGGTTGAGGCCGATCTTCTGGTTCAGGTAACGGTCGAAAAGCGCTTTCATTTTCCCCCCTTGGCCCGCGCGACGGCGTCGGCGAGCTCCTGGCCGCTCTTGTAGTGTGGCACACGCAGGACGAGGCGCTTCGATCGCTGGAAGAAGGCGTTGGAGCCGTCCACCTCCTCCTTCCAGTACTTCTGCGCGAGCGCCAGGTTGCCCTTCTCGTCGAGCAGGAAGGCGTCGCGCGAGCCCGCGCCCCCGAAGATGTAGAGCTTGCCGTCGATGATGCGCCAGGTGTCGGCGTCGCCGCCCCACGGGATGCCGTACACGATGCCGTTGGCGCAGTAGCCGCCGAACTGCGGGACGTACTTCCCGGGCTCGGCGTCGAAGAGCTTCTTGTGCTCGGCGCTCGCGAACCGGAACGTGACCCCCTTGTACACCGACTTGTGCGAGGGGCTGCCCATCTGGTGGCGGCCGTCGGTGAAGTAGCTCACGACGTCGTGGCCGAAGAGGATGAGGTGCTTGTCGTCGCCGTCGGCGACGGCGTTCACGGGGCTCAGGCCCTGGCCGGGGCTCTGGGTGACCATGGGGGCGCAGCCGGCGAGGGTGATCGCGGTGGCGGCAAGTACGGGGGCGAGCAGGCGCTTCATCGTCTTCCTTTCAGGTTTCGTCGTCTTCGTCCGTGCCGGCGGC
>CAZNWZ010000062.1:0-10749 GCA_964576455.1 uncultured Lysobacter sp.
TGTGGATGCGCGTGCCCCTCAAGGTCGACGTGATCCGCGACCGCGGCGCGATGGTGCGCGAGGTCGAGGACGGCGAGCTCGAGAACGTCTACCGCCTGCAGGTGATGAACGCCACGGAATCGGCGCACCGCTACCGCATCACCGTCGAGGGGCTGCCAGGGGTGCGCGTGGCTTCCGAGCCCGTCATCGAGATGGCGCCCGCCTCGACCCGCGCCTTCCCCGTGCGCATCCGCCTGCCCGGCGACGCGGCGAAGGGCGGCTCCCAGAAGATCGTCATTTCCGTGACCGCCGAGGACGGCAGCGGCCTGCAGGTGCAAGAGAAGGCCGTGTTCCTCTCGCCGCGCCGGGACGCGAAGTGAGCGCCATGACCGCCGAGCGCCCCGCGCAAGCGCGCAAGCCCTGGTACCGGGAGCCCTGGCCGTGGCTGCTCATGGCGGGGCCGGCGATCGTCGTGGTGGCCGGCGTGACCACGGCGGTGATCGCCTTCCGCGGCGCGGACGGGCTGGTCGCCGATGACTACTACAAACGCGGCCTGGGCATCAACCGCGACATCGCGCGCGACGAGGCCGCCCGGGGGCAGGGCATCGCCGGGGAGGTCCGCCTCGCGCAGGGCTCGGCGCGCCTGACGCTGCGCGCGGCCGGCTCGCTGCCCGACCGGGTCACGCTGCGCCTCGCGCATCCGTCGCGCGCGTCGGAGGACCGGGTGCTCTACCCCGCGCGCCAGCCCGACGGCGCCTGGGAGGCGCCGCTGCCCGCGCTGCCTGCCGGCCGCTGGCTCGCCATCGTCGAGACGGCCCAGTGGCGGGTCTCGGCAAGCATCGACACAAGAGCCGCGCAGGCGGCGGAGCTCTCCCCCGGCGTGCGCTAGCGCCGGGAGGAAGAGCCACGACAGGGAGGAAACACCATGCTTACGCAACGCATCGCCTGGATCCTCTGGCCCGCGTTCCTCGTGGCCTGCGGGATGGAGTTCGTCTTCTTCTCGATCTTCGACCCCGAGGACCTGCACCTCTTCGGCCAGCCGCTGGAGGCGAGCCGGATGACGATCTACTCCGTGGGGTTCTTCGTGTTCTGGCTCATGGGGGCCGCCTCGAGCTACCTCACCTGCTTCCTGCAGCGCTCGCCCTGGGAGGTGAACCGCTGCCCGCTGCCCGCCACCGAGCGTCCCGTGGGCTGCCCGAAGCGCGAGGGCCCCTGCTGCGAGTAGCCGGGGACGGGCCGGCCCCTACAGCACCTTCACGACGTCCACCAGGCTCGGGTCGTCCTCGACCGGGAAGGCCTCGAAGCCGAGGCGGTCCATGAGCTCCAGCATCGAGTCGTTGGAGGCGAGGACCAGCCCGCGCAGGCGCTCGATGCCCGCGAAGCGCGCGTGCGTCATGAGCCGGTTCATGAGCTTGGAGGCGAGCCCCTTCCTCTGCGCGCGGTCGGCGATCACGATCGCGAACTCCGCGCTCACCGGGTTGGGATCGCGCACGTAGCGCGCGACGCCGATGATGGACTCGCGGCCCTCCTCCTGCCGCGTGGCGATGAGTGCCATCTCGCGGTCGTAGTCGATCTGCGTGAAACGGGCGATCATCTCCGGCGTCACGTGGCGCACGATCGAGAGGAAGCGAAGGTAGCGCGACTCGTCCGAGAGTTCCGTGATGAACTCCGTCTCCATCTCCGCGTCCTCGGGTCGGATCGGCCGGATGGTCACCTCCGTCCCGTCGCGCAGGCGCTCGATCGCCTCGAGCGCCTCGGGGTACGGGTGGATCGCGAGGTGCGAGTAGCGGCTGTCCAGGTGGCGCCGCTTCGGGTCGATGACGACGCGCGCGTCGAGGGCCACCGCCCCGGTCGGGTCGAGCAGCAGCGGGTTGATGTCCATCTCCTCGACCCAGGGCAGCGCGCACACGAGGTCCGACACGCGCAGCAGCACGTCGATCAGCGCCTCGCGGTTGGCGGCCGGGACGTTGCGGTAGGCGCCCAGGAGTCGCGCGGCGCGCGTGCGGTCGATGAGGTCGCCGGCCAGGCGCACGTTGAGCGGCGGCAGGCCCACGGCGTTGTCGCGAAGCAGCTCGACGGCCACGCCGCCGGAGCCGAAGCTGATGGCGGGGCCGAAGGCCGGGTCCGTCGTCACGCCGATCATCAGCTCGCGCCCGTCGCGGCGCGCGACCATCGACTGCACGAGCACGCCGGAGACCTTCGCCTCCGGGCGAATTCGGCGGACCGTCGCGAGGATGTCGTCGAACTGGTACCCGGCGTCCCTCGCGTCGCGGATGTCGAGGCGCACCCCGTTCACGTCGGACTTGTGGGTGATGTCCGGCGAGAGGATCTTCATCACCACGGGGTAGCCGATGGTCGCGGCCGCCCGCACGGCCTCGTCGTGCGTCGCGGCGACGACGAAGGGCGGCACGGGCACGCCGAAGGCGGCCAGCAGCGACTTGGCCTCCACCTCGTTGAGCAGCGCGCGACCCTCGGCCACCGCCGCCTGGAAGATCTCCTCGGCCCGCGCGATGTCGTGCTCCACGGTCGTCGACCGCGGCGGCGGCGATTCCAGCAGCAGGCGCTGGTTCTTCACGTGGGAGGCGAGCGCCGCGAAGGCCTGCACCGCCACCTCGCCGGACCGGTAGGCGGGAATCCCGGCCTCCTCCACGCGGTGGCGCGTCGGGACCACGCTGATCTCGCCGAGCCACGCGGTGAGGAACGGCTTCGACACCTCCTTCGCCACCGGCAGGATCCCGTCGGCGACGGACTCGGCGGTCGCGATGCCCGTGGGGCAGAACGCCGTGAGCACCGCGTCGACTTCGGGGTCCTCGGCGACGATGCGGGCGGCGCTCCCGAAGCGCTCGCCGTCGGCGTCCCCGATCACGTCCACGGGGTTCGCGTGCGACCAGTGCGCGGGCAGGATGGCGTTCAGCTTCTCGATCGTCCCGGGCGAGAGCCTCGCGAGCTGGACGTTCTCGGAACTGCAGGCGTCGGCCGCGAGCACGCCCGGCCCGCCGCCGTTGGTGACCACCGCCAGCCGGTCGCCGTAGGGCTTGCGCCGCGACGACAGGGCGCGCGCGGCCGCGAAGAGGTCCTGGGCGCTGTGAACGCGCACCACGCCGCAGCGGGCGAGGACCGCGTCGAACACCGCGTCGTTGCCGACCAGGGCCCCGGTGTGCGAGCGGGCGGCCTGCGACCCGGAGGCGTAGCGCCCGACCTTGAGCACGATCACGGGCTTCGCCCGCGCGATGGCGCGCAGGCTGCTGATGAAGGTCCGCCCGTCGTGGATCCCCTCGACGTAGAGCAGCACGCTCTGCGTCTTCGGGTCGAAGAGCAGGTAGTCCAGCACGTCGCCGAAGTCGACGTCCGCCGCGCCCCCCAGCGAGACCACGCTCGACAGGCCCACCTTGGTGCTGGCCGCCCAGTCGACCAGCGCCGTGCAGATGGCGCCCGACTGCGACACGAGGGCGATGCTGCCCGGCTCGCAGGCCGTGCGGCAGAAGGAGGCGTTGAGGCCCACCGACGGGCGCAGGATGCCGATGCAGTTCGGGCCCAGGAGGCGCACGTCGGCCTGGCGCGCGACCTCGAGCACGCGGGCCTCCATCGCCTTGCCGGCGTCTCCCGTCTCGGCGAAGCCGGCCGACAGCACGATCGCGGCCGGGATGCCGGCCTTGCCCGCCTGCGCGACGATCCCGGCCACCGCGGGCGCGGGAGCCGCCACGACGGCGAGGTCCACGGGGCCGGGCACGTCCTCGAGCGAGGGGTAGCAGGGCTCGCCCCCGATCCGGTCGTATCGCGGATTCACGAGGTGCACCGGGCCGCGGAAGCCGCCATGGCGGAGGTTCGCGAGGACCACCTGCCCCAGCGAGCCGGGGCGCTCGCTCGCGCCCACGAGCGCCACGGAGGCGGGCGACAGCAGCGGGTGCAGCGGGTGGATGTGCTTCGAGATCCCCGGGGCGGCCGGAACGGCGGCTGCGTCGGGTATGCGGAAGCGGCTGGCCGCGAGGCGATTCCTCAGCTTGCCGCGCATGCGGGAGGCTCAGCCGGCGAAGTGCGCGGGACGTGCGCGCTTTTCCGCGTCTTCCTGGCAGCGAACGCAGCGCGAGGCGGCCGGGTGCGCCTGGAGGCGCGCGAAGCCGATGGGCTCGCCGCAGTCCTCGCACGCGCCGTACTCGCCCTTGGCCATCCGGCGCTCGGCGGCCACGATCGCGAGCAGGGCGGCGCGCACCTGGCCGGCGCCGGCCACGTCGCGCTCGAACTCGGCCTCCGCGAGCGCCCCGTCGCCGGTGAGGCCGGCATCGCGGAAGAGCTCGGCGTCCTCGACGCTCATTTCCCCGGAGGCGCGGCGCACGCCCGCCATCGCCTCGCCCTTCAGGCGGGAGAGCTCGCCCGCGAGGAACTCCACCTGGCGTGCGTCGAGGCCGTTCATGGCATCGCGTTCCCGCGTCAACGGACGACCAGCACCGGCACCGAGGTGAGCGCGAGGACCTTCTGCGTCTCGCTGCCGAGCAGCAGCGCCTCGAAGCCCTTGCGGCCGTGCGAGGCCATCACGACCAGGTCGGCCTTCAGCTTCTTGGCCGCGCCCAGGATCTCGTCGGCGGGCGAGTCGCCGAACAGGTGCATCGTCTCGGCCTCCACGCCCTCCTTGAGGGCGGCGGCGGTGTCCTTGGCGAAGACCTTGTCGGCCGCGGCCTTGCAGTCGCGCTTGTAGTCCTTCTCCGACGGCCAGTCGATCATGACCCCGTCCGGGTAGTAGGGCGTGCGGTAGTCGGGCGTCACGTGCACGAGCGTGAGCAGCGCGCCCATGCCCTTGGCGAGCGCGGCGGCCGTCTTGACGGCGTGGGCGGAACGCTTCGAGCCGTCGGTGGCGCAGAGGATGCGTTTGTACATGGCGGACTCCTCTGGAACGGGAAGGGACTTCCTGCGAATCCATGCTACCCCCGGCCCCCCCGACCCCCTTGACCGGGATCAACCGGGGGAGGGCGCCCCGCGCCCGACTCAGGGCGAGCTCTGCGCCTGGGCCATGACGCGCTTGAGGCCCCCGATGTCGAGGATTCGCACGTGCTTCTGGTGGACCTCGATCAGGTTGTCCTCCTGGAAGCGCGAGAAGAGCCGGCTCACCGTCTCGAGCTTCATCCCGAGGTAGCTGCCGATCTCGTCGCGCGTCATGCGCAGGACGAACTCGGAGGCGGAGAAGCCGCGCGCCGTGAGCCGCTGCGAGAGGTTCACGAGGAAGGCCGCCAGCCGCTCCTCGGCGCGCATCGAGCCCAGCAGCATCATCACGCCCTGGTCGCGCACGATCTCGCGCGAGAGGACCTTGTGGAAGTGGCGCTGCAGGGGCTCGAAGTGCCGCGACAGGTCCTCCACGCGCGCGAAGGGCATCACGCACACCTCGCTGTCCTCCAGCGCCGTCAGCGTGCAGGTGTGGCGGTCGCCGCCGATGCCGTCCATGCCGAGGAGCTCGCCGGCCATGTAGAACCCGGTGACCTGCTCGCGCCCGTCGCCGCTGGTGAGCGTGCTCTTGAAGAAGCCGTAGCGCACCGCGTAGAGCGCGGAAAAGGGTTCCCCGCCGTAGAAGAGGCTGTCGCCGCGGCGCACCTTGCGGCGGGTGGAGACCAGGTTGTCGAGCGTCTGCAGCTCGTCCGCCGAGAGCCCCACCGGGAGGCACAGCTCCCGCAGGTTGCACTGCGAGCAGGCCGTTCGCAGGCGGGTGAGCGTGGCGAGGGCGGGCTCGGTCATAATGGCGCATTGTAGACGGCACCAACGCGGCCGGCGAGCCTTGATCCTTGTCAAGCCTCGTGCACGCCATTGACGGAAGATTCGATCCATGCTTTCAGCCGCGACCCCGACCGCACCGCCCCCCCGCCCGCAGTCGCTGCCCGCCCAGATCGACCTCGACCTGGTGCAGCGCTTCGACAAGCTGGGGCCCCGCTACACCAGCTACCCGACGGCGGACCGGTTCGTGGAGGCCTACGACGAGCAGTCGTTCCGGCAGGCCATGCGCACGCGCCTCATCGGCGCAGTCCGCCAGCCGCTGTCGCTGTATGTCCACCTGCCCTTCTGCAACACCATCTGCTTCTATTGTGGTTGCAACAAGGTGGTGACGCGGGACAAGTCCCGCGCCGCGCGCTACCTGCAGTACCTCTCGAAGGAGGTGCAGATGCAGGCCGAGCTCTCTGGCGACCACCGGCAGGTGCGCCAGATGCACTGGGGCGGCGGCACGCCCACGTTCCTTTCGGACCACGAGATGCGCGTGCTGTGGGACATGCTGCGCTCGAACTTCGAGTTCCAGCCGGACGGCGAGTACGCGATCGAGATCGACCCGCGCTCCTGCTCCCCCGAGACGGTGCGCCTGCTCGCGGAGCTGGGGCTGAACCGCGCCAGCTTCGGCGTGCAGGATTTCGACCCCGTCGTGCAGCGCGCGGTGAACCGCATCCAGCCCTACGAGATGACGCGCGACGTCTTCAACGCCGCCCGGGCCTGCGGGTTCAGGTCGCTCAACATCGACCTCATCTACGGCCTGCCCAAGCAGAGCGTGTCGAGCTTCGCGGACACGGTCGAGCGCGTGCTCGAGCTGCGGCCGGACCGCATCGCGCTCTACAGCTACGCCCACCTGCCGCAGAGGTTCAAGCCGCAGCGGCGCATCCTCGACGTCGACCTGCCGAGCGCCGCCGAGAAGCTCTCCATCCTGGCGCGCGCCATCGACCTCTTCAACCGCGCCGGCTACATCTACATCGGGATGGACCACTTCGCGCTTCCCGACGACGAGCTCGCGCGCGCGCAGCGCTCCGGCACGCTCACGCGCAACTTCCAGGGCTACACCGTGGGTCCCGACGGCGACATGCTCTCCTTCGGCGTCTCCGCGATCGCCAAGGTCGGCCCCACCTACAGCCAGAACGCCCGCGAGCTGCCGGCCTACTACGATTCGCTGGACCAGGGCCGGCTGCCCATCATCCGCGGCCTGGAGCTCAGCGCCGACGACCTGGTGCGCCGCGCCATCATCGTCGCGCTCATGTGCCAGTTCTGCGTCTCGACCGAGTCGATCGAGGCGGCGCACCTGGTGAAGTTCGACGAGTACTTCGCCTGCGAGATCGAGGCCCTCAAGGAGTTCGAGCAGCTCGGCCTCGTCGAGCGCGAGCCGGGCTGGATCGCCGTCACGCCCAAGGGCCGCTTCTTCGTGCGCGCCATCTCGGCCGTGTTCGACCGCTACCTGCGCGCGGACAAGGCGCGCGTCGCCTACTCGCGCATCATCTGAGCGGCGCATCGCCGGAGCCCGAGGTGACGGCCCCTCTCGCCCTCGCGGCGGCGCTCCTCGCCTTCGCCGGCATCGCCCATTGCGCCGCGATGTGCGGCGGGTTCGTCGCCTCCGCGTTCGCGCCGGTTCCCGGCGCCCCGTCCCGCGGCCGGCCCCTCCTGCCGGCGCTGGCCCTGCATGGCGGCCGCCTCGCGTCCTACGCCACCGCCGGCGGCCTCGCGGGTGCCCTCGGGGCCACGCCGGCCCTGCTGCTCGGCTCCGCCCGCTTCCAGGCCGTGCTCTTCTCCCTGGGCGCCCTGGCGCTCGCGGTGACGGGCCTGCGCATCGCGGGCGTGCGCGTCGTGCGCCCGGCCTCCGCGGCCTGGGCCGAGCCCCTCTGGCGGCGCGCCACCGCCCTCGCCCGGGGCCTCGCCCGCTCCGATTCCGTTTCCCGGCGCCTGGGCCTGGGGATCCTGTGGGGATGGGCGCCCTGCGCCCTGGTCTATTCCGCGCTTCCGCTCGCGCTGGTGAGCGGCTCGGCGCTGCGGGGTGCGGCCGTGATGCTCGCCTTCGGCGCCGGGACGCTGCCGGCCCTCCTGGGCGCCGGCTGGCTCGCCGGGCGGGGCATCGCCCTGTCGCCGGGCCCCGTGGCCCGGGCGGTCGCCGGGGGCGCCCTGGTGGTGCTCGCGGTGGCCGGCATCCTCCAGGCCTTCGGCGTGGCCGATACCCCCCTGGGCGCGTTCTGCGTGTCTCCCGCGCCCTGATCTACGCCTTGCCGGGGTCGCCCAGGTGGCGGCGGACGTAGACCTTCTCGGTCACCACGCCGTCGCGCCCCACCATCGCGGAGAAGTCCACGAGGTAGCCCCCGATGTCCTGCAGGACGTAGTCCCAGGCCGTGGCGCTCTTGTTCGGGAAATCGATGGTGCGCCACGGCGGGCCGATCAGGCGCTCGAGCTCCGCGGCGGTCGTGGTGCCCGGGGAGATGCGGGCGATCCGCTCCTCGGTGAGCACCTGCTCGAGCCGCAGCAGGCGGCCGTCGGCGGCCAGCGTCGCCATGTGGGTCTGCGTGCCCGCCGGGCCGGAGGGGAAGGCGAGCAGTCGCGAGCCGTCCGGCGCGGGCCAGGTGCGCGCGGGCTCTCCCAGCGCGCGGCGGACATCGGCTTCCGTGGACCTCCCCGGCTCGAGCCCCGCGATCCCGAGGGCGGCGCAGCCGGCGAGAAGGGCGGCGCCGAGGACGGCGAACGGAATCGGGGCGCGTAGTTCCATGGGTCACCTATCGGGGAAGGGCACTCGCCCTTATGATGCTCCCAACCGCCCGGAGTTTCCGGGCGCCGCCCCCGGATACCCCCGCGCCCCAGGCGCCACCCCCATGAGCGACGCACTCAACTACCTCGTCAAGGCCCGCCCCGAGGCCATCGGCCCCTACCTCGCCTTCCTCAAGGAGGCCGGCCGCCACCTCGACCCCAAGACCCGCAATCTCATCTCGGTCATCACCAAGGTCCACTCGCAGACGCGCAACGGCTTCAAGCAGTACCTGGGCCGCGCGCTGCGCGAGGGCGCCTCGCCCGACGAGGTGCTCGACGCGCTCCTGATGGCGTTCCCCGCGCTGGGCCTCGCGAAGATCATCTGGGCCATCGACATCATCCTGGAGATGGACATCCCCGGGTTCGACCCGGCGCGGCTGGGCGGCAAGGCGAAGCCCGAATGGCACGACGTGGCCGCGCTCGCGGACCTGCCGGCCGATGGCGTGAGGCGCCTGGAGGTGGGCGAGCGCGGCCTCTTCGTGTACCGCACCCCGGCGCAAATCCGCGTCTACGACAGCCGCTGCCCGCACCAGGTGACGAACATCCCCGAGCTCGCGCTCAAGGGGCTCAAACTCACCTGCCCCAAGCACGAGTGGGCCTTCGACCTGGCCACCGGCAACTGCATCGCCAAGGGCACGAGCCCGCTCAACCGCCTCGAGCACCGGGTGACGGGCGACCGGCTCGAAGTGCTCTGGTAGGCGAGCGGCCACCCGCCCATGAAGATCTGCGTCGTCTCCGACAGCCACGACCGCGCCGACCCGCTCGCCCGCGCGGTGCACGCGGCGAAGGCCCTTGGCGCCCAGGCGGTCATCCATTGTGGCGACCTCATCGGCGCCCAGACCGTGAAGCCCGCCCTCGCGGCCGGCCTGCCGGTGCACGCCATCCACGGCAACAACCTGGGCGACGCGCAGGCGATGCACTACCAGTCGCGCATGAGCGGCGGCCTGCTCCAGTACCACGGCGCCGAGGCCCGGCTGGAACTGGCCGACCGGCGCGTCATCGTGACCCACTACGACCATCTCGGGTACGCGCTCGCCTGCACGGGCGAGTGGGACCTGGTCTGCTGCGGCCATTCGCACCGCGCGGAGGCCCGCCAGGTGGCGGACGTGAAGGGGGGGGCCACCTGGCTCGTCAATCCGGGCACCGTGGCGGGGCTGGCCGCGCCGGCCACGTGGGTTCTGGCCGACCTCGCCGAAATGCGATTCGAGGTCCATACGATCCCTTTATAGGCCCATCATTTGATTCGTTGCACCGGCCTCGAATCCCCCTCCATAATCCCGGAGTTTCTTCGACTCGCACGATCTTCCAGCAGGGAGGACAAGGATGTTCACCAGCAATGCCTTCGCGGCGGTTTCGGGAAATCTGCCCGCCGGCTTCATGCAGTGGTATGTCGGGCTGATGATCCTGGCGGTCATCGTCGGCACGCTCCTGGACGTCGCCCACAAGGGCAGCGCGACCTACTTCTTCGCCAACTGGCGCAAGACGAAGGGCAAGGGCGCCCCGGTCGACGTCGCCTCGATCGCGGTCAAGACCGTCGTCGTGGACGTCCTCGCCTCGGGCGAATTCTGCAACCAGCGGCGCCGCGTCGCCCACCTGCTGACCATGTACGGGTTCGTCCTGTACCTCGTCACCACCCTCCTGATGGTCTATGCCTACCCGACGGCCGCCACGCCCACGCCGGCCCTGGTGGCGCAGCTCTGGTGGCTCGGCGGGCTGATGGCGCTGGCCGGGGGCTACTGGTTCTGGTTCTTCATCCGCGTCGACGTCGCGGCCGAGGGCGGCACGCCCCTGCGCGTGATGCGCGCCGACCTCTTCATCCTCTCGCTCCTCGCCAGCGTGACGCTCGGCCTCGTCTGGGCCTGGCTGCAGGCGAGTGCAAGCGCGGCCTCCGGCGTGGTCTTCGGCCTGTACCTCCTGGCCACGACGGTGCTGTTCGGCGGGGTGTACTGGTCCAAGTTCGCGCACATGTTCTTCAAGCCCGCGGCGGCCTTCGAGAAGCGCGTCGCCGAGGCCAACGGCACGAACATGAACCTGCCGACGCAGACCCGGGACGATCCCGCCCAGCGGGAGCGGCACTCGATGGAGCTGCTGAAGGACGCCCCGATGGACATGGGGCTCGGCATCAAGCGCGAAGCCCCGCGCCACTACTAGAAGCCAACCCGCGCCTTCCCGCGGAACGGAACCAAGGAGCCAGCCTATGCCTACCTTCGTGTACATGACGAGGTGCGACGGATGCGGACACTGCGTCGA
>CAZNWZ010000063.1:0-10697 GCA_964576455.1 uncultured Lysobacter sp.
ACCTGCGCATGCCCGACCAGAAGCGCGCGGCGGTGAACGCCTTCCGCGCGCTCAATTTCCAGGTGATCGCCGCCGGCGACTCCTACAACGACACCGCCATGCTGGGCGCGGCGCACGCCGGGATCCTTTTCCGGCCGCCGGCCAACGTCATTGCCGAGTTCCCGCAGTTCCCGGTGACGCGGGATTACGGGGCACTCATGGCGGCGATCGAGGCCGCGGCGGCGCGGATCTGAGGCGCGCGTCCGCGCCGTCCCTTACTTGACCGTGTATCCCTTGCCTTCGAGGCAGGCGCCGCGCGCCTTCTGGTAGGCCTGCTGCCCGGCCTGCTGTTGCTGCGCGGCCTGCTGCTGGCCCTGCTGGGCGGCCGCGGCGTTCTGCCTGCGGCTCGCGCCGCGCGCCGCAACAGCCCCTGCCGCGGCTCCGGCGCTCGCGTCGCCGCTCACCGCTTCCCCGACCACCGCGCCGCGGGCGGCCCCGCGCACGCCTGCGCCCGGCGTGGTGCCCGTGGGAGTCGTCGGCGGCTTGGCCGCGGCCTGGGGCGCCGGCGGGTTCGCGGGGTCGTACTTGGACTGCTCGACGGCCCACTGGTGGCAGGCCGCTTCGTCCTTCTTCTGCTGGTCCTTGGACTGGCCCTTGGCGGGGTAGACGTACTGCTGGGCGAGCGCCGCGGAGGCCGCGAACAGCAGCGCCACGGCAAGGACGGCCTTCTCTTTCTGGATTCGATTCATGCGATTGCTCCTTGGTTGAATTCTTGCGGTTTCTCGGCCTGTCCGGTCATCTAGCGCCCGCCGGAATCCTTCCGCGTGACGATCAGCGGCGCGTCGATCGCCTGCATCACGGTGGATGCCGGCAGGCCGTTCTCCAGCAGCGTGGCCATGGCGCGCAGGTACTTGCGGATGTGGCGGAAGAACTTCTTGTAGCCGGCGCACAGGTAGTGAAGGCCCGGCTCGCCGTCGGGCGTGGTGGCGAAGCGGTGCTTGGGACACCCGCCCCAGCAAGCCTCCTTCACCTCGCACTCGCGGCAGTATTTCGGAAGGGTCGATTCCTTGTGCGGCCCGAACCCGCCCGCAACCGAGCGCTCGACCATCTCGCCCAGCTTGCCGTCGAGCACATTGCCCAGCTTGTACTCGGGATAGACGTAGTGGTCGCAGGCGTAGACGCTGCCGTCGTGCTCGATGGCGACGGCGCGACCGCAGGTCTTCGAGAAGATGCAGATGGGGGAGCCCGCGCCGATCCAGGCATTGAGGGCCCACTCGAAGTTCATCACGAACGTGGTGCCCACGTCCTTGCGCACCCACTCCTCGCAGATCGCGATGAGGAAGTCGCCGTAGGCCTCCGGCTCCACCGTCCAGGGCGTGACCTTCGTGTTGGGCTCCGGCCGGTCGAGGACGGCGGGCCGCGCGAGCCAGAGCTTGATCGCCTTCGTCTCGGCATCCGGCTCGCGCTCGATGATGGGCGTGAACTGGATGTAGCGGATGCCCGCCTCCTTGAAGAAGCGGTACACCTCGAGGGGCTTGTACGCCGTTTCGCGCCCGACGCACGCCAGCGCGTTGAACTCCACGCCGTGCTTCTGCAGCAGCCGCACGCCCGCCATGACACGATCGAAGGTGCCCTTTCCGTGGCGGTCCTTGCGGTAGCGGTCGTGGACCTCCTTCGGTCCATCGAGGCTCACGCCGATGAAGAAGTCGTTCTTCTTGAAGAACGCGCACCACTCGTCATCGAGGCCCAGGGCGTTCGTCTGCAGCGTGTTGCGGATCTCCTTGCGGCCGCGGAAGGGCTTCTGCGCCTCCACGACGCGGCGGTAGAAGTCGACGCCCAGGAGAGTCGGCTCGCCCCCGTGCCAGACGAACTCGACCACCGGGGTGGGCTGGGCCTCGACGTATTGCTCGACGTACTTCGCGAGCACCTCGTCGGACATGCGGAACTGCCGCTCGCCGGGAAAGAGCTCGCGCTTCTCGAGGTAGAAGCAGTAGTCGCAGGCGATGTCGCAGATCGAGCCGATGGGCTTGGCCAGGACGTGGATGCCCGGCCTGGCCGTCTGGGTCGGTCCGTTCATGTCGAGATGGCCAGCCGCGCGTCCCGGGCGATGGTCACTTCACCCGGAATTCGATGAGCGCAGGTCGCCGTCACCCTACTCGTTCTTGAGCCGCTTCATGCCCTCGATGATCGGGTGCCACCCGTACACGAGCGAGATCATGAAGCCGTCCATCTTCAGGTCGCCGGGGGCGCTGTCGTTCACGGTCGACTTGTAGCCGACGGTGACGCTCAGGTTCTCGTTGACCTGGTAGCCGAGCGTGAGCCCGATCCCGACGTTGCTGAGCTTCTTGCCCTCGACCCCGTTGACCGTCGCCTTGCCGCCGTTGTACCAGGCGACGTCGAGCGCTCCCCAGAAGTGCTCGGTGAAGTCGCGGGTCAGGTGCGCGTCGAGCTGGAACATGGGATCGGTCTTGAGCGTCTGCCCCATGTAGTCGGTGTTGTCCCCGAACAGCCACACGGCCGGGAGGAACTCGAGCGTCGTGCGCCGGCCCGGCACCCAGTCGCCGAGTTGCCAGACGATGGGCGCGCCGATCCGCCCGTACCAGCGGTTCTGGCCCACGTTCAGGGCCTGCTGGTTGTCGTACTCCCCGATCGGCAGCGCCAGGTCCGCCATCAGGTCGAGGGAGAAGCCGGGCTCGTAGCGCAGCACGTCCGGGATGCTCTTCTGCGCCTTGGGCCCGACGAGATTGACTCCGAACTCGAGCATCGGGTCGCCGAAGCCCGTGGCCGACTGGCTGGCAGTCCTGCCGGCCAGGGCAGCCTCGCCCGAGATCCGACCCATGGGCAGGATGACCGCGGCCATGGCCGACCGGTCGCCGATGGCGAACATCTTCGCGTAGCCCATCATGGTGAGCGTGGCGTCGAAGTCCGCTCCCGGCGTCACCTGGTGCGACGGATCGAAGGGGTTCGTGTTGCCGGTGATCGAGTTGAAGATGAGCGGCACGCCGTTGGCGCCCGCGAGCCCCTTCCAGTAGAACCGTCCCGGCACCTGCGCGAGGGCCTGCGACGGCAGCAGCGCGCCCGCGACGAGAAGCGAGGCCAGGGCGAGGCGCGACCAGGACGAGCGTTTCATCGGATTTCCTTCGTTTTTCATGGGATCCCCGTTCGGTTCGGTGGGTTCAGGTGTCGGCATCGGTTCAGGGCTTCGGATCGGCCACCATGTCCTTCGGCGGGACGAACTGCTTCTTGTAGATGAGCGGCGGGAAGCCCTCGTCCACCGGGACCCGCATCGGAAGCACGTCCACGAGCGTCTCGAAGGGACCGCGGCTGGGCAGGACGACGTGGTTCTTCCGCGCGTAGTCGTCCCAGAGGGCGATCATGGCCTTCAGCTTCTCGGGCTGCTTCGCGGCGAGATCGGTCCGCTCCGCGGGATCGTTCCTGAGGTCGAAGAGCTCCCACTCGCCCGTGCCGTAGGGCTTCCACTCCCAGCGGATCTTCCAGTCGCCCTGGCGCACGGCGTGGTTGCCGAAGATCTCCCACGCGAGGTAGTCCTTGTCCGTGCGCACCGATTCCGCCTTGCCCGACAACATCGGGACCCAGGACTTGCCGAACAGCGGGGGCAGCTCCTTCCCGGCGATCGACTTGGGATAGGTCGTGCCCGCCACCTCGAGCAGCGTCGGCATGAAGTCCGCCACGTGCATGAGCCCGTGGTTGATGCTTCCCGCGGGCCGCTTCACCGCCGGGCCGCTCATGACGAGCGCGTTGCGGATGCCGCCCTCGGCCACCCATCCCTTGTACTGGCTGAAGGGCGTCATCGACACCTGCGCCCACATCGGCCCGTAGCCGACGTAGGAGCCCGGGTCTCCCCACGCGTTGGGATTGGTCTGCGACCAGTTGGCCGCGGCCCAGAGGTAGTCGCGCGAGCCCGGCGAGCCCGCGATCATCTTGAAGAGGTCCGTGCCTTCGGCGCCGTTGTCGCCGAACACGATGAAGATCGTGTTCTCGTACTCGCCGATCTCCTTGAGGTGGTCGATGAGCCGGCCGACGTGGTGGTCCATGTTCTCGAGGAGCCCGGCGTAGAGCTCCATCTTCTTGCCGAGGACGGCGCGGGCGGCCGGGGCGAGCACAACGGGATCCGGAATGAACCACATGCGCTCGGCGAGCTTCGTGCCCGCGGGCGTGATGCCCAGCTCGACCTGCTTCTTCAGCCGCTCCTGCCGCACCGCGTCCCAGCCCTTGTCGTACTCGCCGACGTGGCGATTCCGCCAGTCCTTCGGCATGTGGTAGGGATCGTGCGGCGCCTGGTGCGCGACGTAGGCGAAGAAGGGCTTGCCGTCGGCCTTGTTGGCGTCGATGAACCCGATCAGCTTGTCGGTGTAGGTCTTCGTGGCGTAGTAGTCGTCGGGCAGCCGGCTCAGGTACTTGCCGTCCTCCGTGAACACCGTCTTGGGCGCGGCGGCCGTGAAGTTGGTCATGTCCCAGTAGCTCGCGGCCCCGTCGAGCAGCGTGAAGTCGCGCTCGAAGCCCCGGGCCGCCGGGATCTGGTTGGGCTGCTTGCCCAGGTGCCACTTGCCGACCATGTAGGTGTGGTATCCGGCTCCCCTGAGCAGCTGCGGCAGCGTGGCCACGCGGTCGTTGAGCACGCCCTCGTAGCCGTCCAGGCCCCACTGGTTGGGCGCGGTCCACTCGTCCATGTTGCCCAGGCCGTTCAGGTGCGTGTCGACGCCGGTCAGCAGCATCGATCGCGTGGGCGAGGAGCTCGCGTGCGTGTAGAAGTTGGTGAAGCGCACGCCCGCCTTCGCCAGCGCGTCCATGTTCGGCGTCCGGATCTCGCTGCCGTAGGAGCCGAGGTCGGCGAAGCCCATGTCGTCGGCGACGATCATGACGATGTTCGGGCGCTTCGGCTGCTGCGCCTGCACGGGCGGAGCGGCGGCGAACAGCGCCGCGACGAGGCTGGCGATGAGGGTGAGGGATGGCTTCTTCATGATTTCTCCTGCGGCGCCGGCGAACCGGCTTTCGATCGGGTTGGAACGGGAGTTTCAAGCATGGTATTTGCGCAACGCAGGCCGTACGGGCCAGCGGCTGGGCAGGAGTGCGCCTGCCGGCTCGGCGAATCGGCACCGAAGCGCCCCCAGCCGCTCGATGGCGATCTCGATGTCGTCGCCCGGGTCGACGAAGTCGTCGTGGTCCAGGCCAGTGCAGTCCGGAATCGTGCCGAAGCCCATGACGCTTCCCGGCTTGATGGGAGCGATCATCCCGAGCCACGCGAAGACGTCCTCGGCCTTGTGGCTGATGTCGGAGGTCGATCCCCGGTACCTGACCGCTCCGTTCACCCGGACTTCGACCTTGAGGTTGTAGGGATCGCCGACCTCGTCCGGAGTGACCAGGCAGGGGCCGAGCTGGTTGCCCTTGTCCATGTCCTTGGTGAGGCAGAAGCCGCCGATGAATTCGGGGGCCTGAACGTCGCGGGCCGACACGTCGTTGAAGATGCAGAAGCCCGCCACGGGTTGCCGGGCATTGCCGTAGACCACGGCCAGCTCCGGCTCGATGTCCAGCCGGGAGGTGTAGCGCGGCCAGGGAACGGTCTCCCCGTCGCCGACGATCGAGTTCATGTTGGACTTGTAGTAGGACAGCGGCTCCGGCTGGCCGGCGGGCCGCGTGGCCGGCTTGTCCAGGAGGGCCTTGGCGAACGCCTTCAGCAGCGGCGCCGTCCGCGGATCGTCCTTCTCGTACTTCATCATGGTTTCGGCCGAGTTCCTGAGGTGCCGCGGCGTCAGACCGAAGTCGAACAGCGCCGTCACCTCGACCGGCTCGAGCATCCGGACCGACGCGAGTTTCGGCTTCTCGCTCTCGGGCAGCTCGCCCAGGTGCGCCTCGCCCCAGGCCAGCATCTCGCGCGCGGCCCGATCGCTGTCCGGCAGCCCGGCCAGGTAGCTCCCGCTGTCGCCCAGATCGGGGCCGGCAATCCCGCTTCGTTGCTGCAGGTATGCGAGCGCCACTGCCCGGTCGCCGATGACGACGCCGAAGCGGGGCGTCGCGTCGTTTCGTGAAAAGCGGATCAGCCTCATCGCAATGTCTCTCGTTCCTGTCGGCCGGTTCAGAACTCGGCCTCGATGCCCTTGGCCTTCGCCACGGCGAGGATCGCGTCGAAGACCTTCGCGTGGTCCCAGGGCGCATCCGCCGCCTCCTTGCGGAACTCCCGGTAGGCCCTCTCGACGTTCATGTACAGGCGCGCCGGGCTGTGCCACCCCGCGTACGGCCCGAAGTCGATCTTCTTGGACGCCTCCAGGGCGCTCAGCCCCTGGCCGAAGCACCGGGTCGATTCCTCGCGGACGTATTCGAGGTAGGCCTTCATCTCCATCGCCCCCTCGATTCCGCACACCGGTCCGTGCCCGGGGACGATGACCTCGGGGTCGAGCCAGATGATGAGGTCGAGGATCCTGAGCCACTTCTCGTAGGAGCCGTTCCAGCCCATGGGGGTGCATTCGCGGAAGATCACGTCGCCGGCGAACACGACCCTTTCCTTCGGCACGTGAACGATCGTGTCGCCGACCTGGTGGCACGGCCCCACGTAGATGAGGTGGACTTCCGTGCCGTCGAGATCCAGCACGTGCCGCTCCTCGAACACCGTCGTTGGCAGCACGAGCTCGATGCCGTAGAAGTCGTAGTCCTCCCGCAGCTGGCTGGCGATGGCGAGCGCGCCCGGGTGCAGGGCCTTGAGGAGCATTCGCGGCAGGAACCGGCCTGCGCCTTTCAGCAGCTGCTGGGTTTCCCGCGGGTCGGCGACCTTCGGCATGAGCTCCCTGACCGTCCGGTGCGCGATGATCTCCGCGCCCTCGAAGAGCTGGTTTCCCCACACGTGGTCGCCGTCCTCGTGCGTGTTGACCACGCGCTTGGGCATGCCCGGCCAGACCTTGCCGAACAGCTCGATCATCCGGCGCGCGTGCGGCAGGTCCGACTGCGTGTCGATCACCACGCCGCCGCCCAGGTTGATGAGCCCCGAGTTGGCGTCGCAGACGCGGTTCCTCTCGTTCAGGACCGCGAAGCAGTTGTCGCTCACCTGCTGCAATTTCATGGGTGCTCCCGGCCGGATGTCCTGGGGGGATCCCGGGAAGGGCGCCCATCCTGCAGAGGCCAGTCGCCTCTGGTAGGCTTTCTCGCCGCGGGTTGACGCGCCTGCCCGCTCGATCCGGCGGCGGGCCAAGTCCAGTGTCCGCAAGGCCACTGGGGCCGTCTATCGGAATACCGCAAATCGCGAACATGGTGCTTCCCGCTCCCATCCCCGACGCCCTGCCCGCCGTCACCGTGGTCGAGATCACCGAGCCCACGGCGGTCAATGCGGGCATCGAGCTCTACGCCCTGGAGGCCGTCCAGCTCCAGTCGGTGCCGCTGCGGGCAAGGCGGGTGGTCGTTCGCCTCGGTTCCGCCACCATCGTGTTCCACTCGACCAACCTGCGCATCCGGACGCGGACGACCATCGTCCCGGGCCTGGTCGCCTACGTCGCCTTCGGGCCGAATACGCAGGGTTCCGTGAACGGCGTGCCGATTCGCCCCGGCATGATGCTGTCGGCCGAGTCCGGCGCGGAAGCCGTGTTCGTCGCCGAGGCGGGCTACGAAAGCATGGCTTTCCTGCTCCCGGAGGAGGACCTGCGCGAGCACCTGGCCGCCCGCCAGCGCGATGCCGGGTTTCACCACCCGCGCGGCATAGAGCCGCTGCACGTGGATCCGGAAAGGGTGCGCGGGCTGTTCGAGTGGGGCAAGCGCCTGATGGACGTCGCGGCGCGCCAGCCGGCGATCTTCAACGAGGGTCCGCGCGAGCGGAACGTGGCCCGCATCGAGCTGCTCGAGACCCTCCTCGCCACCCTGGACGATGCCGACGTTCTCGAGCCCACGCGCGACGAACGCACGCGCCAGGCGCACAGCCTCATCGTGAAGAAGGCCGAGGACTACGTCCTCTCACGGGCCGGCGAAGATCTCTACGTGAGCGACATGTGCCGGGTGGCGGCGGTGAGCGAGCGGGCCTTGCAGAACGCGTTCAAGGAGGTCATGGGGCTCACGCCCCTCGCCTACCTCACCCGGGTCCGGCTGCACCGGGTGCGCGAGGCGCTCCTGGCGGGGTCACAAGCGACCACCACCGTTTCGGTGGAAGCCCTCAAGTGGGGCTTCTGGCACTTCGGCGAGTTCTCGCGCGCCTACAAGGACTGCTTCGGGGAATTGCCGTCGGACACCCTGCGGCGGGCGCCGGAGGCGCCCCGGCCATAGTCGCGGCGGCCCGCCTCAGGCGTCGCTCGCCCGTGCCGTGACGGCGGTGAGGATGCCCTGCAGGATCGCGAGCGGCGCCGGCGGGCAGCCGGGCACGGTGACGTCGACGGGAATCACGTTGGCGACCTTGCCGCAGCTCGCGTAGCTCTCGCCGAAGATCTCCCCGGTGCAGCCGCAGTCGCCCACGGCGACGACCAGCTTGGGGTCGGGCGTGGCCTCGTACGCGATGCGAAGGGCGTTCTCCATGTTCTTCGCCACGGGCCCGGTCACGAGCAGCATGTCGGCGTGGCGCGGGCTCGCGACGAAACGGATGCCCAGCCCCTCGAGGTTGTAGTAGGGGTTGTTGAGCGCGTGGATCTCGAGCTCGCAGCCGTTGCAGGAGCCCGCGTCCACCTGGCGGATGGCGAGCGCGCGGCCGAGGAGCTGCAGGATCTCGGCCTGGATCTGCGGCGCGCGGGCGCGAAGCTCCTCGTCGGGGGCCGGGGCGGCCTCGCTCACCACGCCCGTGCGGGCGATCTTGTGCAGGATCCTCAGCATCAGCAGTCCTGCCCCGAGTAGCTCAGGTTGAAGCTCTTGTTGATGAGCGGGAAGTCGGGAACGATGTTCCCCATCACCGCGTGCTCGAGGAGGGGCCAGTTCTGCCACGAGGGGTCGTGCGCGTGGCAGCGGCGGATCATCCCGGCCTCGCCCGCCTCGATCGCCACGAAGGCCTCGCCCCGCCAGCCCTCCACCCAGCCCACGCCCAAGGCCCCGGGCCGCGGCTTCGGCAGCTCCACGCGCAGCTCGCCGTCGGGCGCGCCCACGGCGATGGCGCGCACCAGCCGCAGGGACTCGAGCAGCTCGTCGAAGCGAACGTTCACGCGCGCGGCCACGTCGCCGGCCGAGGCGCCCGCCTTGCGCACCCCCAGCTCGCCGTAGGGCACGGCCGGGAAGTCGGCGCGCAGGTCGCCCGCCTGGCCGCTCGCCCGCCCCGCGAGACCCGTGAGGCCGAGCCTTCGCGCGAGATCCGGCGTCACGCGGCCGGTGGTGAGGAAGCGGTCCTGCAGCCCCGCGTGCTCGTCGAAGATGCCGCGCAGCTCGCGCACCTCGTCCTCGAGGGCGTGCGAATGCGCGACCATGCGCTCGGCCTGCACGGCGTCGAAGGCGCGCGCCACGCCCCCGGGCACCACCAGGTCCATCAGCATCCGGTGGCCGAAGACCTCCGCGCTCGCGCGCAGCCAGTCCTCCTTGAGGCGCATGAACTGGGCCAGCGCGAACCCGAAGGCCGCGTCGTTTCCCAGCGCCCCCAGGTCGCCCAGGTGGTTGGCGACGCGCTCGCGCTCCAGCAGCAGGGCGCGGACCCAGCGGGCGCGGGGCGGCGGCACCACGCCCAGGAGCGACTCGGCCGCCTGCGCGTAGGCCCAGGCGAAGGCCACGGTGGAATCGCCCGAGACGCGCCCGGCGAGGCGGTGGCCCTCGGCCACGGTGAACGACTCGAAGCGCTTGTCGATGCCCTTGTGCACGTAGCCCAGCCGCTCCTCGAGGCGCAGCACCTTCTCGCCCACGATGGAGAAGCGGAAGTGCCCCGGCTCGATGATGCCGGCGTGGATGGGGCCGACGGCGATCTCGTGCACGCCGTCGCCCTCGACGCGCACGAAGTCGTAGTCGGCGTGCGCGTTGGGCGGCAGCTTCGCCGGGTCGAAGTCGCGGCGCAGCGGGAAGGTCCCCTCGGGCCAGGCCCCGTGCCGCAGCCAGGGGCGCGAGTCCGCGGCCCCCGAGGCGCCGATGCCCAGCAGGTCGAAGAGCGCGCGCTGCATGCGGCCGGCCGCGGGGAAGAGCCCCGAGAGGTCGGGGAACGACGGCGCCGAGTCCTGCACCAGGAGCTCCACGATCGCGAGCCCGTCCTTCACGGCATAGGCGGCGTACACGGAGTACTCGTCCTCGTCCTCCGCGAGGTCGCGGTGGTCGGCGCCCCACAGGGCCACCAGCCGCCCGCCGCCCTCGCGCGCGAGCCGCGCGGCCTCCGTCCACTGCCACTCGCCCACGGCGGCCAGCGCCGCCGGCGCGTCGCCCGGCAGCGCCTTCCAAGAGAGGTTCAATCCCGGTATCCGCATATGCCCCTGCTTTTCCTCCGTGCCCTCTGTGTCCTCTGCGTCCCCTGTGTCGAACGCCCTACCCCAACAGCCTCGCCGCCTCCTGATACCAGGCTGCCAGATAGGGAGGTATGTAGAGCCCCAGCAGGAGCCCCAGTCCCAGGTGCACGAACACCGGAACGAGCGCCGGCTGGTGCGCCAGCGGCTTCATGTGCGTGTCGCCGAACACCATGGGCTGCACGCGGCTGAAGACGGCGGCGAAGGCCACGCCCAGCGCGAGCAGCAGGAAGGGCGTCGCCCACGGGTGCTCGCGCATCGCCGTGGTGAGGATGAGGAACTCGCTCGCGAACACGCCGAAGGGCGGCATGCCGAGGATGGCGAGCGTGC
>CAZNWZ010000064.1:0-5310 GCA_964576455.1 uncultured Lysobacter sp.
CGTGCGAGCCGGCCTGCTCCTTCGTGGCGGGGGTGAAGATGGGCTGCGGGAGCTTCGAGGCGCGCTGCAGCCCCGGCGGCAGGCGGATGCCGCACACGCTCTGCGACTCCTGGTACTCCTTCCAGCCCGAGCCCTCGAGGTAGCCGCGCACGACCGCCTCCACCGGGAGGGTCCTGAACTTCCGGACCACGATGGAGCGCCCGCGCACCTGCTCGCGCTCCTCCGGCGCCACCACGCTCTCCGGGTCGATCCCGGTGAGGTGGTTGGGCACGACGTGGGCGAGCTTCGCGAACCAGAAGTTGGCCACCTCGGTGAGGACGCGGCCCTTCTCCGGGATGGGCGTGGGCATGATGACGTCGTAGGCGGAGAGCCGGTCGCTCGCCACCAGCAGCATCTTGTCCTCGCCCACCGCGTAGATGTCGCGCACCTTGCCGCGCGCGACGAGCGGCAGGGACTTCAGGCTCGATTCGTACAGGTCCATGGTGCTCAGACGACCACGGCCTTGAGCTCGCCCTTCGCGTAGCGGTCGGCCATCTTCTCGAGCGCGATGGGCTGCAGCTTCGAGCCCATGCCGGCGCAGCCGAACTGCTGGTAGCGCTGCTTGCAGATCTCCTTGGCGGCGGCGCGGGCGGGCTTGAGGAAGTCGCGCGGGTCGAAGGCGCTGCGGTTGGTGGCCAGGAACTTGCGCGTGGCCGCGGTCATGGCGAGGCGGATGTCGGTGTCGATGTTCACCTTGCGCACGCCGTTCTTGATGCCCTCCTGGATCTCCTCGACCGGCACGCCGTAGGTCTCCTTCATCTCGCCGCCGTACTCGCGGATGATCGCGAGCAGGTCCTGCGGCACGGACGAGGATCCGTGCATCACCAGGTGGGTGTTCGGGATCCGGGCGTGGATCGCCTTGATGCGGTCGATGGCCAGGATGTCGCCCGTGGGCTTGCGGGTGAACTTGTAGGCGCCGTGCGAGGTGCCGATGGCGATGGCGAGCGCGTCCACGCCCGTCTTCTTCACGAAGTCGGCGGCCTGCTCGGGGTCGGTGAGGAGCATCTCGCGGGTCATCGTGGCGTCGGTGCCGTGCCCGTCCTCCTTGTCGCCCTTCATGGTCTCGAGCGACCCGAGGCAGCCCAGCTCGCCCTCGACGGACACGCCCAGGCGGTGCGCCATGTCCACCACCTGCTTGGTGACGTTCACGTTGTACTCGTAGCTGGAGATGGTCTTGCCGTCGGCCTCCAGCGAGCCGTCCATCATCACGCTGGAGAAGCCCAGCCTGATGGCGCCCTCGCACACGGCGGGGGACTGGCCGTGGTCCTGGTGCATCGCCACCGGTGTGTTGGGGTAGGTCTTGACCGCCGCCTCGATGAGGTACTTGAGGAAGGTCTCGCCGGCGTACTTCCGGGCGCCGGCGGAGGCCTGCATGATCACGGGGCTGTCGGTCTCGGCCGCGGCCTCCATGATGGCCTGCACCTGCTCGAGGTTGTTCACGTTGAAGGCGGGAAGGCCGTAGCCGTTCTCGGCCGCGTGGTCCAGCAGTTGACGCATCGATACGAGTGCCATGATTCCTCCGTGGCTATGGGGTGGCCCGACGCGGGCCGAGGTGGGGTTTCGGGTTCATTCGCTCAGGCGCGCCGGTGCTCGCCGACGCGCACGATCTTCATGGTGTTGGTGCCCCCGGACTTGCCGATGGGCTCGCCGATGGTGAGGACGATGAGGTCGCCTTCCTTCGCCGCGCCGTTCTGCACGAGCACGGACTCGGCCTCCGCGAGCAGCTCCTCGCGGTCGTGGCCGATGTAGCGCACGATGAGCGGGAAGACGCCCCGGAAGAGCGTGGTCCGGTAGCGGGTCGAGGTCTGCGAGGTGAGGGCGTAGATCGGCACGCCGAACTCCAGGCGGCTCATCCACAGCGCCGTCGAGCCGGACTCCGTGAGCGAGGCGATGGCCTTCACCTTGAGGTGGAAGGCCGTGAAGAGCGCCGCCATGGCGATCGACTGGTCCACGCGCTGGAAGACGCGGTCGAGGAACTCGCGGTCCAGCGTCACCGCCTGCGACTTCTCGGCCTCGATGCAGACGCGGGCCATGGCCTCGATGGCCTCCACCGGGTACTGCCCCGAGGCGCTCTCGGCGGAGAGCATCACGGCGTCGGTGCCGTCGAGCACGGCGTTGGCCACGTCGGAGACCTCGGCGCGCGTGGGCACGGGCGAGGCGATCATCGACTCCATCATCTGCGTGGCGGTGATCGTGAGCTTGTTGAGCTCGCGCGCCTGCCGGATCATCCGCTTCTGCAGGGAGGGCACCGCGGCGTCGCCGACCTCCACCGCGAGGTCGCCCCGGGCCACCATGATGCCGTCGCTGGCGCGCATGATCTCCTCGAGGGCGGGGATCGCCTCGGCGCGCTCGATCTTGGCGATGAGGAGCGCGTGCCCGCCGCCGGCGCGAAGCAGCTCCCCGGCCATGTACATGTCGGCGCCGCTCTTCGGGAAGGACACCGCGAGGTAGTCCACCTTGAGCCGCGCGGCCGTGCGGATGTCCTCGATGTCCTTGGGCGTGAGCGCGGGCGCGGTGAGCCCGCCGCCCTGGCGGTTGATGCCCTTGTTGTTGGAGAGCGCGCCGCCGTGCCGCGTGACGGTGTGGATCTCGGGGCCGCGGACGTGCTTCACGTCCAGCACGATCTTGCCGTCGTCCAGGAGCAGCACGTCGCCCGGCTTCACGTCGCGCGGCAGCTCCTTGTAGTCGAGGCCCACGCGCGCGCCGTCGCCCAGCTCGCAGTCGGCGTCGAGGATGAAGGGGTCGCCGGGTTTCAGGGAGACCTTGCCGTCCCGGAACTTGCCGACGCGGATCTTGGGACCCTGGAGGTCGGCCATGATGCCCACGGTGCGCCCGACCTTGCGGCACGTCTCGCGCACGAGCTCGGCGCGCGCCTCGTGGTCGGCCGTCGTGCCGTGCGAGAAGTTCAGGCGCACGACGTCCACGCCGGCGCGCATCATGCGCTCGAGGACGGCGGGATCGCTCGACGCGGGGCCGAGCGTGGCCACGATCTTGGTGCTTCGCATCTTTCCCGGGGCTCCCCCTTGTTGGTGGTCTCGATCCTACCCCGACTCCCGGCAGCGGCGGCCTATCCGGCGGCGCGCGACTCCAGGACTTCCACCGCCGGCAGGACCTTGCCCTCGAGGAACTCGAGGAAGGCGCCGCCGCCCGTGGAGATGTAGCCGATCCGGTCCGTGACGCCGTACTTGGCGATGGCCGCGAGCGTGTCGCCGCCGCCGGCGATCGAGAAGGCGGGCGAGGCGGCGATCGCCTCGGCCACGGCCTTCGTGCCGGCGCCGAACTGGTCGAACTCGAAGACGCCCACGGGGCCGTTCCAGACGATCGTGCCGGCGGACTTCAGGATCTCCGCGTAGCGCCTCGCGGTCTGCGGGCCGATGTCGAAGATCATGTCGTCGTCGTCCACGGCCTTCGCGTCCTTGGTCGTGGCGGCGGCGTCGGCCGCGAAGGCCTTGCCGCACACGGCATCGACGGGAACGGGGACCGCGGCGCCGCGCGCCTGCATCATCACGGCGATTTCCTTGGCCTCGGGGGCGAGGTCCGCCTCGCACAGCGACTTGCCGATGGGCAGCCCCGCCGCCAGCAGGAAGGTGTTGGCGATGCCGCCGCCGACGATCAGCTGGTCCACCCTCGCCGACAGGCTCTTGAGGATGGTGAGCTTCGTGGAGACCTTGGAGCCGGCCACGATCGCCACCAGCGGGCGCTTCGGGCTCGCGAGCGCGCGGCCCAGGGCGTCCAGCTCCGCGGCGAGGAGCGGGCCGGCGCAGGCGACCTTCGCGAACCTCGCGATGCCGTGCGTCGTGGCCTCGGCCCGGTGCGCCGTGCCGAAGGCGTCGTTCGCGTAGACGTCGCACAGCGCCGCCATCTTGCGCGAGAGCGCCTCGTCGTTCTTCTTCTCGCCCTTGTTGAAGCGGCAGTTCTCGAGCAGCACGACCTGGCCGGGCTTCACGTCCACGCCTTCCACCCAGTCGCGCACGAGCGGCACCTCGCGACCGAGCAGCTCCGCGAGCCGCCGGGCCACCGGGGCCATCGAGTCGGCCTCGGAGAACTCGCCCTCCTTCGGGCGCCCGAGGTGCGAGGTCACCATGACGGCGGCGCCCTTGTCGAGCGCCATGCGGATGCCGGGGACGGAGGCGCGGATGCGCGTGTCGTCGGTCACCGTGCCGTCGTCGGCCTGCGGTACGTTCAGGTCGGCGCGGATGAAGACGCGCTTGCCCTTCAGGTCGAGGTCGGCGAGCTTCAGGACTTTCATCTTGTCCCCTACTTGGCCGCCATGAGCGCGACCGTGGTGTCCAACATGCGATTCGAAAAGCCCCACTCGTTGTCGTACCAGCTGGAGACCTTGACCAGCCGCCCCGAGACCTTGGTGAGGGTCGCGTCGAAGGTCGAGGAGGCCGGGTCGTGGTTGAAGTCGATGGAGACCAGCGGGCCCTTGTTGTAGTTGAGGATGCCCTTGAGGGCGCCCGACTCGGAGGCTTCCTTCATGATGGCGTTCACCTCGTCCACCGTGGTGTCGCGCGCGGCGATGAAGGACAGGTCCACGAGCGAGACGTTGATCGTGGGCACGCGCACGGCGTAGCCGTCGAGCTTGCCGTTGAGCTCCGGGAGCACCAGGCCCACCGCGGCGGCGGCGCCGGTCTTGGTGGGGATCATGGACATCGTGGCCGAGCGGGCGCGGCGGAGGTCCTCGTGGTACACGTCGGTGAGCACCTGGTCGTTCGTGTAGGCGTGCACCGTGGTCATGAGGCCGTTCACCAGTCCGATCCGGTCGTGCAGGGGCTTCACCAGCGGCGCCAGGCAGTTGGTGGTGCACGAGGCGTTGGAGATCACGGTGTGCGAGGCCTTCAGCACGCCCTGGTTGACGCCGTACACGATGGTCGCGTCCACGTCCTTGCCGCCGGGGGCGGAGATGATCACCTTCTTCGCGCCGCCCTTGAGGTGCGCGGAGGCCTTCTCCTTGGTGGTGAAGAAGCCGGTGCACTCGTGCACCACGTCCACGCCCAGCTCGCCCCAGGGCAGCTGCGACGGGTCGCGGTTGGCCAGGACGCGGATGCGGTCGCCGTTGACCACCATGTGGTCGCCGTCCACCGCCACCGTGCCGGGGAACTTGCCGTGCGCCGTGTCGTAGCGCGTGAGGTGGGCGTTGGTCTCGGCGTTGCCGAGGTCGTTCACCGCGACGATCTGGATGTCGTGCTTCTTGCCGCCCTCGTAGTGGGCGCGGAGGATGTTTCGGCCGATGCGGCCGTAGCCGTTGATGGCGACGCGGATGGTCAT
>CAZNWZ010000064.1:5410-10467 GCA_964576455.1 uncultured Lysobacter sp.
AGGATGTTTCGGCCGATGCGGCCGTAGCCGTTGATGGCGACGCGGATGGTCATTTGGGGAGCTCCGAGGCGGGAAGGTGCGAAAAGACGGTCATTTTAAGCCAAAGGGCACGGCCCCCTTTGACCCAGGTCTAGGGTTCACCGGGGCGAGGGGGCGAAATCCGGGGCGTTCTCCCTAGAGGACGGACTTCACGGCGGCGACGACGTGGTCCGCGTCGACGCCGAAGTGCTTGTAGACCGCGCCGGCCGGGGCGGACTCGCCGAAGCTGTCCACGCCGATGCAGGCGCCTTCCAGGCCCACGTACTTGCGCCAGAAATCGGTGACGCCGGCCTCCACGGACACGCGCGGCAGCCCCTTGGGCAGCACGGAGGCCTTCCAGGCGGCGTCCTGCCGGTCGAAGGCGCTGGTGCAGGGCATGGAGACGACGCGCACCGGGATTCCGGCCTCCGCGAGCGTCTTCTGCGCCGCGAGCGCGAGGGCGACCTCGGAGCCGGTGGCCAGGATGACCGCCTTCGCGGCGCCCGCGGCCTCGGAGAGCACGTAGCCGCCGCGGGAGATGGCCCGCACCTGCTCGGGGGTGCGCTTCACGAAGGGCACGTTCTGGCGCGAGAGCGCGAAGGCCGTGGGCCCGTTTCGCCGCTCGATGCCCTCGGCCCAGGCCACGGCCGTCTCCACGGTGTCGCAGGGGCGCCAGAGGTCGAGGTTGGGGATGAGGCGCAGGCTCGAGACGTGCTCGACCGCCTGGTGCGTGGGGCCGTCCTCGCCCAGGCCGATGGAGTCGTGCGTGAAGACGAGGAGGTTCCTCACCTTCATGAGGGCGGCCATGCGCACGGCGTTCCTCGCGTAGTCGCTGAAGACGAGGAAGGTGCCCGAGTACGGGATGTAGCCCCCGTGCAGCGCGAGGCCGTTGCCGATGGCGACCATGCCGAACTCGCGCACGCCGAAGTGCAGGTAGTTGCCCGCCTGCGCCGCCGAGACGCTCTTCGAGCCCGACCAGTTCGTGAGGTTGGACCAGGTGAGGTCGGCCGACCCGCCCAGGAAGCCCGGCAGGTGCGGGGCGATCGCCTCGATCGTGTTCTGCGAGGCCTTGCGCGTGGCGATCGTCTCGGCCTTGTCGACCACCTTGGCCACCGTCGCCTCGACCACCTCGCCCCAGTTGGGCGGCAGGTTGCCCGCCATGCGGCGGCGGAACTCCCTGGCGAGGTCCGGGTGCGCCTTGGCATAGGCCTCGAAGCGCGCGTTCCAGTCGCGCTCGAGCTCGGCGCCGCGCGGGCGCTGGTCCCAGGCCTCGTACACGGCCGCGGGGATCTCGAAGGGCGGGTGGTTCCAGCCGATCGCGTCCCGGGTGGCCAGGACCTCGGCCTCGCCCAGGGCCGCGCCGTGCACGCCGTCGGTGCCGGCCTTGTTGGGCGAGCCCTTGCCGATCACGGTCTTGCAGCAGATGAGCGTGGGCTTCGACTGGTCGGCCCGCGCCTCGGCGATGGCCGCCTCGACCGCCTTCGGGTCGTGGCCGTCCACGTTCGGGATCACGTGCCAGCCGTAGCTGGCGAAGCGCATCGGCGTGTTGTCCGTGAACCAGCCCTGGACCTTGCCGTCGATGGAGATGCCGTTGTCGTCGTAGAGGGCGATGAGCTTGCCCAGCTGCAGCGTGCCGGCCAGCGAGCAGGCCTCGTGCGAGATGCCCTCCATGAGGCAGCCGTCGCCCAGGAAGACGTAGGTCTGGTGGTCGACGATGGTGTGCCCGGGGCGGTTGAACTCGGCGGCGAGCAGCTTCTCGGCGAGCGCCATGCCCACGGCGTTGGCGAGGCCCTGGCCCAGCGGCCCGGTGGTCGTCTCGATGCCCGGGGTCATGCCGTACTCGGGGTGGCCGGGCGTCTTCGAGTGCAGCTGGCGGAAGGCCTTGAGGTCGTCCATCGTCACCGCGTAGCCGGTGAGGTGCAGGAGCGCGTACTGCAGCATCGAGCCGTGCCCGTTCGAGAGCACGAAGCGGTCGCGGTCGGCCCAGGCCGGGTTGGCGGGGTTGTGGCGCAGGAACCGGCGCCACAGCACCTCGGCGATCTCGGCCATGCCCATGGGCATGCCGGGGTGGCCGGAGTTGGCTTTCTGGACGGCATCCATCGCGAGGGCGCGGATGGCGTTGGCGAGGTCCTGCGGATTCACGGGGGTCTTGGCCATGCGGGTGGGGGCGAGGGCGGACTGCATTGGGGGGGCCTCTATCTTATCGGATGCGGGGGCTGCGGCCTTCTAGCGGGAGGCCGCCTGCTTCTTCCTCTCCATCAGGCGCCAGATCATCGGCGTGAGGATCGTCTGCATGGCGAGGTCCATCTTGCCGCCGGGCACCACGATGGTGTTGGCGCGCGACATGAAGGAGTCGTGCAGCATGGACAGCAGGTACGGGAAGTCGATGCCGCGCGGGTTCGCGAAGCGGATCACGAGGAAGCTCTCGTCGGGCGTCGGGATGAAGCGCGCGACGAACGGGTTGGAGGTGTCCACCGTGGGCACGCGCTGGAAGTTGATGTGCGTGCGCGAGAACTGCGGGGTGATGTAGTTGATGTAGTCGGGCATGCGGCGAAGGATCGTGTCGGTCACGGCCTCCGTCGAGTAGCCGCGCATCGAGCGGTCGCGGTGCAGCTTCTGGATCCACTCGAGGTTGATCACCGGCACCACGCCGATGAGCAGGTCCGGGTGCTTCGCCACGTCCACGCCGTCGGCGCTCACGGCGCCGTGCAGCCCCTCGTAGAAGAGCAGGTCCGTGTCCGCGGGCAGGTCCTCCCAGGCGGTGAACGTGCCCGGCGGCTGCTTGTAGGGCGCGGCCTCGCCCTCGTCGTGCAGGTACTTGCGGCGCTTGCCGCGGCCCGTCTCGCCGTAGGTGCGGAAGAGCTCCTCGAGCTCGGCGAAGAGGTTGGACTCGGCGCCGAAGTGGCTGAAGTGGCGGTTGCCGGCGGCCAGGGCCTCGGCCATCTTCGCCTTCATCTCGGTGCGGTCGTAGCGGTGGAAGCTGTCGCCCTCGATGAAGGCGGCGTTCACGTTCTCGCGCCGGAAGATCTGCTCGAAGGTGCGCATGACCGAGGTGGTCCCGGCCCCGGACGAGCCGGTGATCGCGATGATGGGGTGTTTCGCGGACATCGTGGCTTCCCCTTTCAGGCCTTGGTGAACAGGGAGCGCTCGCCGAAGAGCGGCGGCGGCACCGGGGGCGAGACGCCCGCGTCGTGGTCGTGGTGGTAGGACTCGATGCGCGCCACCTCCTCGCGCGAGCCCAGGATCACGGGCACGCGCTGGTGGAGCGAGGTGGGCTCCACCTCGAGGATGCGCCCGCGGCCCGTGGAGGCGGCGCCCCCGGCCTGCTCGACGATCATCGACATCGGGTTCGCCTCGTACATGAGGCGCAGCCGCCCGGGCTTGGACGGGTCCTTCGTGTCGCGCGGGTACATGAAGAGCCCGCCGCGCACGAGGATGCGGTGCACCTCGGCCACCATGGAGGCGATCCAGCGCATGTTGAAGTCGGCGCCGCGCGGGCCGGCCTTGCCCTGCACGCACTCGGCGACGTAGCGGCGCACGGGCGGCTCCCAGAAGCGCTCGTTGGAGGCGTTGATCGCGAACTCGCGCGTGGCGGCCGGGATCGTCATGTCGGGGTGGGTGAGGATGAACTCTCCCATGTTGCGGTCGAGCGTGAAGCCGTGCGTGCCGCGGCCCAGCGTGAGGACGAGCATCGTCGTGGGGCCGTAGATCGCGTAGCCGGCGGCCACCTGCCTCGCGCCCGGCTGCAGGAAGTCCTTCGCGCGCGGCTGCGTGACGCCGTCGGGGCAGCGCAGCACCGAGAAGATGCTGCCCACCGAGACGTTCACGTCCACGTTGGAGGAGCCGTCGAGCGGGTCGTAGACGAGGAGGTAGCGCCCGCGCGGGTGCTCCTCGGGGATCTGCACCGGCTCCTCGCGCTCCTCCGACACCAGGCCCGCGAGGGTGCCGCTCCACTCGTTGGTGCGCACGAAGATCTCGTCGGCGAGCACGTCGAGCTGGACCTGCGTCTCGCCCTGCACGTTCTGCGTCCCGGCGCTGCCCACGGCGCCCGAGAGCGCCCCCTGCCCCACGGCGTGCGCGATGCGCTTGCAGGCGAGGCGCACGTTGTTGATCACGGCCGTGAAGGCGCCCGTGGCCGCCGTCGCCTTGCGCTGCTCTCGCAGCAGGAATTCCGTGATGGTGGGGCGCGTCTCTACCTGGATGGTCTGTCTCATGGCCTCGCTCCGGGGGTTGCGGGTCCGTTGCCCGTTCGTCCTTGTCTTCTCGTCCGCCCGGGCGCGATCAGGCGGCCCGCGCCGCCGCGCGCGCGTGCAGCCGGTCCAGCGCCTCCAGCGTGAGGAAGGCGCCGCCGACGCGCCCGGCCGAGACGGAGTCCAGCGGGTTGTCGGGGTCGCCCAGGTGCGGGAGCGTGAGGTCGGCCTCGCCGAAGTCCTGGAGCGCCGTCCAGCGCGTGGGCGTCACCACGGTGAAGAGCCCCGCGGCCTTGGCGGAGGCCAGGCCGTTGGCCGAGTCCTCGAAGGCCACGGCGCCCGCGGGGCCCAGGCCCAGCGTCGAGAGCGCGAGGTGGTAGATGTCGGGCGCGGGCTTCTTGGCCGGCACCACGTCGCCGCAGGCGATGACGGCGAAGCGCTTGTGCGCGTTCCGGCCCAGCTCGGCGTCGAGGAGGGCGGCCACGTTGGCGGAGGTCGTCGTCGAGGCGATGCCCACGCGGATCCCGGCCGCGAGGGCCTCCCCGATGAGGCGCTTGATGCCGGGGCGAAGCGGCGAGCCGCCGCCGGCGACCAGCTCCGCGTAGCGCTCGGTCTTCACCCGGTGCAGGCCGGAGACGTTCGCGAGAAGGCGCGCGCGCTCCTCGCGGGAGACGGGCAGGCCCTCGAAGAAGTGCGCGAGGCGCTCCTTGCCGCCCGAGATGCGCAGCAGCTCCTCGTACTTGTCGCGGCTCCACTCGTACGGCAGGCGGAACTCGAGGAACGCCGCGTTGAAGGCCTGGCGGTGGGTCTCCTCGGTGTCGGCGAGCGTGCCGTCGACGTCGAAGAGCA
>CAZNWZ010000065.1:0-10309 GCA_964576455.1 uncultured Lysobacter sp.
CCGCCCTGGCCCAGGAAACCCGGCTCGCGATCTACCGCCTGCTGGTCCAGGCCGGTCCGGAGGGCCTTCCCGCGGGCGCCATCGCCGGGAAGCTCGGGGTCGCGCCCGCCACCCTGTCGTTCCACCTCAAGGAGCTGGCACGGGCGGGGCTCGTCACGCCGCGCACCGTCTCGCGATTCATCTACTACGCCGCCAGCATCGAGCGCATGGCGGCGCTGATGACCTACCTCACCGAGAACTGCTGCGGTGGCAAGCCGGGCGAGTGCCTGGCGCCGATGGAAACGGCGCTGTCGCGCTGCGTTGCCCCGGCCGGGAGGGACGCGCCGTGACGGACCGGACCCTCAACGTCCTCTTCCTCTGCACGGGCAACTCCGCGCGCTCGATCCTCGGCGAGGCCCTCCTCAATTCGATGGGCCAGGGACGCTTCCGAGCCTGGAGCGCCGGCAGCCACCCGGGCGGGCGCGTGAATCCGTTCGCGCTGGAACTGCTGGCGAAGAATGGCCTGCCCACCGAGGGACTGCGAAGCAAGAGCTGGGACGAGTTCGCCGCGCCCGGCGCGCCCGAGTTCGACTTCATCTTCACCGTCTGCGACTCGGCGGCGGCCGAAACCTGCCCCGTGTGGCCGGGCCACCCCATGAGCGCGCACTGGGGCATCCCCGATCCCGCCGCGGTCCAGGGCGACGACGACACGAAGCGCAGGGCCTTCCGCGACGCGTACTCCCGGCTGCAGAAACGCATCTCGCTCCTGGTGAACCTGCCCGTGCAGAGCCTCGACAAGCTATCGCTCCAGAAACGGCTCTCCGACATCGGGAGGTCCGCCTGACCGCCATGGCCACCACCGAAGGCGCGGCCCCCGCACCCATCGGGTTCTTCGAGCGTTACCTCACCGCCTGGGTGGCGCTGTGCATCGCCGCCGGCATCGGGCTCGGGCAACTGCTCCCGGGCGCGTTCGCCGCCATCGGGCGCCTCGAGGTCGCGAAGGTGAACCTGCCGGTGGGCGCGCTCATCTGGGTGATGATCGTGCCGATGCTCCTCAAGATCGACTTCGGCGCCCTGCACCAGGTGAAGGCGCACTGGAAGGGGATCGGGGTCACGCTCTTCGTGAACTGGGCGGTGAAGCCCTTCTCGATGGCGCTGCTGGGCTGGATCTTCATCCGCGTGCTCTTCGCGCCGTACCTCCCCGCGAACCAGATGGACAGCTACATCGCGGGGCTCATCCTCCTCGCGGCCGCGCCGTGCACGGCGATGGTGTTCGTGTGGAGCCAGCTCTGCCGCGGCAATCCCTACTTCACGCTCTCGCAGGTGGCGCTCAACGACTCGCTGATGATCGTGCTCTTCGCGCCGATCGTGGCCCTCCTGCTGGGGATGTCGAGCATCGCGGTGCCCTGGGACACGCTCTTCGCGTCCGTGATCCTCTATGTCGCCATTCCCGTGGCGCTGGCGCAGCTCTGGCGCCGGGCGCTGCTCGCGAAGGGACAGGCCGCCTACGAGGCCACACTCGCGCGCATCGGGCCGTTCTCCATCGCCGCCCTCCTCGCCACGATCGTCCTGCTCTTCGGCTTCCAGGGCGAGGCGATCCTGAAGCAGCCGCTCGTCATCGCGCTGCTGGCGGTGCCGATCCTGCTGCAGGTCTTCTTCAACTCGGGGCTCGCCTACCTGCTCAACCGCCGGCTGGGCGTGGCGCACGAGGTCGCAGGGCCCTCCTGCCTCATCGGCGCGAGCAACTTCTTCGAGCTGGCGGTTGCGGCCGCCATCACGCTCTTCGGGCTCGAGTCCGGAGCGGCGCTCGCCACGGTGGTGGGCGTGCTGATCGAGGTGCCGGTAATGCTGGCCGTCGTGAAGGTCGTGAACGCGAGCAAGGGGTGGTACGAGGCACGGGGGGCCTGAGGCGCGGCGCTCAGCGCCGCTCGTTCATCCTGCGCAGGCGCTCGGCCATCGTCCGCATGATCTGCAGCGAGAAGAAGGGCGTCTGCTGGACCATGAAGAGGAAGCGCTTCTCCGGGACGGCCGCCAGGCGGCACGCCGTCCTGGCCCGGGCGGTGGCGACCCGGGGCGCATGCTCGATGAGGGCCATCTCGCCGAAGGGCTCGCCGGGACCGAGGGTCTCCACGAGGCGGTCCCCGATGAGCAGGTCGACCTCCCCCTCCACGACCACGTACATGGCGGTGCCGGGATCGCCGGCGGAGAAGATCGTCGCGCCGGCCGCGAAGGACTGCGTATCCGTCTCGTTGCGGAAGAGGTCGAGCGTGGTCCCCATGGCGGCCCTCGTGGCGGCTGAACGGGAAAAATACGACGGGCCCGTGACATTTCCATGACACGGCGCCTACCGTCACGTGAGAGGCGTCCGCGCGCCGATCCGCGGTTGAATGGCGCCCTCTCCACCGACCCACTTACTCGCTCAAGCCGCGCCCCGGCACCCGCCGGGGGAAAAGAAGCGGGGCGACCCGTCGGTCGCCCCGAAAGTGCCACCAGTGAGACGGAGGAGAAGCGCCTGGTGGCCGCCGGAGACGGGGTCCTCACCCAACTCCCCAGGAACAGGTCCCATCGTGCGCCCGCCGTGTTTCAAGGCGGTGACGCCTTCGCGGGCCCGGTGCCGCGTGACGCGATTCCGTCACGCCGCGGACGCACTCCTTACGCGGACCGCGCGGACAATGCGTCCGCAGAATGGACGACATCCCCACGCTGCGGTTCCGCTCGATCTTCATCTCGGACCTGCACCTCGGCACGCCGGGCTGCCAGTCCACCCATCTCCTGGAGTTCCTGCGGAGCACCGACAGCGCCTACCTCTACCTCGTCGGCGACATCGTCGACGGCTGGCAGCTGAAGCGCCGCTGGTACTGGCACCAGACCCACAACGACGTCGTCCAGAAGGTGCTGCGCAAGGCCCGCAAGGGGACGCGGGTCGCCTACATTGCCGGGAACCACGACGAGGCGCTGCGCCACTTCCCGGGCGTCGCGCTGGGGGGCATCGAGATCCGCGACGAGGCGGTGCACGTGACGGCCGACGGCCGGCGCCTCCTGGTCATCCACGGCGACCTCTTCGACGCCGTCGTGCAGCGTGCCCGCTGGCTTGCCCACCTGGGCGACCTCCTCTACAACGTCGCGCTCAGGCTCAACCGGTGGCTGAACCACATGAACGCCCGGATGGGCTGGTCCTACTGGTCGCTCTCCCAATTCCTCAAGCACCGCGTGAAGAACGCTGTCTCCTACATGACGGACTTCGAGGAGGCGCTGGCGCACGAGGCGAGGCGCCGCGGCTTCGACGGCGTCGTCTGCGGCCACATCCACAAGGCCGAGATCCGCGACATCGGCGGCGTCCTCTACTGCAACGACGGCGACTGGGTCGAGAGCCTCACCGCGCTGGTGGAACTGGAGAGCGGCGAGCTGCGCCTGGTGGACTGGCGCGCCATCGAGGAGGCCAAGGCGAGGGCGGTGGCGTCGCCCCGGGAGGAGGAGCTTGCGACTGCTCCTGGTGACTGACGCCTGGGCACCGCAGGTCAACGGCGTCGTGGTGACGCTGCGCAACACCATCGCCTGCCTGGAGCGCTGGGGACACGAGGTGAGCGTCCTGTCGCCGGAGGGCCTCGCGACCGTCCCGATGCCCTCCTATCCGGAGATCCCGCTCGCCGTGCTGCCGGGCCGCGCGGTGGCCCGCCGCTTCCGGGAGGTCGAGCCGGAGGCGGTGCACATCGCGACCGAGGGGCCGCTCGGCCTCGCCGCCCGCGGCTACTGCGTCGCCCGGGGCCTCGCGTTCACGACCGCGTTCCACACCTGCTTCCCGGAGTACGTGAAGCCGCGCTTCGGCGTCCCGCTCGCCTGGACCTACGCCTGGCTGCGACGCTTCCACCGCCCCTCCTCCGCCGTGCTCGTGGGCACGGAATCGATCCGGGGCCTCCTGGAGCAGCGCGGATTCGCGAACCTCGCGGACTGGTCGCGCGGCGTGGACCTGGCGCTCTTCCGGCCGGGGCCGGAGCGCTTCGAGGAGTACCGCCGGCCCGTCTTCACCTACGTGGGGCGAGTCGCCGTGGAAAAGGACCTGCCGGCCTTCCTGCGGCTGGACCTGCCGGGCACCAAGCTCGTGGTCGGCGACGGCCCGGCGCGCGCGCAGCTCCAGCGCCGCTTCCCGGACGCCGTGTTCGTGGGCGCCAGATCGGGCGAGGACCTCGCGAGCCACTACCGGCGTTCCGACGCCTTCGTCTTCCCCAGCCGAACCGACACCTTCGGCCTCGTGCTCCTCGAGGCCCTGGCGAGCGGCGTGCCCGTGGCCGCACTGCCCGTGCGCGGCCCCCTCGACGTGGTGAAGGACCCCTCCGCCGGGATCCTCAACGAGGACCTGCGCGAGGCCGCGCTGGCCGCGCTGCTGCTCGACCGCGCCGACGCGAGGCGCCATGCCGAGGCGTTCTCCTGGGAACGCTGCACGCGGCAGTTCGTCTCCCACCTCGTTCCCGCGCGCCGCCTCGGCGCCCCGCTCGACGCCCGGGACGGACCGGATGGAAGTCCCGCCGCGCGCTGAGGCCGCCGGCGGGGCGAACGCCCGGAGCCCGTTCAAGGGCAAGACGGGCATCCGGCGAATCGCCCTCGCCTTCCTCAACTCGCTCGACGGGCTGGCCGACGCCTGGCGCCACGAGAGCGCCTTCCGGCAGGAGCTGCTCCTCGCGGCCGTGCTGCTGCCGGTCGCGTTCGCCGTGCCCATGCCTGCCGTGGAGCGGGCGCTGCTGGTCGCGAGCGTGCTCCTCGTGCTGGTCGTCGAGCTCCTCAACACCGGCGTCGAGGCCGCGATCGACCGCATCTCGCTGGACCGGCACGCCCTCTCGAAGCGCGCCAAGGACATCGGCAGCGCCGCGGTGCTCGTCTCGATCGTGTTGCTCGGGGCGGTGTGGGCCCTGGTGCTGCCGCCGCGCCTGGCGTGAGGCGCCTCAGGCCGCCCGCTTGAGGAAATGCCGGGCGAAACGCGCGTCCAGGCGGTCCAGCGAGAGCAGGACGGGCAGGTCGGCGCAGTTGAAATCGGGGTCGAGCGCCGGCTCGCCGCACACCCAGGCTCCCATCCCGAGGTAGCCCTTGAGCAGGGGCGGAATCCCGGCGGGGTCGCGCGGCTCGAAGCGATCCAGCGGGAACGGGTTGCGGGGAAAGACGCGCAGGTGGTCCGGGCTGAGCCGGTCCTCGCACACCCGCCGGTACACCGACGCGGCCAGCTGCCCGCCGTCGTCGAGGCCGATGCTGGCGCAGCCGACGAAGTACTCGAAGCCCCCGTCGATCACGTAGCGGGCGAGCGCCGACCACATGAGGAGCATCACGGCGGCGCTGCGGTGGGCCGGGTGCACGCAGGCGCGCCCCACCTCCACCATGCGGCTGCGGAGCGGCTGCAGGAAGGTGAGGTCGAACTCGCGGTCCGTGTAGAGCCCTCCCGCGCCGCCGGCCGCCTCGGGCGGGAGGATGCGGTACGTGCCGACGACGCAGCCCGAGAGGCGGTCACGAACCACCAGGTGGTCGCAGTGCGGATCGAACTCGTCCTCGTCGATCCCCTGGTCGGCCCCCGGCAGCCGCGCGCCCAGCTCCTGGCCGAACACGAGGAAGCGCAGGCGCTGCGCCTCCCGGATCTCGGCGCGGCTCTCGGCGAAGGCGACGGTGAATCGGGGCGGATGCGCGGTCTCGGACATCGGGGCCTCCCGGCGGATGGGTTCCCGCCACGGTAGGCCCCGCCGTTTACCGGGGCGTGACGCGAGTGAGACCGTTCGGAGACGCCGGGCGCGGGCGCCTCAGCCGAAGCGGCCGGTGATGTAGTCCTCGGTCTGCTTGTTGTTCGGCTTGATGAAGATCTGGTCGGTCTCGCCGAACTCGATGATCTCGCCCAGGTACATGTAGGCCGTGTAGTCGGAGATGCGCGCCGCCTGCTGCATGTTGTGCGTGACTATGAGGATCGTCACGCGCTGGCGCAGCTCGTCCACCAGCTCCTCGATCGAGGCGGTCGCGATGGGGTCGAGGGCCGAGGTCGGCTCGTCGAAGAGCAGGATCTCCGGGTCCGTGGCGAGGGCGCGCGCGATGCACAGGCGCTGCTGCTGCCCTCCCGACAGGTTGAACGCGAGGTCGTGCAGGCGGTCCCTCACCTCGTCCCACAGGGCGGCGGCGCGGAGGGCCTCCTCGACCTTCTGGTCGACGATCGCCTTGCGGGTGACGTTGCGCACGCGCATGCCGTAGGCCACGTTCTCGTAGATCGACTTCGGGAACGGATTCGGCTTCTGGAACACCATGCTGATGCGCATGCGCACCTCGATGGGGTCGATGCCGGGCGCCAGGATGTTCACGTCGTCCGGGAACATGCGGATCTCGCCTTCGTAGCGGTTGCCCGGGTAGAGGTCGTGCATGCGGTTGAAGCTGCGCAGGAAGGTGGACTTCCCGCAGCCCGAGGGACCAATGAGCGAGGTCACCTTCTTCTCGTACACCGGCATGCTCAGGCTCTTGAGCGCCTTGAACTGGCCGTAGTAGAAGTTGAGGCTCCTCGCCTCCGCCTTCAGCGCGAGCTTCTCCTCCGCGGCGCGCTCGCGCTCGCGCGGGTTGGTTCTCAGGACGGCGGACATCGGGGGTCGTCTCCTACCATTTGATGTTCCTGCGCAGGCGGTAGCGGATGTAGATCGCCAGCGCGTTCATGAGCAGCGTCATCACCACGAGCACGAGGCCCGCCGCCGCCGCGTTCACCTGGAACGCCTCCTCGGGCCTCGAGGTCCAGTTGAACATCTGGATGGGCATCACGGTGAACGGCGACTTCAGCCACTCGAAGTTCACGAACGGGAACTCCGGCCCCACCGGGCTCGGCGGCAGGAAGGCGATGAAGGTGAGCGCGCCGATCGTGATGATGGGCGCCGTCTCGCCGATGGCGCGCGCCAGGCCGATGATCACGCCGGTGAGGATGCCGGGCATCGAGTAGGGGATGATGTGGTCGCTCGTCGTCTGCCACTTGGTGGCCCCGAGCGCGTAGGCCCCCTCGCGGATGGCCACGGGAATGCCGCGGATCGCCTCGCGCGTGGCGACGATGACCACCGGCAGGATGAGCAGCGCGAGCGTAAGCCCGGCGGTGAGGATGCTCTGCCCGAGGCCGAACTGGTAGACGAAGAGCCCCAGCGCGAGCAGGCCGTAGACGATGGACGGCACGCCCGCGAGGTTCGTCACGTTGATCTCGATGATGTCGGTCATCCAGTTCTTGGGCGCGTACTCCTCGAGGTAGACGCCGGCGCCGACGCCCAGCGGGACCGCCGCGAGCGCGGTGACCAGCATCACGAGCGTGGAGCCGACCCAGGCCGAGAGGATGCCCGCGCCGGAGGCGCGGCGCGAGGGAAAGCTCGTGAAGAAGTCGTACGAGAGGCGGGGCGCGCCTTCGATCGCCATCTCCAGGAACAAGGCCACGAAGGCGAGCACGCCGAACAGGAGCGCCAGCACGCCGATGGAGGCGAAGAGCAGGTCCCAGCGCTTGTGCGCCCCGATGAGCGCGCGAAGCTCGCGCAGCTTCCGCTCGTGCTCCTCGCGGGTTTCGGGGACGCGCGCGGCCATGGTCAGTAGGCCTCCCGGTACTTCCGGCGCATCCAGTGCCCGAGGATGTTGAAGAAGAGCGTGAGGAGGAACAGCACGAGGCCCGCGGCGAAGATCGTCTGGTAGCCGATGGAGCCGTGCGGCAGGTCGCCGAGCGCCACCTGGACGATGTAGGCCGTGATGGTGGCGGCGGGCTCGGCGGGGTTGAAGGTGAGGTTGGGCTGCATCCCGGCGGCGACGGCCACGATCATGGTCTCGCCCACGGCCCGGGAGATGCCCAGGATGTAGGCGGCCGCGATGCCGGAGATGGCCGCCGGCGTGACTACGCGCGTCGCGGTCTGGAACCGCGTGGCCCCCATCGCGTAGGAGCCCTCGCGAAGCGCCATGGGCACCGCGCGCATCGCGTCCTCGGCGACCGAGCTCACGTAGGGGATGATCATGATGCCCATCGCGAGGCCCGCCGACAGCATGCTGAAGCCCGGCAGCTCGGGGAAGGCCTTCTGCAGCAGCGGCGTGATGAAGAGCAGCGCGAAGTAGCCGTAGATGATCGTCGGCACGCCGCCCAGCAGCTCGAGGAAGGGCTTGGCCACCTCGCGCACCGCGAACGGGGCGAACTCCGACAGGTAGATCGCGATGACGGTTCCCAGCGGGATCGCGACCGCGAGCGCCACCGCCGAGGTGACGAGCGTGCCGGCGAGCAGCGGCAGGATCCCGTAGCGCGGCTCGGAGAAGAGCGGCGTCCACATCGTGTCGGTGAGGAATGTCCACACCGGCACGTGCCGGAAGAACTCGAGGGACTCGTAGGCGAGGATGAAGACGATGCCGAGGGTCGTGAAGACCGACACCAGGGCGGCGAAGAACAGCACCGCCTCGATGATGCGCTCCCTGATGTTGCGGCTGAACTTGTGCTTCAGCCGGTCCGGATCCACCGTGGCCATGGCGATCGTGGCGGTTCCCGCATGAATGCTCGCCATTCTAGCCGTCTCCCGTGATTCGCGCCCTGGCCGCGGAAGCGAAAAGGGGGGCGAGAGCCTCGCCCCCCCTTTCCGCGAGACCGCCCTAGAGCTTCGCCTCGCGCTTCAGGAGCTCCTCGATGGTGACGCCGACCTCGGCCTCGCCGCCGAACACCGTACCGACCTTGTTCTTGGCCAGGTGCTCCTTGTTGGTCTTGTACGCGTTGTCGGGCAGCGGAACGTACTTCACTTCCTTCGCGAGCTTGGCGCCCTGGGTCATGTAGAAGTCGACGAACTCCTTGACCTCGGGCTTGGCGAGGCTCTTGGTGTTCACGTAGATGAAGATCGGCCGCGCGAGCGGCTGGTAGGTGCCCTTGAGCACCGCCTCCATCGAGGGAGCCACGGCCGGCGCTCCGTCCTTGGCGACGATGGGCACGCTCTTGAGCTTCTTCTGGTTCTCGATGTAGTACGCGAAGCCGAAGTAGCCGATGGCGCCCTTGTCGCGCGCCACGCCCTGGACCAGGACGTTGTCGTCCTCGCTCGCGGTGTAGTCGCCGCGGCTCGCCTTGCTCTTGCCGTTGACGGCCTCGGTGAAGTAGTCGAACGTGCCCGAGTCCGAGCCCGGCCCGAAGAGCTTCAGGGGAACGTCCGGGAACGCCGGGTTCACTTCCTTCCAGCTCTTCACCTTGCCCTGGGCGGACGGCTCCCACATCTTCTTGAGTTCGGCCACCGTCAGTTGCTTCACGAAGTCGTTCTGGGGGTTGATCACCACGGTGAGGGCATCGAAGGCCACGGGCAGCTCGATGTACTCCACGCCGGCCTTCTTGCAGTCCTCCATCTCCTTCTTGAGGATGGGGCGCGAGGCGTTGGAGACGTCGGTCTCGGCGCGGCAGAACTTCTTGAAGCCGCCGCCGGTGCCGGAGATGCCCACGGTCACCTTGACGGCGTTCTTCTTGGCCTTCTGGAATTCCTCGGCGACGGCCTCGGTCACCGGGTAGACGGTCGAGGACCCGTCGACCTTGACGATCTGCTGGGCGTGGGCGGAGGTGGTCGCGATCGCGCCGAGCGCGAGGGCCGCGGCGAGCGCGGAGAGCTTGAGCTTCATGGTGGGGCTCCTGGAGGGAAAGGCGGGGAATTTCCCGGACCCCGGCAGACTACTTCGGCGGTGTGACAGCCTCGTGACAGCGCCCCGGGGCCGCCCCCGCCGCCGGGCCCGGCCGGGCGCGCTCAGGCCGCCCGGCGAACGGCCTCGGCGATGCCCTCCGCGAGGGACCTGACCCGCGCCGGGTCCTCCCCCTCCACCATCACCCGGATCACGGGCTCGGTGCCAGAGGGCCGCAGCAGGACGCGCCCGCGGCCGGCAAGCGCCGCCTCGGCCGCGGCCACCGCCTCGCGCACCGCCGGCAGGGCCGTGACGTCGGCCCGGCCCGCGAGCCGCACGTTGGTGAGCACCTGCGGCAGGAGCGTGAGCTCGCGCGTGAAGTCGGCGAGCGTCTGCCCGGCCGCCACGAGGGCCTCGAGCACCTGAAGGGCCGAGATGATCGCGTCCCCCGTCGAGTGGCGGTCGAGGCACAGGATGTGGCCCGAGTTCTCGCCGCCGCACTCCCAGCCCCGGTCGTGCAGCATCTCGACCACGTAGCGGTCGCCGACCCGGGCCCGCGCGAAGGGGATGCCCAGCTCGCCGAGGCGGCGCTCGAGGGCGAAGTTCGTCATGAGCGTCCCGGCGATCCCCCCGCGCAGCAGCCCCTGCTCGTGGCGGTGCTTGGCGATGGCGTAGAGGAGCTGGTCGCCGTCGAAGAGCCGGCCGTCGTGGTCGGCCATCGCGAGCCGGTCGC
>CAZNWZ010000066.1:0-10111 GCA_964576455.1 uncultured Lysobacter sp.
TCAGGGGTTGATGTTGTAGCTGAGCTGGACGGTGGCGGTGCCGCGCTGGATTTCCGCCTGGATCTGGGAGGTGGTGGCGAACTGCTGGTGCAGGCGCGCGAGGTCGCCGGCGGAGGCGACGGCCTGGCCGTTCACCTTCCGGATCACGTCGCCGGGCTGCAGGCCCAGGCGGGAGGCGAGGCTGCCCGGGGGCGCCTCGTCCAGGCGCACGCCGCCGCCCTGCGGCATGCCGATGCGTCCCAGGTAGGCGAGCTGGCCGGGGTCCTTGAGGGCGTTCTCGAGGTCCTTGCGCGAGAAGCTGAAGGCGTTGGAGCCCGAGCGCGACACCGCGAGCCGGAATCCGGAGGCCTTGCCGGCGACGGCGCGCGGCACCGCCGCCATGCGGGTCTCGAGGTCCACGCGCTCGCGCACGCCGCCGCGGGAGACGACCGCGTGGTCGCGTTCCACCGCCACCAGCTTCACCCCCGGCTGCACCTCGCCGCCCAGGGGCACCGCGATGTCGCGGCCGCCGGCGTTGAAGACGGCCGAGCCGATGTCGGCCGGGGAGGGCGCCACGACGCCCTTCAGCCGGAGTCCCGACCCGCCCGCGGCGGGCGAGGCCGGGCCGGCGGGCGGCGCGCCCCCGAAAAGCCGGGCCACCGCGGCCAGGTCCACGCCCGAGGCGGCCGGTGCCGCGGCGGAGGAGGCCGGTGGCGCCACGAACACCCACGTCCACCGGGCCAGCATCCAGGCGAGGGCCAGGACGAGCGCCACCGTCACCAGCGTGCCGAAACGGCTCGTGGCGGGGGGGGCGGAGGGGGCGGGAAGGGCGGCCATGGGCTCCATCATAGGGCCATCAGCGGGCCGGGCGGCGGGCCGGGTCCACGTCGAGGTACTTCCAGGGCTCGTGGTTGAAGGGGTGCTTGCGGTAGTTGAGCACCCACGGCTGGACCAGGATCTTCTGCGCCTTGTACGTCTCCACCATCCACGGCGAGTACACCGCGATGAGCCTCACCATGCGGCCGATGAGGGCGTTGCGCTCCGGGCCGTCGGGCAGGCGCTTGATGCGCTCGTAGAGCGCGTTGTACTCCGGGTGGTCGAACATCGCGTAGTTCACCTGCCCGATGGAGCCCTTCCACAGCAGCTGCAGGAAGTTCTCGCCGTCCGGGAAGTCGGCGATCCAGCCGTAGCTGAAGGACTGCACGCGCCCGAGCTGGGCCTGCTTGCGCAGCTCCGGGAGCTTCTCGACCTTGTCGAAGGTGACGCGCAGCCCGATCGCGTCCATCGACTTCTTCCACAGCTCGTTTCGCTGCCGCTCGCGCAGCGTCGGCACGGAGGCGTGGTCGAAGGAAAGGGGCGAGCCGTCGGGCGCCTCGCGATAGCCGTCGCCGTCGCGGTCCACGTAGCCGAACAGGTCCAGGAGCGCCTTCGCCTTCGCGGGGTTGTACTCGAGCGTCGGGCTCACGAAGTGCGGGTCGTGGCCGGAGACCGCCGGCGGCAGCGGCGTGTGGGCCCGCACGCTCTGGCCCTTGTCCAGGATCGCGAGCTGGTCGTCGATGCGCCAGGCCATGACGATGGCGCGTCGCAGCGCCACGCGCTCCGGGGTGAAGCCGCCGAGGGCGTTGGGCTTGCCGTCGATCGTCTCGGCGGTGTTGAAGGTGGTGTAGGTCGTGTACGCGATCTCGTCGGGCGTGACGGTGATGCCGGCCCTCGCCAGGTTGGGCGCGAGCTTCCCGCCCGGCAGCGCGAGGTTGGCGAAGTCCTCGGGCAGCGGCCGGATGTAGTCGTGGTCGCCGTTGAGGAAGGCGAGCCAGCGCGGCTGCGCCTCGTCGATGACGTGGATCTCGATGCGCCCCACGATCGGCAGGCGCCTTCCCTGGAGCCGGGCGTGGATCGCGCGGCTCCCCTCGTCGGGGCCGGCGTCGCCCTCGAAGACGTCCTCGCGGTAGCCGGGATTGGCCTCGAGCACGATGCGCGAGCCCTTGACCCACTCGGCGATGCGGAAGGGCCCGGTGCCCACGGGATGGTGCGCGATGTCCTGGCCGTAGCGCTCCACCACCTCGCGGGCTAGCGCCGCCGTGCACGGCATCGCGAGCACGTAGGGAAAGGAGTAGTCGGGGTTCTCCAGCCGGATGCGGATCGTGTAGCGGTCGAGCGCCTGCAGCCCCTCGATGGGCCGGTCGTAGTCGAAGCGTCCCGACGCCTTCGCCGCCTTGATCGCGTCGTCGCCGCCCCGGATCTTGCCCTCGACGAGGAAGAGCCACTGGCTCCGGAGCTTCGGGTCGAAGAGGCGCTTGATGGAATAGACGTAGTCGTGGGCGGTGAGCTCGCGCGGCCTGCCGCCGAAAGCGGGATCCGGCGCGAAGAAGATGCCGGGCCGGATGCGAAGCGTGAAGGTGGCGCCGTCGTCCGTGATCTCGGGGAGCGAGGCCGTGTTCGCCTTGAGCTTCGCGGGCCGCGCGAGGAAGTCGTAGGTGAGCAGCGGGTCGAAGATCGCGTGCGAGATGCTGCCGGAGGCTTCGTCGGACTCCGCCGCCGGGTCGAGCTTGGACTCGGCGCTGGTGTAGGCCGTGCGCACGACCTTGCGCGGGTCGGGATGCGCGAGGGCCGGCAGGGCCAGCAGGAAGGCGAGGAGGGCGGCGGCCGGGCGCGCCACGGCGGGCGGGGCGTTCAGTGCAGCGTATGCGGCTGCGCCGCCTCGTCCTCCTCGGGCGGGGCAGGCTGCTCCGGCGGCGAGGCGTGGTGCACGGCGATGCGCCAGCCGGCGTCCGTGAGGACGTACACGTTGGTCGCGTTCACGAACTGGGGCGTGCCCTCCGTCCCCGGCGTGGTGATCGCCTCCACCACCGAGCGAACCGCGACCGAGGGGCCGTCCAGTCGGCAAGCGTCGGTCACGCGCACCGAGAGCTTCACGTTGGCCGCGAAGATCTGCATCCAGCTCTCGCGCACGGCGTCGAAGCCCGCGAGGCGCGGCCCCGCCGGGTGGACACAGACCACGTCCTCGCCCTCGGCCCACACCACCATCATCGCCGCGAGGTCGGCGCGCTCGAAGGCCTCGTAGAAGGCGCTCTCGGCGTCGTCGGGCGTGGGGAAGAGCTTGCGGGTGCGCGGCATCGGGGGGCTCCGGGGCGGCGCCATGATACCAAAGGCACCGCCCCGGTCCCCGGAGGCGTTACTGAGGTCCCCGCAGGGCGAAGCGCGGCGAGCGGACCGCGGCCGCGACCGTGACGGCCGCCACGGCCGAGGCCGGGCTCGCGGCGATCGCCGCGGCGCCTTGCTGCACGTCGGCCGCGAGGGCGCGCGTGAACGAGACCGTTGCCGGGCCGAAGTTCGCGCCGCCGTTGTAGATGCCCAGGGAGTCCCCCACGGAAAAGCTCACCCGCCCCTGCTGGCCGGAGGAGGAGGTGAAGAGGCCGTCGAAGCGCCCGATGCCCGTTCCGGCCGCGCCGCAGGGGGAGCCGGTGCAGGTCACCGTCATCAGGCCGACGCCGGGCCCGCCGGTGGTGCTCGCGGAAAAGCCGGCGCCGATGATCGGGGCGCCGGAGGCCGAGGCGACGTAGGTGGGGGACCCGGGCGTTTCGCTGCCGATGGTCGCGTTGAAGCCCACGGTCCGGTTCGTGAAGTTGGCCTGCAGCGTGCCCGAGACGCGGTTGGCGAAGAGCTGGCCGTTGATGGGCGGGCCGAAGTCGCCGGGCGTGAGTATGTTGGCGCCCGTGAGCGCGAGGTTCGCCGTTCCCGTCTGCGGGAGCTGGATGCCGACGGTGGGCGGCGCAGCGGCGCCCAGGACGATGCTGCCCACGATCATGTCCGCGAAGGCGCTGCCGGGCAGGCGCGCGGGGTTGACGCGGTAGGTGAGCGTGACCCAGCGGCCGTCCACGCCCGCGAAGCCGCCGTTGAAGGTCCCCTGGTAGCCCTGCGGGGCGCAGTTGGCGCCCGTGCAGCCGATGGAGATGGTGCCGGCGACGGTGGCGAAGTCGAACCGGGTGGGGTTCCTCGTCAGGGTGTCCGAGCCCGAGACGGCGAAGGACTGGCCGTTCACCGCCAGGGAGACGTTGCCGGTGACCGTCTGGTTGCTGAAGTTGGCGTTGACCGACGCGCTCGAGACGCTCCCGAGGTTGCCGAAGGCGTCCGCGGGCGAGGTGGCCGCCACGAGGCCATAGGTCGTGCTGCCGGTGAAGCTGCCGAAGATGCCGGTCGGCAGGGGAATGGTCACGTCGTAGGTCACGCTGCGCGGGCCGACGGGGAAAGTGGCCGAGCCGCCGGGCGCGTTGCCGCCGGTCACCACGATGGCGCCGCCCTCCCAGCGCCCGATGACGATCGCGCCGTCCGGCGTCCGGAAGCCGTCGTGGTGCACGCCGCCGACGAAGCTCACGTCGGCGCCGGTGATCTGCGTCTGCGCGTACCCCGGGGGAAACTGCGCGCCCAATCCCGTGAGGAACTCGTTGTAGGCGCCGTTGCGGATGCCCACGAGCCGCCCCGAGGCGTCCAGGATCGCGCCGCCATTGCCCAGGTACGACGACTGGCCGATGACGCCCTCGAAGCCGGCGCCGCCCGAGTAGGGTGTCGCCGAGCGGTAGAGCGCCTCGAAGGGCGCGTTGGGCGCGGGCTGCGCCGCGACGATGGCGGCGGCCACGGTGCTGGTGGCGGCCTGCGAGGAGGCGAGCGTCGGGTTGGCGGCCGCACCCGCCTCCGTGGCCGTGGCGCCTTCCTCGGCGCTCGAGCCGGAGGTCGTCTTCGTGCCCTCGGCCGCCTTTTCCTCCGCGCTGGCCGACTTGGTGCCCTGCGAGGCGCCGGCCAGGATGCCGGGCGGCGTCGGGATGAAGCGCGGCGCGAGGCCCGGCAGCACCTGGATCGTCTGCCCGGGGTAGGACACCAGCGTGCGCTCCACGCCGGTGGCGTCCTTCGAGGTGACGCCGTGCGCGCCGGTGAGCGTGTGGTTGATCGTGCCGGCCTCGTCGCTGTGGGCGAGGATGTTGCCGGAGCCGCGGATGCCGACGTTGGCGATCGTCGTGCGCATGCGGAACTTCTCGCGGTCGCGGGAGACGATGAGGCCGGTGAAGGTGCGCATGGTGCCGCGCACGAGGGCGAGCATCGCCTCGCCCGCGGAGGCCTGGGCGGCGTCGAACTGGTAGCGCTCGATCGCCATCTGCGTGGACGGGCGCAGCGACACGAGCGCGCCGTCCACCATCAGCAGCTGCGCGGCGCTGGCCGCGGCCGTGACGACGGTGTCGCCCTGCAGGAGCGGCGTGCCTTTCTGCGCGGCGATGCGCTGCGCGCCGCGCTGGATCTCCACGGTGCCGGAGGTGAACTGCACGGTGCCCGCGTTCTGGGCGGCGGCGGGCAGCGCGAGGGCGGCGGCCAGGGCGGCCGCCGCGATCGTGAGGATTCCCCGAATCGTATGCATGGCCATTCTCCCGGTCACTCGAACTCGCGGCGCAGCATCACGCCGCCCTCGAGCTTGTCGAAGTCGTACAGGTCGATGTTGGAGCGGTTGCGCACGTAGGCGACGCTGGGCTGCAGGAACCAGCCGTCCGCGAGGCGCCACGAGGCGCGCAGGCCGATCTCGTGCAGCACGTCGCGGCCGGTGGCCACCAGCGTGGCGCGCGCGTACGGGTCGTTGTCGATGCGCACCGTCCACGCCGCGTATCCCGACCAGCTCAGGCGCGCGGCCGGATCGGAGTGCGCCATCAGCCGCAGGCCCCCGCCGTGGCGGGAGACGGTGAGCTCGGTGAACTCGTTGAGGGTGCGGCGGGCGTCGTCGTAGGTGTACTGCGCCAGCAGCAGGATCGTGCCGCCCTTCCACCAGCCGGGGCGGCTCACGAGCGCGGCGAAGAGCTGCGCCTGGTCCGTGTCCTGGGCCGGGTTGGTGCGGTAGCGGAAGGCCGAGAGCTGCACGCCCGCGGCGGCCTGCGTCGTCGCGCTCAGGTCGCGCCGCACCTCGGCGAGCGCGCCCCAGGCGTTGCGGTCGTTGGTGATGGCCTGCTCCGTGGCGATCGTCTCCACGACGGCGCCGTCCTGGCGGAAGACCTGGCCGAACGCGAACACCGTGTACGTGTTCTCGCCCCGGCGCCACTGCGCGCCGCCGGAGGCGTCCAGCAGCTGCCAGTCGTAGTCGCTTTCGGACGCGTAGCCGCGCACGCGCGCGTCGGCGGAACCGAACCAGGTCAGGTCCTCGGCGGCGCGGTACGCGGCATGCGCGCCGGCCGCCGCGGCCCAGTAGGGGGCCGAGCGCTTGATCGAGTTTCCGGTGGGCGAGATCCCCGGCAGCCCGAAGGAGGACTCGACCGCGCTCGTGAAGTCGCTCGTGGTGCTCGACAGGTTGCTGTCGTGGCCGCCGCCCGCCTCGACATAGCCGCTCACGGCGAAGGCCTGGCGGTCCTTCAGGCGCTTCACCTCGGCGAGGTAGCCCTCGAGGACCTTGCGCCCGGCCTCGTTGGGCGCGCGCCCGAGCAGGCGCCGGAACTCGAGCTCCGCGAGGTCGAGCGAGCCCATGCGCAGGTAGGTGCGGCCCAGCTCCAGGCGCGCGCTGTCGAAGTCGGGGTTGCGGTCGAGGGCCCGCTCGAAGGCGAGCGCCGCGATCTCGAGGCGGCCCGTCTCGAGGGCCGCGACGCCCAGCCAGTAGTCGAACTCGACCTCGCCCGAGCGCGCGCCGGCGAGCGGCGAGAGCAGCGCCCAGGCGCCGGCCGCGTCCTTCTTCTCGACGAGCGCGCGCGCCTGCGCGACGGGATCGGAACTCTGGGCTGAAGCGTGGAGGGAAAGCGTGGAAAGGACGAATGCCACTGCGGCTGCCGCGCGTGCGGCGCTCGACGGTGTTGTGCGCATGGGCTCCCCAGGTGCCTGGTTCTTGGTTGTTCGGACTGCCGCGCCGAGTGTAGCAGCGGTTTTCCGTTTCGCAAGTGGTCCGCGCCGCATTCCGGGCCTGCCGCCATCACCCTGGATTCGTGGGGACATTCGCGCGGCGCGCGTGCTACATAATTAGTGTTCCGCGCCTTGCCGGAGAGCATTGGAAAGGGCAATGTCATGATTCGCTTCATCGTCAACGGAAAGCCGGTCCAGACCGACGCCGATCCCGACACGCCGCTGCTGTGGGTGCTGCGCGACGGCCTCGGCCTCACGGGGACCAAGTACGGCTGCGGGCGCGCGCAATGCGGCGCCTGCACGGTGCACGTGAACGGCGAGGCGGAGCTCTCCTGCTCGGTGAAGGTGGCCGACGTGGCGGGCAAGCGCGTGGCGACGATCGAGGGCATCGCCGCCTCGGGCGCCGTGGCGAAGGCGGTGAAGGCCGCCTGGATCGACAAGGACGTGGTGCAGTGCGGCTATTGCCAGCCCGGCCAGGTGATGGCGGCGGTGGCCCTGCTCACGAAGAACAGGTCGCCCTCGGACGCGCAGATCGACGAGGCGATGGACGGCAACCTCTGTCGTTGCGGCACCTACCCGCGCATCCGCGAGGCCGTGCGCGCCGCGGCCACCGCGCTGGCCGCGAAGCGCTGAGGAGGACGCCATGAAGATCCCCGCGAAAAGCGTCTCCCGCCGCGCCTTCCTCAGGGGCTCCGCCGCGATGGCCGGCGGCCTCGTCATCGGCTTCTGGCTGCCGGGCAGGCAGCGCCTGGCGCACGCGCAGGGCGCGCCGAAGCCGCCCATCCACCCGAACGCGTTCCTGCGCATCGGCAAGGACGGCACCGTCACCGTGATGGTGAAGAACCTCGAGTTCGGGCAGGGCGTCACCACGGCGCTGCCGATGCTGGTGGCCGAGGAGCTGGAGTGCGACTGGGGCCGCGTGCGCGCGCAGCTCGCGCCGGCCGCGCCCGAGTACGCGCACACCGCCTTCGGCATGCAGATGACCGGCGGCTCGATGAGCGTGGGCGACTCCTGGGCGCAGCTTCGCACCGTGGGCGCGCAGGCGCGCACGATGCTCGTCGCCGCGGCCGCCGCGCAGTGGAAGGTGGGCGCGGACGCGTGCCGCGCCGAGAAGGGATTCGTGCTCGGCCCCGGCGGGCGCAAGGCCTCGTTCGGAAGCCTCGCCGAGGCGGCCGGCAAGCTCCCCGTGCCGCAGAAGGTGGAGCTCAAGTCGCCGAAGGACTTCAAGGTCATCGGCAAGCCCACGCGCCGCCTCGACGCCACCGAGCGCGTCGACGCGAAGACCGTCTTCGGCCTGGACATGAAGCGGCCGAACCTGCACACGGCGCTCGTGGCCCACCCGCCGGTGTTCGGCGCGAAGCTGGGCTCGTTCGATGCGAAGAAGGCGTTGGCCGTGCGCGGCGTCGTGAACGTCGTCCAGATCTCGAACGGCGTGGCGGTGGTGGCGAAGGATTTCTGGTCCGCGAAGAAGGGCCGCGACGCGCTCGAGATCCGGTGGGATGCCGGTCCCGGCGCCGCGCTCTCCACCGACGGCCTGCGCGCGGAATACCTGGAGCTCGCGAAGAAGCCCGGGCCGATGGCGAAGAAGCCCGCCGACGCGGCCGCGATCAAGTCGGCGGCGAAGACGGTCGTGGCCGAGTACGAGGTGCCCTTCCTCGCGCACGCGCCCATGGAGCCGCTCAACTGCACGGTCGAGTACCGCGGCGACTCCGCCGAGCTGTGGGTGGGCTCGCAGTTCCAGACCGTCGACCAGGCGGCAGCGGCGAAGGCCCTGGGCCTCGCGCCGGAGAAGGTGAAGCTCAACACGCTGCCCGCGGGCGGCGGCTTCGGCCGGCGCGCCAACCCGGCCTCCGACTACGTGCGGGAGGCGTGCGAGATCGCGCGCGCGGTGAAGGTGCCGGTCAAGACGGTGTGGACGCGCGAGGACGACATCCGCGGCGGCTACTACCGCCCCATGTACGTGCACCGCGTGGAAGCCGGGCTCGACGCCAAGGGCGCGATCGTCGGCTGGAACCACGCGATCGTGGGCCAGTCGATCATCGCCGGCACGGCCTTCGAGCCCTTCCTCGTGAAGGAGGGCATCGACGAGACCTCGGTGGAGGGCGTGAGCGACACGCCCTACGACATCCCGAACCTCGCGGTGACGCTGCACTCGCCGAAGTCGCCCGTGCCCTCGCTGTGGTGGCGTTCCGTGGGCCACACGCACACCGCGTTCGTGATGGAGACGATGATGGACGAGCTGGCGGCCGCGGCGGGCGACGACCCCGTCGCCTTCCGCCGCAAGCTCCTGGCGAAGCACCCGCGCGTGCTGGCCGCGCTGGACCTCGCGGCCGCCAAGGCCGGCTGGGGCTCGCCGCTTCCCGCGGGACGCGCGCGCGGCATCGCCGTGCACGAGTCCTTCGGCAGCGTCTGCGCGCAGGTGGCGGAGGTCTCGCTCGAGCAGGGCGCCGTGAAGGTGCACCGCGTCGTCGCCGCCTTCGACTGCGGCCTGGTCGTGAACCCGATGACGGTGGAGGCGCAGGTGCAGGGCGCCGTCGCCTTCGGCCTGTCCGCGGCGCTGCACAGCGCCATCACGCTCAAGGATGGCCGCGTGCAGCAGTCCAACTTCCACGACTACACCGTCCTTCGCCTCGCCGAGATGCCGAAGGTCGAGGTGCACATCGTGCCCTCCACCCTGGACAAGCCCACCGGCGTGGGTGAGCCCGCGACGCCCCCCATCGCTCCCGCCGTCGCCAACGCCCTCTTCGCCCTCACCGGCAAGCGGGCCCGCGCCTTGCCCCTCGGCAAGACGAAGTGGGGGTGAGGTCCTGCGGATGAGAGCGAGAGGTTGGCGAAGTTCGCAAGAATTCCAGGGCATGCAAGCTTGACCGTCGGATGGGTGCCCGGAAATTCGCGGTCCGCCAAAGGTGGTCCCTACCCCAACAAGTTGGGGACCCCCGGGCCCTCGACTTTCCACCCATCTAACGGCGACGGCGCTTCGCTTCGTCGCCCTACGACGGTCGCATGCCATGGAATTCTTGCGAACTTCGCCAACCTCTCGCCCGGGCATCCTACTCCGGGCCACCGTCGCCGCGAACGAGGGGCGCTGAGGGATCTGGCACCGCCGCTGCCGTGAGCCACCGCGGGGAGGGGTTGTGGCGAGGCTTCGAAATTCCGTGGGACTGCGACCGTCGGGATGGGGGAGCGCCAGCGGCCCCATCTCTCGATGGGTAAAAAATCGGGGTCCGACGTGTTTGGCGGACCCCGATTTTTTGGGACCCATCCGACGGTCACG
>CAZNWZ010000067.1:0-9936 GCA_964576455.1 uncultured Lysobacter sp.
GGGAAGAGGCAGTGGTAGCAGCCCGAGCCCGGCTGGCGCGGGTCGAAGACGGCGACCTGGCCGTCGAAGCGGATCGCCGCCCCCGACACCAGGGGAACGCGCTCGCGCACGCAGGCCTCGTTGATCGCGTGGCGGGTGGCGAAGTTGTCCGAGCAGTCGAGGACCACGTCGGCCTCGCGGGCCAGCGCGCGCAGCGCGCCCGGCCCGAGGCGCTCGGTCACCGCGCGCACGGCGATGTCGGGATTGACCGTCGCGAGCGTGGCGGCCGCGGACGCGGCCTTGTTCGTGCCGATCGCGTCCACGCGGTGCACGACCTGGCGCTGCAGGTTGGTGAGGTCGACCGCGTCGCCGTCGGCCACGGTGATCCGCCCCATGCCGCTCGAGGCGAGGTAGAGGAGCGCGCCGGACCCCAGCCCGCCCGCGCCCACCACGACGGCATGGGCGGCCAGCAGGCGCTCCTGCGAGTCCTCGCCGAAGCCCTCGAGCAGCAGGTGGCGGCTGTAGCGCAGCCGCTGGCGGTCGTCCAAGGCGCTGGCCCGGCGGACGGCCCGGCCTACTTCGCGGCCGCGGCGGTGATCGGCACGCCCTTGAGGTGCTTGAGGGCCGCGGCGAGCTGCAGGTCTTCCTTCTTCGCGTCGGGCGCGGCCTTGGTTTCGGCGGCCGCGCCCGCCTTCCCGTCGGCGCCGGCCTTGGCCTCGGTGGCGGGCCGGGCCGGGGTGGCCTTGGCGCCCGGGCCGTCCACGCCGGCCTTCGCCTTCTCGTGGTCGCCCTCGAGGTGGCGCTGCAGGTCGGCCTCGCGCGTGAAGGCGCGCGAATCGGTCGCGGCGTCCTCGACGACGAAGTCGGGCGCGATGCCCTTGGCCTGGATGGAGCGCCCGTTGGGCGTGTAGTAGCGCGCGGTCGTGAGCTTGACCGCCTGGTTGTTCGGCAGCGGCAGGATCGTCTGCACCGAGCCCTTGCCGAAGGTCTGCGTGCCGATGATCGTGGCGCGCTTGTGGTCCTGGAGGGCGCCGGCGACGATCTCGGAGGCGGAGGCCGACGCTCCGTTCACCAGCACCACCAGCGGCACGGTCTTCGCGGCGGCCGGGAGCTTGGCGAGATAGTCCTCGCGGAAGCTGCCGCGCACGTAGTTCTCCTTGCTCGCGGTGAGGCGCATCTTCGCGTCCTCGGTGCGGCCGTCCGTGTACACGACGAGCGCGTTCCTGGGCAGGAAGGCCGACGACACGGCCACCGCGGCGTTGAGCAGCCCGCCCGGGTTCATGCGCAGGTCCACCACGAGGCCCTTGAGGTCGCCGTTCGCCTGCTTGTAGAGGTCGTTGACGGCCTGGACGAGGCTCTCGCCGGTGTGCTCCTGGAACTGGGTGACGCGCACCATGCCGTAGCCGGGCTCGAGCATCCGAGCCTTCACGCTCTTCACGCGGATCACGTCGCGCTTGAGCCTGAAGTCCATGGGCGCGGGCTGGCCCTTGCGCACGACGGTGATGAGCACCTCGGTGTTGGGCTTGCCGCGCATCTTCTTCACGGCGTCGTTGAGGCTCAGCCCCTTCAGGCTCACCCCGTCGAGCTTCACGATGAGGTCGCCGGCCTGGATGCCGGCGCGATGCGCGGGCGTGTCCTCGATCGGGGCCACCACCTTCACGAAGCCGTCCTCGGACCCCACCTCGATGCCCAGGCCGCCGAACTCGCCCTGGGTGCCCACCTGCAGGTCCTTGTAGGCGTCCTGGTCCAGGAAGGCCGAGTGCGGGTCGAGCCCCGTGAGCATGCCGTTGATGGCTTCCTTGAGGAGCTTCTTGTCCTCGACCGGCTCGACGTAGTCGTTCTTGATGCGCCCGAACACCTCGGAGAAGAGGCGCAGGTCGTCCACCGGCAGCTGGACCGCGGAGGCCTGCCGGTCTGCGATCGCGGAGAAGTGCAGGCTCGCGGCCACGCCGAGCGCGGCCCCGAGGACCACCAAGCCCACCTGCTGCAGTTTTCCGCCCATGCTCGCCACCTCGCCGATGTCTGGACAATGCCGCGGCCGGATGCGCGCCCGCCCCTTCAGCGGAGCCTCAGCGCGCCACCCAGCGCAGCGGGTCGAACGGTCTTCCGTCGTACCTCAGCTCGAAGTATAAACCCGATTCCTCGGCGCCCCCCGAGGCACCGACGCGCGCCACGGGGTCGCCGCCCTTCACCCCCTCGCCGGCCTGCCGCAGGAGCCCCTCGTTGTAGCCGTAGAGGCTCATGTAGCCGGCGCCGTGGTCCAGGATGAGCAGGTTGCCGAAGCCGCGCAGCCAGTCGGCGTAGACCACCCGCCCGTCGGCCACGGCACGCACCAGGTCCCCCACCGCCGCCCGGATGAAGAGCCCGCGCCACGTCGCGCCACCCTCTTCCCGTGGACTGCCGTAGCGGTTCATGAGTTCCCCCTTCACCGGCAGCCGCAGCTTGCCCTTGAGCGCGGGAAAGGGCTGCGCCGAGGCCGAGGCGTCCGCCACCTGGTCCACCGGCGTGCCCCGCCGCCCCTCGGGCGCCTCGCCGGGCTTCGCCTTCCGGGCTTCCCGCGCCTTCTGCGCCTCGCTCGCCGCCAGGGCGCGGGCGATCTCCTGCACGAGCCGCGTCAGCCGTTCCTCGTCGCGCTTGAGCCGCCCGATCTCGCGCCGGCCCTTCTCCACCTGGCCCGCGAGCCGCCGGTGCGCGGCGGCGCGCGCGGCGCGCTCCTGCTCCAGGCGCCGGGTCTGCGTCGCCTGCGCGGCCTGGTTGCGCGCGATCGCCTCGCGCTTCTCGCGGGCCTCGGCCTCGAGGACGGCCGCCTCCCGGGCGCCGCGCTGCAGGGAGGCGAGCGTCTCGGCGCGCGCCTTCTGGACGTAGCCGAAGTAGGCGAGGTGGCGCGTGAGGGTGGCGAGGTCCTTGCCCTCGAGGATGAGGCGCAGGCGGTCCTGGCCGCCCTGCTCGTACTGCAGCCGCAGGAGCTTCTCCGCCAGCGCCCGCTGGCCCGCGATGTCGCGCCGCGCGCGCTCGCCGCGCTCGGCGAGCTGCTCGAGCTGCGCCGAGAGCGCGCGGTTGGCCTCGTCGAGCTCGAAGAGGACGCGGCTCGCCTCGCTCACGGCCTTCTCCGCGGCCTTCAGGGCGTCGGCCGCCTCGCCGCGCGACTCCTCGGCCTGGGCGAGCTCCTTCTCCAGCCGCTCGATGCGGCCCCGCAGCTGCTTCAGTTCCTCCTCGGAGGCCGCGGCGGGCCTGCCCCGCGCCGGGGCGGCGGCCGCGAATCCCGCCGCGAGCGCGACGCCCGCCAGCACGGCCGCCGCGGCGCGACGCGCCCGCATCCGCTAGCGGGCCTTGCCCTGGCTCGCCACCGCGGCGGCGGCCTTCGCGATCGCCTCCGGGTCGCCGAGGTAGTAGTGGCGCAGGGGCGAGAGCGTGTCGTCGAGCTCGTAGACGAGCGGCACGGCCGTGGGGATGTTGAGGCCGACGATGTCGGCGTCGGAGACGCCGTCGAGGTACTTCACCAGCGCGCGCAGGCTGTTGCCGTGCGCGGCGACGAGCACGCGCTCGCCGGCGGCGATGCGCGGCGCGATGCGCTCGCGCCAGCAGGGAAGGACGCGCGCGACGGTGTCCTTCAGGCACTCGGTGCGCGGCACCTGCGCGCCCAGGCCCGCGTAGCGCCGGTCGCGCGCGGCGTCGCGCTCGTCGCCCGGGGGCAGCTCCGGCGGCGGGACGTCGTAGCTGCGGCGCCAGACGAGCACCTGGTCGTCGCCGAACTTCGCCGCGGTCTCGGCCTTGTTGAGCCCCTGCAGGCCGCCGTAGTGGCGCTCGTTGAGGCGCCAGTCCTTCTCCACGGGCAGCCAGAGCCGGTCCATCTCCTCCAGGGCGAGGTTGAGCGTGCGGATGGCGCGCCGGAGCACGGAGGTGAAGGCCACGTCGAAGTCGTAGCCCTGCGCGGCGAGGAGCCGGCCCGCGGCACGGGCCTCCTCCACGCCCTGCGGCGAGAGGTCCACGTCGGTCCAGCCGGTGAACCGGTTCTCCTTGTTCCAGGTGCTTTCGCCGTGGCGGATGAGGACGAGCTTTTTCATGGCTTTCGTGGCAGGATCGCGGGCTTTCCCATGTTATCAAACGAACGCACGCCCGACGCGCGCGGCGAGTTCCTCGCCGGTTGCCGCGACATGGCGCCGGTCCTCATCGGGACGGTGCCGTTCGGTTTCGTGGCGGGGGTGGCGGCGGTGGGCGCCGGGATGACGCCGCTCGAGGGCATCGCGCTCTCCCTCTTCGCCTTCTCCGGCATCGCGCAGCTCGTCGTGGCGCAGCTCTTCGCCGCGCAGTCGCCGGTCGTGGTCACGCTCGCGGCGGCGCTCATCGTGAGCCTGCGCTTCCTCATGTACAGCGCGGCGCTCTCGCCGCACGTCGCGCACCTGCCGCCGCGCTGGCGCGTGCCGCTCGCGTACCTCATGACGGACCAGGGCTTCGCCATGGGCATGCACATCTACGCCCAGCCGGGGGACCGGCGGCTGCGCCACTGGCACGTGCTGGGCGCCGGCGTGATGCTCTGGGTCGTGTGGCAGGCGTCGGTGGTCGCCGGGGCGGTCCTGGGCGCCCAGGTGCCCGCGGCGTGGTCCCTCGACTTCGTGGTGACGCTCTCCTTCCTCGTGCTCCTCGCTCCCGCGCTGCGCACGCGCGCCAACGTCGCCGCGGCCGTGGTGGCAGGCGCCGTCGTGCTCCTGGCGGCCGGGCTCCCGTACAAGCTCTCGCTCGTGGTCGCATCGCTCGCGGGAATCGCGGCGGGCGTGGCCGCGGAATGGATGCACAAGCGATGACCGAGTGGATCGTCATCCTGGGCGCCGGCGCGGTGACCTTCCTCACGCGCGCGTCCTTCATCGTGTTCGCCGACCCGCACAAGTTCCCGCACGCGTTCCGCGTGGCGCTCGCCTTCGTGCCCGCCGCGGTGCTCGCGGCCATCGTCGTCCCCGGGCTCGCGATGGCCCACGGGGCCCTCGACCTGACGCCCGCCAACCCGCGGCTCGTCGCCGGCGTCGTCGCCTTCGCGGTCGCCCTGAAGGTGCGCAACCCCATCGTCCCGATCGGCGCGGGAATGGCGGCCCTCTGGGCCCTCCAGGCGCTCGCCGGCTGACGGTTCGCCCGGGGGCCCCGCCGGCTGCTAAAATGCCGGTCTTTCCGCCACCGCAACGCCAGGCTCCTCCCCCCATGGGCGAATTCCTGCTCGACAACCTCGCGCTCGTCGCGCTCTTCCTCGCGAGCGGCGCCCTCCTCGTCTGGCCCGACCTGTCGCTCTTCTCCGGCGGCGCCCAGTCCGTGGGCACGATGGAGGCCACGCGCCTCATGAACCAGCCCGGCTCCCTCGTGCTGGACGTGCGCGAGGACGCCGAGTACGCCGCGGGCCACCTGCCGCGCGCGCGCCACATCCCGCTCGGCCAGCTGGCCGGCCGCCTCGACGAGATCGCCAAGTTCAAGGAGAAGCCCGTGATCGTCACCTGCCGCAGCGGCGCCCGCTCGGGCTCGGCCTGCCGCACGCTGCGGCGCGCCGGCTTCACCCAGGTGTTCAACCTCAAGGGGGGCGTGGGCGCCTGGTCGCAGGCGAGCCTGCCCGTGGAGCGCTAGGACCATGGCCAAGGTGCTGATGTACGCGACCGGCGTGTGCCCCTACTGCGTGATGGCGGAGAAGCTCCTGCGCGGCAAGGGCGTCGCCGACATCGAGAAGGTCCGCGTCGACCTCGACCCGGCGCGGCGCGAGGAGATGATGACCCGCACGGGGCGGCGCACCGTCCCCCAGATCTACATCGGAGATCGCCACGTCGGCGGCTTCGACGACCTCGCCGCGCTCGACCGCGCCGGCGGCCTCGATCCCCTGCTCGCCGCCTGAGGCGCCGCGGGCCCCACCCACACCCACCCGAAGGAAGCGCCATGAGCGACGCCCAGAACCAGCCCGTCTTTTCGATCGAGAAGCTCTACGTGAAGGACATCTCGCTCGAGATCCCCAACGCCCCGCAGGTCTTCCTCGAGCGCGAGGCGCCCCAGGTGGACATCCAGCTGCACCACGAGTCGGCCCGGGTGGACGAGGGCGTCTACCAGACGGTACTCACGGTGACCGTCACGGCGAAGGCCAAGGAGAAGACGCTCTTCCTGGTGGAGGTGGGCCAGGCCGGCATCTTCACGCTGCGCCACATCCCCGAGGCCGACCTCGAACCCATCCTCGGCATCGCCTGCCCCAACATCCTCTATCCCTACGTGCGCGAGGTGGTCTCCGACCTGGTCTCCCGCGCCGGCTTCCCGCCGGTGATCCTCACGCCGGTGAACTTCGAGGCGCTCTACCAGGCGCAGAAGCAGGCGCAGGCGGAGCAGCAGCCCGCCTCGCCCATCATCCAGGCCGCGCACTGACGGCCATGCGGGCGGCGGCGGCCCTGCTCGCCCTCGCGGCGGCGCTCCCCGCCGCCGCCGCGGAGTTCCGCTCGATCGGCGAGCGCGCCGCGATCCTCTACGACGCGCCCTCCCTCAAGGCCGACCGCGTCTTCGTGGCGAGCCGCGGCCATCCCTTCGAGGTGCTGGTGAAGCTCGACCAGTGGACGAAGGTGCGCGACGCGGGCGGCGAGGTGGCGTGGGTCGAGAACAAGGCGCTGGGCGATCGCCGCAACGCGATGGTGAGCGTGCCCGTGGCCGACGTGCGCGCCGCGCCCGACGCGAAGTCGGCCCTCGTCTTCGAGGCCTACCGGCAGGTCCTCCTGGAGCTGCTGGAGCCGCCCGCCGAGGGCTGGGTCAAGGTGCGCCACCGCGACGGCCAGCAGGGCTACGCGCGCACGGCCCACCTCTGGGGCGTGCCGTAGGGCGATGAGGATCGCCGTCCTCGGGGCGGGAGCCTGGGGGTCCGCGCTCGCGATCTCCTTCTCGGCCGCGCACGAGGTCCGCCTGTGGGCCCGGCGGCGCGAGGCCTGCGAGCAGCTCGCCCGCGAGCGCCGCAGCCCCTACCTCCCCGAAGCCGGTTTCCCGGAAGCCCTCCGGGTCGAGGCGGACCTCGCCTCGGCGGTCGCGGACTGCGACCTCGCCCTCGTGGCGACCTCCACCGCCGGGCTGCGCGAGGCGGCCACGGCGGTCGCGGCGCTGCGGCCGAGCATCGACCTCCTCTGGGCCTGCAAGGGGTTCGAGCGGGGCACGGGGAACCTCCCGCACGAGATCGTCGCGCAGGCCCTTCCCGCCGCGCCGAGGACGGGCGCGCTCTCCGGCCCGAGCTTCGCCCTCGAGGTGGCGCGCGGGCAGCCCACGGCCGTGGTCGTCGCCTCGCGGGACGCGGGCTTCGCCGCCGAGGCCGCCGCGCAGCTCAACAGCGCGCGCCTTCGCATCTACTCGAGCTCGGACCTGGTCGGCGTGGAGCTCGGCGGCGCGGTGAAGAACGTGATCGCGATCGCCGCGGGCATCGCGGACGGCCTGGGCCTGGGCCGCAACGCCCGCGCCGCGCTCGTCACCCGCGGCCTCGCGGAGATCGTGCGCCTCGGCGGTGCGCTCGGCGGCCAGCCCGAGACCTTCATGGGCCTCGCCGGGCTGGGCGACCTCGTGCTCACCTGCACCGGGGACCTCTCGCGCAACCGCGACGTGGGCCTTCGCCTCGCGAGGGGCCAGGGACTGGCCGACATCCTGCGCGAGCTGGGCCACGTGGCCGAGGGCGTGCAGTCGGCCGCCTCGGTGCGCAGCCTGGCGCGCGCCCGGGGCATCGAGATGCCGATCACGGAATCCGTCTGCGGCGTGCTCTTCGAGGGCCAGCCGCCCGCGGAGGCCGTCCGGCTGCTGCTCGCGAGGGACCCGAAGGCCGAATAGGCGGCCCTGCCGCGGCCTACGCGGTGGCGCCGGGATAGCCGGCCTGGCGCCAGGCCTCGAAGACGGCCACCGCCACCGCGTTCGACAGGTTGAGGCTGCGGTTGCCGGGCACCATCGGCAGGCGAACCCGGTTCCCCGGCGGGAAGCCGGCGAGGAATTCCTCCGTCAGCCCGGCGGTCTCGGCGCCGAAGACGAAGACGTCGTCCGGCCGGAAGGCCATCGCGTCCATCCGGCTCGCCCCCCGGGTCGTGAACGCGAGGATCCGGCGCCCGCCCAGGGCCGCGCGGCAGGAGCCCCAGTCGCGGTGCACCGTCACGTTGGCCATCTCGCGGTAGTCCAGCCCGGCGCGGCGCAGCTGCCGGTCCTCCATCGAGAACCCCAGCGGCTCGACGAGGTGCAGCGGCGTGCCCGTGTTCGCGCAGAGGCGGATCACGTTGCCGGCGTTCGGCGGGATCTCCGGGTTCACCAGCACGACGTCGACCATGGCCTCAGTCCTCCCGGGGCGGCTCGGGGGTCCGCGCGACCACCCAGCCGGACACGCGCCGGGCGCCCGCGGCCCGCAGCGCCTCGGCCAGCGCCGCGAGCGTCGACCCCGTGGTCATCACGTCGTCCACCACCGCGACGTGCAGGCCCTCGAGCGGCGCGCGCACGGCGAACGCGCCGCGCAGGTTTCGCCGGCGGGCGGCCCGGCCCAGCCCCGACTGCGGCGGCGTGTGCCGGACCTTCGCCACCGCGCGGGCATCGACGGGGATGCCCAGCCGCCGGCCGACCGACCGCGCCAGCACCAGCGCCGGATGGAAGCCGCGCTCGCGCAGCCGGCGAAGCGAGGCCGGCGACGCCACCAGCCGATCCGGCCGGGGCGCGGTCGCCGCCGCCCGGGCCAGGGCATCGCCCAGGTAGGCGCCGGCCGCCAGGTCGGCGGAGAACTTGAACCCGCCGATCAGGCGGTCGATGGGGAACCGGTAATCGAAGGCCGTCACGACGTCATCATAGGCGGGAGGGCGGTGAAGACACGCGCCGCACTCCCCCGCCACCGGGAGGGGAAGGGCGCAGCGGGAGCAGCGAGGCCCTTCGGAGGCAAGCAAGCGCTCACAATTATCGCACACGGCCCCCGGCCCGGCCGGCCCCAGGCACAGGAGGCAATCCGACGGCCAGAGCCCGGTCGGCCACAGCCGTCTGCCTAATTCTTGTGCAACCGTTCGGACGCTGCCGACAATTTGTTTGACAGCATCCCGTTTCTCCAGAATCATCAGCAACTTACACCCCTTCCAGGATCCGCCTTGGACCAGATCGTCCCGCTGCTGCCGCCGGCCAACCCGAAGGCCCGCGCCTTGCGCGATACCGCGCGCGCGCTCCTCGACCTTCCCTTCAACGATCTGGTCTTCCAGGCGCAGACAGTCCATCGCGGGAATTTCGACCCCAACCGCATCCAGCGCTCGACGCTCCTGTCCATCAAGACGGGCGGCTGCCCGGAGGACTGCGGCTATTGCCCGCAATCGGCCCGCCACGCGACCGGGGTGGAGAACGAGGCGATGCTGCCGCTCGACGAGGTGGTGCGCACGGCGAAGGCGGCGAAGGACAACGGCGCCACGCGCTTCTGCATGGGCGCGGCCTGGCGCGGCCCGAAGGCCCGCGACCTCGAGCCCGTTCTCGACATGGTGCGCGAGGTGAAGAAGCTGGGCCTCGAGACCTGCTGCACGCTGGGCATGCTGAAGGAAGGCCAGGCCGAGCAGCTGCGCGAGGCGGGCCTGGACTACTACAACCACAACCTCGACACCGCGCCGGAGTTCTACGGCGAGGTGATCACGACGCGCGACTACCGGGACCGCCTCGACACCCTCGAGCGCGTGCGCGGCGCCGGCATCCACGTGTGCTGCGGCGGGATCGTGGGCATGGGCGAGTCGCGCGACGAGCGCGCGGGCCTCGTCGCCCAGCTCGCCTCGCTCGACCCGCATCCCGAGTCGGTGCCCATCAACCAGCTCGTGCAGGTCGAGGGCACGCCGCTCGCCGGCACCGAGGCACTTCCGTGGGCGGAGTTCGTGCGCACCGTCGCCGTCGCGAGGATCCTGATGCCGCGCAGCTTCGTGAGGCTCTCGGCCGGCCGCACGCAGATGCACGAGGCGGTGCAGGCCCTGTGCTTCCTCGCCG
>CAZNWZ010000068.1:0-1925 GCA_964576455.1 uncultured Lysobacter sp.
CATGCTCGACTCGATCAAGCGCCAGGTCAGCCAGCACCTGATGGCGGTGCAGATCCGCTCGCAGGCGGAGGTGGAGGAGGCCGAGCGGCGCGCCGAGGAGGCCGCGCAGGCGGTGAGGAACGTCCAGTACCACCACGCCGATCCCGACGAGGCGCTCGCCCAGGCCGCGGCCGAGGCCGCCGGGCCCGGCGAGGGCCAGGCCGCCCCGGCGGAGGCGGCGCAGCCCTTCGTGCGCCCCGGCCAGAAAACCGGCCGCAACGACCCTTGTCCCTGCGGCTCCGGCAAGAAGTACAAGAACTGCCACGGCAAGCTCGCCTGAGGCGGGCGCCGGGTTGACGCCCGGGCGGCGCGCCGCCATCCTCGCGCGCATGGACATCACCGTGCGCCGCGCCGAGCCCGGCGACTACGAGGGCCTCTGGCGCGTCTTCTCCGACGAGAGCGCCTATTCCGGCACGCTCCAGCTGCCGCGTCCCTCCCGGGAGCTGTGGCGCACGCGCCTGGCCGATCCCGCCGAGGGCCACTACCGGTTCGTCGCCTGCGCCGGGGACGAGATCGTGGGCAGCGGCGGGCTGCACCCGGCGGCCGCCTCGCCGCGCCGGGCCCACGCGATGGGCGTGGGCCTCGCCGTGGCCGGCCCGTGGCAGGGCAAGGGCGTGGGCACGTCCCTGCTCTCGGCGCTCACGGGGTTCGCCGACGGCTGGCTCAATGTCTTCCGCCTCGAGCTCACGGTCTTCACCGACAACGAGCGCGCGATCGCCCTCTACCGCAAATTCGGCTTCGAGGCCGAGGGCACGCACCGCGCCTACGCGCTGCGCGACGGCCGTTACGCCGACGTGCTCGCCATGGCCCGGCTGCGGCCGAAGTCCCCCTGACCGCGGCACCTGCCGCGCGCCGGGGGCGTGCGATAATTCCCGTTCCATGGCCGTCAACCTGACCGCGCCCCGCGCGCAAGACCTCCTGCCCGTCGCCGGCGTCCGCCTGGGCGTCGCCGAGGCCGGCATCCGCAAGAAGGACCGCAAGGACCTCCTGGTGGTCGAGATCGCCGCGGAAGGCCGCGTGGCGGGCGTCTTCACGAGGAACCGCTACTGCGCGGCGCCCGTGACCGTCTGCCGCGAGCACCTCGCCGGCCGGCCGCGGATCCGCGCCCTCGTCGTGAACACCGGGATCGCCAACGCCGGCACCGGCGCCACCGGGCTCGCCGACGCGCGCGCCACTTGCGCCGCCGTGGCCAAGGCGCTCGGCGTGGAGGCCCGCGCGGTGCTCCCCTTCTCGACGGGCGTGATCATGGAGCACCTGCCGGTCGACCGCCTGGTCGCGGGGATCCCGGCGGCCGTGGCGAACCTGCGCGAGGACGCGTGGGCCGATGCCGCCGCCGCCATCATGACGACCGACACGGTGCCCAAGGCCGTTTCGCGCCAGGTCGTGATCGACGGCGCGAAGATCACGGTGACCGGCATCGCCAAGGGCGCGGGGATGATCCAGCCCAACATGGCCACCATGCTCGGATTCGTCGCCACGGACGCCGCGGTGGGCGGCGACACCCTGCAGGACATGGTGCGCTTCGTGGCCGACCGCTCGTTCAACGCGGTCACGGTCGACGGCGACACCTCCACGAACGATTCCTTCGTCCTCGTCGCCACCGGGCGCGCGGGCAACCCGCGCATCGACGGGGAGGGAACGGCGGAGTTCACCCGGCTCGCCGAGTGCGTGCTGGAGGTCGCGCAGGTCCTGTCGCAGGCGATCGTGCGCGACGGCGAGGGGGCGACCAAGTTCATGACCCTCGTGGTCGAGGGCGGGGCGACGCGCGAGGAGTGCCTGCGCGTGGGCAAGTCGATCGCCCACTCCCCGCTCGTGAAGACCGCCTTCTTCGCCTCCGACCCGAACCTGGGCCGGATCCTGTGCGCCGTGGGCAACGCGGGCATCGC
>CAZNWZ010000068.1:2025-9840 GCA_964576455.1 uncultured Lysobacter sp.
CCTCCGACCCGAACCTGGGCCGGATCCTGTGCGCCGTGGGCAACGCGGGCATCGCCGACCTCGACCCTGCCAGGGTCACGCTCCACCTCGGCGACGTGCTGGTCGCGGAGAAGGGCGGGCGCGCCGCGGCCTACACCGAGGAGCAGGGCAAGGCCGTGATGGCGCCGGCCGAGATCACCGTGCGCGTGGGGCTCGGCCGCGGCGTGGAGAGCGCGACCGTGTGGACCTGCGACTTTTCCTACGACTACGTGAAGATCAACGCGGACTACCGCAGTTGACCCGCCCCGGGGGGAGGATGCCATGGCCGGCAATGTGACCCCGCAGCTCGAGGCCTACTACGCGAAGCGCGCCCGCGAGTACGAGCGCATCTACGACAAGGCCGAGCGCCAGGACGAGCTCGCCTGGCTGCGCGGGCGCCTGCCGGCGCTCTTCGAGGGCCGGCGCGTGCTCGAGGTCGCCTGCGGCACCGGCTACTGGACGCAGTTCATCGCGCGGAAGGCCGCGCGCGTCACCGCCTGCGACATCAACGAGGCGGTGCTCGAGATCGCGCGCGAGAAGCCCCTGCCGCCCGGGCGCGTCACCTTCGCGAAGGCCGACGCCTTCAACCCCGGCGGGCTGTGCGAGGGCTGCGACGCGGCCTTCGCGGGCTTCTGGTGGTCGCACGTGAGGAAGTCCGACCTCGCGCGCTGGCTCGCCTCGATGGCGAAGGCGCTGCCCCCCGGCTCCCTCGTGGCCATGCTGGACAACCGCTACGTCGAGGGCAGCTCCACGCCGATCTCGCGGCGCGACGCCGAGGGCAACACCTACCAGGTGCGCCAGCTCCTCTCGGGCGAGACCCACGAGGTGCTCAAGAACTTCCCGACCGCCGCCGAGCTCGCCGACGCCGTGCGCCCCATCGCCCGCGAGGCCCGGCTCGAGGAAACGCAGTACTACTGGCTGCTCGTATTCACGCTCGCGTAGCCGGGGAACGAGCCGACAAGGACCATGACCGATTCCCTCGACCGCTTCCTCGGCCGCGTGGACAAGCTGCTCGACCGGCTCGAAACCCTCCTGCCCGCCGGCACGCAGCCCGTGGACTGGTCCGCCGGGACGGCCTTCCGCTGGCGAAAGCGCGCCGGCCGCGGCTACCTCGACCCGGTGCGGCATCCGCACGCCATCGCCTTCTCGGACCTGAAGGACATCGACGGGCAGAAGAAGCGCCTGCGCGAGAACACGGCCCAGTTCGTGGCGGGACGCCCCGCCAACAACGTGCTGCTCACGGGCGCGCGCGGCACGGGCAAGAGCTCGCTGGTGAAGGCGGCGCTCAACGAGTTCTCGAGGAAGGGGCTTCGCCTCATCGAGGTGGACAAGGCCGACCTCGTGGACCTCCCGGACATCGTGGACCTGGTGGCCGGCCGCAGGGAGCGCTTCATCGTCTTCTGCGACGACCTCTCCTTCGAGGCCTCCGACCCGGGCTACAAGTCGCTCAAGGTGGCCCTCGACGGCACCATCGCGGGCTCGGCCGACAACGTCCTCATCTACGCCACCTCCAACCGCCGCCACCTCATGCCCGAGTTCATGCACGAGAACCTCGAGACGCGGCACGTCGGGGGCGAGATCCACCCCGGCGAGACCACCGAGGAGAAGATCTCGCTCTCGGAGCGCTTCGGGCTGTGGCTCTCGTTCTATCCCTTCGACCAGGACGAGTACCTCGACATCGTCGCGCACTGGGTGGGGGCGCTCGGCGGCAAGGCCGACGACGCGGCGAGATCCGCGGCGCTGCTCTGGGCGCTGGAGCGCGGCTCGAGGAGCGGGCGCGTGGCGTGGCAGTTCGCCAAGGACTACGTGGGTCGCGGCGCCGGCGCCCGCGCGCGCAAGTGACGAGGATCACCGAGGTCGCCGCCGCCGTCATCGAGCGGCCCGACGGCGAGTTTCTCCTCGCCTGCCGGCCCGAGGGCAAGCCCTACCCCGGCTACTGGGAATTCCCCGGCGGCAAGATCGAGCCGGGCGAGGATCCGCGCGCCGCGCTCGACCGCGAGCTCGAGGAGGAGCTCGGCATCCGCGTGCGCGAGGCCACGCCCTGGATCACCCGCGTCTACGCCTACACGCACGCGACGGTGCGGCTGCACTTCTTCCGCGTCAGCGCGTGGGACGGCGAGCCGCAGCCCCTCGAGGACCAGGCCATCGCGTGGCAGCGGATCGAGTCCCCCGACGTCTCTCCCATGCTGCCCGCCAACGCCCCGGTGCTCGCGGCCCTCGCGCTGCCCGCGGTCATGGTGGTGTCGAACGCGTCCGAATCGAGCTTCGACGCCTGGATCCTGCGCCTGGCGGGCCTCCTCGCCACGGAGCGGCCGCTGGTGCAGATCCGCGAGAAGGGCATCGACCGCCTCCGGGTGCAGCACCTGCTCTCGCGGGCCCTCGCCCGCGCCACCCCCTTCGGCGCGCTCGTCGTCGTGAACAGCGACTGCGGCGGGTTTCCCCAGGCCGACGGCGTGCACCTCACGGCGAAGGCGCTGATGGCCGCCTCCGCGCGCCCGGACGCCCGCCTGGCGGGCGCCTCCTGCCACGACGCGGGGGAGATCGCGCACGCCGCCCGGCTGGGCCTCGACTACGTCGTGGCGGGACCGGTGAAGCCGACGCCCTCGCATCCCGGCGCGGCGACGCTCGGCTGGGATGGGTTCGCGGCGCTCGTGCGCGACTGCCCGATGCCCGCCTACGCCATCGGCGGGCTCGCGCGCGCCGACCTCGCCGAGGCGAGGCGCCACGGCGCGCACGGCGTGGCGCTCCGGAGCGCGGCGTTCGGCTAGCGGGGGCGGGACCGGATGACGCGCCCGACGGCGAGCACCGCCAGGGCGAGCGCGCCGGCCGCCGCGATGAGGGCCATCGTGCCGGTATTCACCGCGAGGCGCTCGGCGGCCCGGGTCACGGCGATCAGTACGTCTTGTAGGGAAGGAACTTGCCCGACAGCACCACGTGCACGCGGTCGCCCTTGGGGTCGGGCTCGCGGGTGATGTCCATGGAGAAGTCGATCGCGCTCATGATCCCGTCGCCGAACTCCTCGTGGATCAGCTCCTTGATCGTGGAGCCGTAGACGTTGACGATCTCGTACCAGCGGTAGATGAGCGGGTCGGTCGGCACGGCGGTGGGGAGCGACCCCTTGTACGGGGGCACCTGCAGGAGCCTCACCGCCTGCTCCGGCAGGCCGAAGATCTTCCCCACCTTCTCGGCCTGCGCCTTCGTGAGCGTCATCTGCCCCAGGCAGGCCGCGGTGACCCACTCCTTCGACTCGCCCACCTTCTTCGCCACGTCCGCCCACTTGATGCCCTTCTGCACCTTGGCGGAGTAGACGAGGTCGGTCACGTCCTCGCGGGTCATGGGCTTCATGCCGGCCGCGGCGGCCACGGCGGCGTTTTCCTTCATCGAGCTCTTCATGCTACCTCCGGTGGGTGGTTTCACTTGACCTGCTTGAGGAGCGCGGGCCGTGCCGGGGCCGGCGCCTCCTCGCCTTCCTCGAGGCCCGGCCTCACGGTGCTCGGACCTTCCTCGTTGGCCGCCGCGTCCTCGGCGCGCCCCTCCTGCAGCAGCCGCGAGCGGTGCACGAGGAAGTCCACGAGGTGGTTGCGCAGCCGGTAGTAGTGCGGGTGGTGGTGCACGTCGTGGCGCGTGCGCGCGCGCGGCAGGGTGTTGACCACGATCTCGGCGATCCGCGCCTGCGGGCCGTTGGTCATGAGCAGGATCTTGTCGGCGAGCAGCAGCGCCTCGTCCACGTCGTGCGTGATCATGAAGACGGTCTGCTGCGTCTGGGCGCAGATCGCGGTGAGCTCCTCCTGGATCGCGCCGCGGGTGAGGGCGTCCAGGGCCCCGAAGGGCTCGTCGAGCAGGAGCATCTTGGGCTGGATGGCGAAGGCGCGCGCGATCCCGACCCGCTGCTTCATGCCGCCGGAGAGCTCCGAGGGCTTCTTGTCCTCGTTCCCGGTGAGGCGCACCAGGTCGATGTACTTCTGGCAGTGCGCGTCGATGCGCTCGCGCGACCAGTCCGGCCAGCGCGACTTCACGGCGAAGGCGATGTTGCGGCGGACCGTGAGCCACGGCATGAGCGCGTGGCCCTGGAAGACGACGCCGCGGTCCAGGCTCGGCCCCGAGACCTCGCGGTTGTCCATCACGACCTCCCCGGCGCTCGCGGCGTCCAGGCCGGCCAGGATGTTGAGGATCGTGGTCTTTCCGCAGCCGGAGTGGCCGATCACGCAGACGAACTCGCCGCGCTCGATCGAGAAGGCGACGTTCTCGAACACGGGCCTGGCGCCGGGCGCGAAGCGCTTGGCGAGGCCGCGCACGTGCAGGAAGGCGCGGCTCATTCGGCCCAGGCGACCGCGCGCTGGGCGAGGCCGAAGAGGAAGTCGAGGACCATGCCCACCACGCCGATCACGAGGATGGCGAAGATGACGTTGGCCAGGGAGAGGTTGTTCCACTCGTTCCAGACGAAGTAGCCGATGCCGAGGTTCCCGACCAGCATCTCGGCGGCCACGATCACGAGCCAGGCGATGCCCATGGAGATCCGCATGCCGGTGAGGATGACGGGGGCGGCGGCGGGGAGGATCACCTGGAGGGCCGTGCGGACGGTCCCCGCCTCGAGCGTCTTCGCGACGTTGAGCCAGTCGCGGCGCACGCTCGCCACGCCGTGGGCGGTGTTGATGAGCATCGGCCACACCGAGCAGATGAAGATCACGAAGATCGAGGAGATTGCCGAGTCCTTGATCGTGTAGAGGGCGAGCGGCATCCAGGCGAGAGGCGAGATGGGCTTGAGGACCTGGATGAAGGGGTCGAGGGCGCCGTGCACGAGCGGCGAGAGGCCGATGGCGAAGCCCAGGGGCAGCGCGACCAGGGCCGCGAGGGCGAAGCCCAGGGCCACGCGCCCCAGCGAGTAGGCGACCTGCGTGCCGATGCCCTTGTCGTTGGGCCCCGCGTCGTAGAAGGGATCGGCGAGCTGCTTCGCGATCGTGCCGCCCAGCTGCGCGAGCGTGGGCAGCCCGTCGCTCTTGGGCTTGTCCAGGCCCATGAGCTTCGCGTACTCCGGGTCCACGGCCTGCGCCGGGCCGCCCTTGGGCAGGGTGGCGAGGTGCCAGATGCCGAGGATCAGCGCGAAGAGGACGGCAGAGAGGACCGCGGACCGGGCGCGAAGCGGCATCTCAGGCCCTCTTGATCGCGAATCCGGCGACGTAGGCCTCGGGCTTCGAGGCGTCGAAGGCCTTGCCCATCACGACGATCTTCTTCGGCATGTCGGCGGGGGCGAGGATCCCTTCCTCCTTCATGCGCTTCTTCGCGTCCGTCATGAGGTAGACCTTGTCCACGATGTCCTTGTACTTCACGTCGTCCTTGAGGTAGCCCCAGCGCTTCATCTGGGTGAGGATCCAGACGCCCAGCGCGTTCCAGGGCACGGGATCGAACCCGATGCGGTCCGGATCGTTCTTCACGTTGCCCAGGCCGTCGGCGTACTTCCCCGTGAGCACCTGCTCGAGGACGGGCACCGGCTGGTTGAGGTAGTTGGCCGGCGCGATCGCGTTGGCGATGGTCGCGCGGTTGGCCGGGCTCGCGGCCATGGCCGCGGCGTTGAGCACGGCGCGGTAGAGGGCGGCGAAGGTGTTGGGGTTCTCCTTCACCCACTCGCTTCGCACGCCGAAGGAGCAGCAGGGGTGGCCGTCCCAGAGCTCCTTGGTGAGCAGGTGGATGAAGCCCACCTGGTCGTAGACGGCGCGCTGGTTGAACGGGTCCGGCCCCAGGTAGCCGTCGATGTTGCCCGCGCGCAGGTTCGCCACCATCTCGGGCGGCGGGACGACGCGGATCTGGATGTCGCGGTCGGGGTCGAGGCCGTGCTCCGCCACGTAGTAGCGCAGCAGGAAGTTGTGCATCGAGAACTCGAAGGGGACCGCGAACTTCATGCCCTTCCACTTGCGCGGGTCGCGGTTGTCCTTGTGCTTCATCGCCAGGGTGATGGCCTGGCCGTTGGAGTTCTGGATGGTGGCCACGTTCATCGGCATCGCGCCCGAGCCCACGCCCAGCGAGATCGCGAGCGGCATCGGGGCGAGCAGGTGCGAGGCGTCGTACTCCTTGTTCATCACCTTGTCGCGGATGAGGGCCCAGCCGGCGGTCTTCACGAGCGTCACGTCGAGCCCCTGCTTCTCGTAGAAGCCCAGCGGCGCGGACATGATGAGCGGGGTGGCGCAGGTGATCGGGATGAAGCCCACCTTGAGGGTCTTCTTCTCGATCTTGCCCTTCTCCTGGGCCATGGCCTCGAGCGCGCCCAGCGGGAAGACGCTCGCGATGGCGGCCATCGCCGTGTTCGCGCCGACCGCGCGAAGGAACCGGCGGCGCTCGGCATCGCGCGGAAAGAGCGCCTTCATCACGGCGGCCTGCAGGGCGCGGCCCGAAAGCGCCTCGGCGTCGCGCGCCGCGGCGTCGTGCTCGGCGGCGGACGCGTGCTTGCCGCACGGGCAGGTGAGACGGGATCGGGCATCGAACGGGTTGTCGAAGAGACTCATGGCGCGCCTCGCGGGAAGGGGTTGCGCCAACATCAGCATCAAGCGTGCCAGCGCCTCGCGAGCGCGCGTCCCGAGAGGGGGAGGGGAGGGTCCGTGCCCCGGGGCATGCACCGCCGCGGTGCCCGGAGGGGGTGCCGCGAATCAGATTGGTGCGGCGAGGAGCTCGCGAAGGCGGGAGGGGATCTCCGCGGGGCGCTCGCACAGGGCGTGCGCGCCGGCCTCCGCCAGCTCCGAAGGCGTGCCGTATCCCCACAAGGCGCCCAGGGCGCCGGCGCGGTGGTGGCGCGCGGCGGCCATGTCGACGCCGCGGTCGCCGACCATCACCGCGCGCGCCGGATCGATCCCGTGGCCCGGGAAGAGGTGCGCGAGCAGGTCGCGCTTGTCCTCGCGCGTGCCGTCGAGCTCGCAGCCGTGGACGGCCTCGAAGTGCGCGTGCAGGCCGAAGTGGGCGACGATCCGCTCGGCGTAGACGCGCGGCTTGGAGGTGGCCACGTAGAGCGCGAAGCCCGCGTCGCGCAGGGCGACGAGGGCCGCGTCGATGCCGTCGTAGGGCGCGTTCTCGTAGAGCCCGACGTCGGCGAAGCGCTCGCGATAATGGGCCAGCGCCCGCTCGACCGCCTCGCGCGACTGCGTACCCAGCAGCTTCGCGAGCGAGGCGCGCAGCGGCGGGCCGATCGCGAAGGTGAGCTCCTCGGGCGGCGGCGGCTCCACGCCCATTCGCCCGAGCGCGTGCGCGAGGCACCTCGTGATGCCCTCGCGCGGGTCCGTGAGGGTGCCGTCGAGGTCGAAGAGGATGGCGCGCATCGCGCTCACGGCACGAGGGGCGCCGTGTCGAGCAGGTCCGCGAGCCCGTCGGCGTCCGTCCCCGGGCGATGGGGGAAGCGACCCAGGAGCGGCGCGGGAATCCGCTCGCGCAGGGCGGCGACGTTCTCCTCCGCCGCGGCCATCCGCGGATCGATCGCGTTGGCGATCCAGCCGGCGAGGCGAAGCCCGCAGGAGAGGACCGAATCGGCCGTGAGGAGCGCGTGGTTGAGGCAGCCCAGCCGCAGGCCCACGACGAGGACGACGGGAAGGGCGAGGCCGGCCGCGAGGTCGCGGGAGTCCAGCGCCGGTCCCAGGGGAACGTGGAAGCCGCCCACGCCCTCGACCACGGTGAAGTCCGCCGCGGCGGCGAGCCTCGCGTGGGCCTCGAGGATCGGCGCGAGGACGATCTCGCGGCCCTCCCGCCCGGCGGCGATGTGGGGCGCCATCGGCTCGCGCAGCAGCACCGGCGTGACCTCGCCGAGGGCGGGCGCGCCCG
>CAZNWZ010000069.1:0-9757 GCA_964576455.1 uncultured Lysobacter sp.
AGCGCGCCAAGGTCTCCATCCAGCGCATGCTCGACTTCGCCCGGCTGCACCTGCCGGCCCTGAAAGGAAGCGGGGACGCGTGATGCGGTAGAATTTGCATCTGTTTCCCCTCCGGAAGCGCCGCCGTGACCGCTGCCCCGAACCCCCTCACCTACCGAGACGCCGGCGTCGACATCGACGCGGGCGACGCGCTGGTCGAGCGCATCAAGCCCTTCGCGAAGCGCACGATGCGCCCCGAGGTGCTCAGCACTCTCGGCGGCTTCGGCGCCCTGGTGGAGGTGTCGAAGAAGTACCGCAACCCCGTGATGGTCTCGGGGACGGACGGCGTGGGCACCAAGCTCAAGCTCGCGTTCCGGATGAAGAAGCACGACACCATCGGCATCGACCTCGTGGCGATGAGCGTGAACGACATCCTCGTCACCGGCGCCGAGCCCGTGTTCTTCCTGGACTACTTCGCCTGCGGGAAGCTGCGCGTCGACGTGGCCGCCGACGTCGTGAAGGGCGTGGCGGCCGGCTGCGAGCAGGCGGGCTGCGCCCTCATCGGCGGCGAGACCGCCGAGATGCCGGGGCTCTACGACCCGAACGAGTACGACCTCGCCGGCTTCGCCCTGGGCCTGGTGGAGAAGGACCGCATCATCGACGGCTCCTCGATCGCGCCGGGCGACGCCGTGGTGGGGCTCGCCTCCAGCGGCGTCCACTCCAACGGCTACTCGCTCGTGCGCAAGATCCTCGCCGTCACCGAGGCGCCGCTGGAGGAGCCCTTTGACGGCCGCACGCTCGGCGAGGCCCTGCTCGAGCCCACGCGCATCTACGTGAAGCCCGTGCTCGCGCTCCTGGAGAAGATGCCGCTCAAGGGCATCGCGCACATCACCGGCGGCGGGCTCGTGGAGAACGTGCCGCGGGTGCTGCCGGCGGGCACGGCCGCCCGCCTGGAGAAGTCGCGCTGGCCGCGCCCCGCGGTGTTCGACTGGCTGCAGCAGCAGGGCAACGTCCCCGAGGCCGAGATGCACCGCACCTTCAACTGCGGGATCGGCATGGTGCTGGTCGTCGCGAAGGAGCACGCCGCCGCCGCCGTCGCCGCCCTGGGCATCCACGGCGTGCCGGCGTGGGAGGTCGGTTCCATCGTGCCCCGCGAAGGCGACGCGCCCCAGGCCGTCGTTGTCTAGCGCCGTAATCAGATTAGGAGAACTAATCTGATTACGACCCTCCCGCCATGAAGTCCGCCGTGATCCTCATCTCCGGCCGGGGCAGCAACATGCAGGCCCTGGTGCAGGCGAGGCCGGGGCTCGAGTTCCGCGCCGTGATCTCGAACCGCCCCGCGGCCGCGGGCCTCGCGTGGGCCGGCGCGCAGGGCCTCGCGACGGGCGTGGTGGACCACAAGGCCCACGCCTCCCGCGAGGCCTTCGACGCCGCCCTCGCGCAGGCCGTGGACGCCTTCGCTCCCGACTACCTCTTCCTCGCGGGGTTCATGCGCATCCTGACCCCGGGGTTCATCGACCGCTACCCGAGGCGGATCCTCAACATCCATCCCTCGCTGCTGCCCTGCTTTCCGGGGCTGGACACGCACCGGCGCGCGATGGAGGCGGGGGTGAAGCTGCACGGCGCGACGGTCCACTTCGTGACCCCGGCGCTCGACCACGGGCCGATCCTCGTGCAGGCGGCCGTGCCGGTGCTCGAGGCGGACACGGATGTGTCGCTCGCCGCCCGCGTGCTCGCGCAGGAGCACCGCATCTACCCGCAGGCGGCCCGCTGGCTCGCCGAGGGGCGCGTCGCGTTCCGGGGGGCCGATGTCGTCCAGGTGGAGGGCTCGGGCGTTGCTACGGACTGGGCCATCTCGCCCCGGGACCCGCCATGAGAACCCTCGCCGCCCTCGCCCTCGCCGCGCTGCTCGCCCGCCCCGCGCTCGCGCTCCCCACGGAGGTGAAGGCGGAGTACGAGATCACCACCAACGGCATGACCATCGGCCGCGTGCAGGAGACCTTCGTGCGCCGCGGCGACACCTACCGCATCGAGAGCACGACGCGCGCCGAGGGCATCCTCAAGCTCTTCCGCGACGAGACGGTCGTGGTGGAGAGCGAGGGGCGCGTCGGGCCGCACGGCCTGCAGCCGCGGCGCTTCGAGCAGCGGCGCTCCGGCGACGCGAGCCGCGACATCCTGGCCGCGTTCGACTGGGGGAAGTCGCAGCTTCGCTCCTCGTACCGGGGCGAGAGCACCGTGCACGCCCTGCCCGCCGGCACCCAGGACCGGCTGTCGGTGATGTACCAGTTCATGCACCTGGCGGCCCCGGCCGGGAACGTCCGCCTGCCGATGTCCAACGGCCGCAAGGTCGACTTCTACACCTACCGCCGCGTGGACGAGCCGCGCCTCGCGACGCCGGCCGGCGAGTTCGACACCGCCCACTTCGAGCGCGTGACCGAGAGCGAGAAGGAGAACCGCGCCGAGCTCTGGCTCGCGCGCGACCGCTACAACCTGCCCGTGCGCGTGGTGTTCGAGGACACCCGGGGGCTGCGGCTCGAGCAGACGATCGTGAGCCTCTCGACGCGCTAGCCATGGACCTCCTCCGCCCCCTCGCGCCCGCCTGGCGCGCCACGACCGTGTCGCTGGCGGCCTCGGCCGCGCTGCATGCCGCGGTCCTGGTGGGCTACCGCGGGCCGGAGGGCGGGCCGGCGGACGCGCCCGCCCCCTCCTACGAGGCCACGCTCGCGCCGGCGCCGGTGGCCGAGCCCGCGCCGCCGCCCCCGCCCGCCGCGGTGCCGCGCCCGCGGCCGCGGCCGTCCGCGCCCCGCCGCGGCGAGACCGTGGCCTTCCTCCCCGTCGGGCCCGGGGAAGCGAGCCTGCCGCTGCCCGCGGAGTCCTCGCCCCCGCCGGAGGCCGAGCCGCTGCTGGGCCCCGTCGCGCTCGCCCTGCCCGCGGTGCCGCCCGCGCCACCGGCGCTGCCCCCGTTCCCGACGGACGCCATGCCCCCGGACCTGACGATCGCCTATTCGCTCACCTCCGCGTTCGCCGACGGCGAGGCCGAGTACACCTGGCGGCGCGAAGGCGACCGCTACGAGATCCGCGGCACGGCCTCCGCGTCGGGTTTCTTCGCGGTGATCCTCGAGGGCAAGATGGACCAGCAGGCGGTGGGGCGGGTGATGCCCGAGGGCCTGCGCCCGGAACGCTTCACGGAGCGCCTGGGCGCGGGCCCCGAGGAGGGGCTCACCTTCGACTGGGACGCGGGGCAGGTCGAGTTCCGGTACAGCGACAAGCAGCGCACCGGCCCGCTCGCGCCCTCGAGCGTGGACTGGCTGTCGATGATCTTCCAGCTGGCGCACCGCCCCCCGGCGGACGGGAGCGTCGAGCTGCAGGTCTTCACGCAGCGCCGCATGTACCGCTACCGGCTCGAGGTGCTCGGCACCGAGGAGCTCGAGCTCCCCTTCGGCCGGGCGCGCACGCTGCACCTGCGGCATTCGGGCGAGAAGCCCGAGGAGACGGTGGACGTGTGGCTCGGCCTGGACCAGTTCAACCTGCCCGTGAAGCTGCGCTATCCCGTCGCGCGAAACCGCCTGGTGATCGAGCAGACCGCCACCTCGGTCCGGGCCCGGTGATGTCCGCGACCCTCGCCCGCGCGCAGCTCGAGGCCATCGTGCACGCGCTCGCGGTGGTGCTGCCGGCGCGCAGCCCCGCCGACGCGGCCCTCAAGCGCTTCTTCCGCGACCACCGCTCGCTCGGCAGCCGCGACCGCGCGCTCGTCGCCGACACCGTGTACTCGGTGCTGCGCCGCCGCCGGCTCCTGGAGGCCCTCACGCCCTCGGCCGCCCCGCGCGAGCTGGCCCTCGCCTCGCTGGTCAGGCTGCAGGGCTTCGGCATCGGGCAGCTCGAGTCCCTCCTCAAGAGCTCGGAGCGCAACTGGCTCGCGGCGCTCAAGGCCCGGGACCTCGACGACCTGCCCTTCGGGATCCGGGCCGACCTGCCCGACTGGGTGATCGCGCGCCTTCGCCGGCGCCACGCCGACGACGAGATCCTCGCGCTCGCGCGCAGCCTGCAGCACCCCGCGCCGCTCGACCTTCGCGTGAACACGCTCAAGGCCCCGCGGGAGGCCGTGCTCCAGCGCCTGGAGGCCGACGGCACGCCCGGCGTCCCGACACGCTTCTCCCCGCTCGGGGTTCGCGTGAAGGACAAGATCTCCCTGCAGAAGCACCCGATGTTCCTCGACGGCGCGGTCGAGGTGCAGGACGAGGGCAGCCAGATCCTGGGGCTCCTCGTGGAGCCCCGGCGCACCGACATGGTCGTGGACTTCTGCGCGGGCGCCGGCGGCAAGACGCTGCAGCTGGGCGCGGCGATGGGCTCGCACGGGCGCCTGTACGCCTACGACGTCTCCGACAAGCGCCTCGCGAACCTCACGCCCCGGCTGCGGCGCTCGGGGCTCTCGAACGTGCACCCGCAGCGCATCGAGGGCGAGAACGACACCAAGGTGAAGCGCCTGCGCGGCAAGGTGGACCGGGTGCTGGTCGACGCGCCGTGCACCGGCCTGGGCACGCTGCGGCGCAACCCCGACCTCAAGTCGCGCCAGACCGAGGAGGGCCTGGCGGAGCTGAACGCCAAGCAGTACGCCATCCTCGAGGCCGCCGCCGGCCTCGTGAAGCCCGGGGGGCGGCTCGTCTACGGCACCTGCAGCCTGCTCGAGGAGGAGAACGAGGCCATCGTCGCCCGCTTCCTCGCCGCGCACCCGGATTTCTCCCTCGTCCCCTGCGCCGAGGTCCTCGCGCGCCAGGGGATCGCCATCCCGGGCTGCGAGGGGTACCTGCGCCTGCTGCCGCACGTGCACGACACCGACGGCTTCTTCGCCGCCGTGATGCAGCGCGCCGCGTGAAGCGGGCCGTCGCGGCGGTCCTCGCCTGCCTGGCCGCCTCCGCGCCGGCCACCCCGGCCGCCCCGCGCACCGGGACGGCGCCGGCCGCGGCGCGGGTCGAGGCGTACTTCACCCCCGGGGACGACGTGGCCGGCGTGATCGCGAGGCGGATCGAGGCGGCGCGGCATGCCGTCCAGGTCCAGGCCTACCTCTTCACCCACCGCGGCATCGCCGCCGCCCTCGCGAGGGCGGCCCGGCGCGGCGTGGCGGTGGACCTGGTGGGCGACGCGCGGCAGCACGAGGCCGGCGGCCTGCCGGTGGCGAGGAGCCTGGCGCGCGCCGGCGTGCGCATCTGGCTCTCCGGCGACTACGCCGCGTTCCACAACAAGGTCGTCCTGGTCGACGCGGAAACGCCCGCGGCCGTGGTCATCACCGGCAGCTACAACTTCACCCAGGCCGCGCAGGAGCGGAACGCGGAGAACGTGGTGGTGATCTCGGGCAGCCCCGGGGTGGCGCAGCGGTTCGCGCGCGACTTCGAGCGCCATCGCGGCCGGGCCTCGCGGTTACAATGAGCGCGCCATGACGCCCCTCGAGAGGACCCTCGAAGCCTTCGCCACGCAGGCGGCCACGCCGAAGGGCGCCCTGCAGCTGGCGGTGATCGCCGCGGGCCTCGCCCTGGGCTGGCTCGTGGCGAGGGTCCTGCGCCGGCGCGTCCCGGAGAAGCCCGCCTGGGAGTTCGGCGCCGGCGGCTTCCACCGCGTCGCCTTCCCGCTCGCGGCGCTGGCGCTGGTCTGGGGCGCCGGGCTCGCGCTGCGCAGGCTCCAGGCCACGCCCTTCGTGGACCTCGCCATCGCGCTCCTCGTCGCCCTCGCCGTCATCCGCTTCGCGGTGTACGTGCTGCGCAGCATCCTGCCCGAGGGCGCGTTCCTGCGCGGCTCGGAGCGCACGATCGCCACCGCCATGTGGGCCGGCGTGGCCCTGCACCTCGTCGGGATATTGCCGGAGGTGTGGCAGGCCCTCGACGACATCGCCTTCACCGCCGGCAAGCAGCGCATCTCGCTGCTCGTGGTCCTCCAGGGCCTCGCCTCCGTGGCCGTCACCCTGGCGATCTCGCTCTGGGTCGCGGGGTTCGTCGAGCGCCAGGTGCTGGCGGCCGAGCGGCTCGAGATCTCGACGCGCGTGGTCATCGCGAAGCTGGTGCGGGCCGTGGCCGCCTTCGTCGCGATCCTGGTGGCCCTGCCGCTGGTGGGCATCGACGTGACCGCGCTCTCCGTCTTCGGCGGCGCCCTGGGCGTGGGGCTGGGATTCGGCCTGCAGAAGATCGCGAGCAACTACGTGAGCGGCTACATCATCCTGCTCGACCGCTCGGTGCGCATCGGCGACCTCGTCACCGTGGACAACCGCCACGGCGTGGTGAAGGAGATCGCCTCGCGCTACACCGTGATCCGCAGCCTCGACGGCACCGAGTCCATCCTCCCCAACGAGACGCTCATCACGCAGGCCGTCACCAACCACTCCTTCACGGACCGCAAGGCCCTCGTGAAGGTCAAGGTGTCCGTGGGCTACGGCTCCGACGTGGACCGCGTCTTCGCCCTCCTGCTGGACATCGCGCGGCGCCAGCCGCGCGTGCTGGCGGACCCCGCTCCCGGCTGCTTCATCGTGAACCTGGGCGACAACGGCATCGACGTCGAGCTCGGCGCCTGGATCGCCGATCCCGACCAGGGCCAGGGAGCGCTGCGCGGGGCCATCCTCAAGGAGGCGCTCGAGGCCTTCCGCGCCGAGGGGATCGAGATCCCCTTCCCGCAGCGCGAAGTGCGCTGGACCGGCGTCCCGCCGGCCAAAATGGCGCCTTGAAACAGGCACTTGGCTTCCGGCGTCCAACGGCGCCCGGGGACGGTGGCCGGGTGCGATAGAATCCGCACCCAAGTATCCAACCAGCCCGCCGCCGAGCGGGCATTCGCGAAAGGCGCGACTTCATGCTGATGCACGGACTCCTCGACCTCACCGTGTGGGGCAAGCTCCTCGTCCTGCTCGTCCTCGTCCAGATCACGATCGCCGGGGTCACGCTCTACCTGCATCGCTGCCAGGCGCACCGCGCGCTGGAGCTGCACCCGGTCGTCAGCCACTTCTTCCGCTTCTGGCTGTGGCTCACCACCGGGATGATCACCCGGGAGTGGGCGGCGATCCACCGCAAGCACCACGCCAAGTGCGAGACCGCCGAGGACCCGCACAGCCCCCAGGTCCTGGGCATCAACCGCGTGCTCTTCGCGGGCGTGTTCCTCTACGTGAAGGAGTCGCACGTCCCCGAGACGATGCGGCGCTACGGGCACGGCACGCCCGACGACTGGCTCGAGCGCGCGATCTACACCCCGCACCACAAGAAGGGCATCGTGGTGATGCTGCTCGCGAACGTCGCCCTCTTCGGCGTCGTGCCCGGCCTGCTGATGTGGGGCGTCCAGATGGCCTGGATCCCGTTCTGGGCCGCCGGCGTCATCAACGGCATCGGCCACTACTGGGGCTACCGCAAGTTCCAGACCCAGGACGCGAGCACCAACATCGTTCCCGTCGCCGCCTGGATCGGCGGCGAGGAGCTGCACAACAACCACCACGCCTTCCCCACCTCGGCCAAGTTCTCCGTGCAGTGGTACGAGTTCGACCTGGGCTGGGCCTACATCCGCGCCCTCTCGGCGCTCGGCCTCGCGCGCCCGAAGAAGCTGCCCCCGAAGGTGAGGCTCGACCCCAACAAGTCGGTGGTGGACGCGCAGACGCTGCAGGCCGTCGCGCTCAATCGCTACGAGGTGCTCGCGCGTTACGCCAAGTCGATGAAGCTCGCGTGGAACGAGGAGGTGGCCCGGCTGCGCGAGCGCCAGCTCTTCGCCGACAGCGCCGCCGCGCGGCGACTCCGGCAATGCGTCACCCGCGGCATCGCCCGGACGGCCGCGGAGCGCGACGCCGTCGCGCGCGCCCTGGAATCGAGCCCGCGCCTGGCGACGCTCTACCGCATGCGCGAGGAGCTCGCCCGGACGTGGGAGCGCTCCACGCTCTCCACCGAGCAGCTCGTGCAGCAGCTGCGCGACTGGTGCGACCGGGCCGAGGCGAGCGGCATCGAGGCGCTCGCCGAGTTCTCGCAGCGCCTGCGGCGCTACGCCGCGGCCTGACCAGCCATCGCGACCGCGACCGCCGCCCCCCAAGGCACCGCCCTCGTCTTCGGGGCAAGCGGGTACATCGGCTCCCATCTCGTTCCCGCGCTCGCGGCGCGGGGATGGCGCGTGCGCGCGAGCGCGCGCAACCTCAAGGTCCTCCAGTCCCGCCCCTGGCGCGAGGTCGAGCTCGTCGCGGCCGACGCCCTGAAGCCCGGGACGCTCGCGGCCGCGGTGGCCGGGATCGACGTCGCCTGGTATCTCGTCCACTCGATGGCGGCGGGCAGGGACTTCGGTCGCCTCGACCTCGAGGCCGCCGACCACTTCGCGAAGGCGTGCGCGCAGGCGGGGGTGAAGCGCATCGTCTACCTGGGCGGCCTGCTGCCGCCCGACGCCGATTCCGAGCACCTCCTCTCGCGGCGCGACACGGGGGAGCGGCTTCGCCGCCACCCGGTGCCGGTCACGGAGATCCGCGCGGGGATCGTCGTGGGCCCCGGCTCGGCGGCCTTCGAGGTCATGCGCGACCTCGTGCTTCACCTGCCCCTGATGGTCACGCCGCGCTGGGTGCGGGCCAAGTCGACGCCCATCGCGCTGGACAACCTGGTCCATTACCTCGTCGAGGCGCCGCGCGTGCCGGAAATGGCCGGTGGCGTCTACGACGCGGCCGGCCCGGACACGCTCACCTACGAGGCGATGATGCGCGCCATCTGCCGCATCCTCGGCCGCCGCGAGCCGTGGATCCTCCCCGTGCCCGTGCTCACGCCGGAGCTCTCGGCGTACTGGCTCAAGTTCGTGACCGCGGTGCCGGCCAACATCGCGCGCGCGCTCATCGGCGGCCTCAAGCACGACTTCATCGCCGACGCCGCCGCGATCCGCGCGCTCATTCCGCAGGAGCTGCTCGGCTTCGAGGACTCCGTGCGCGCCGCGCTCGAGGCGGAAGCGCGGCACACGGTCGCGGCGAGGTGGGCCGAGGGGGCGTTCATGTTCCGGGACTACCGCCCGGACTACGCGTACTACGCAAAGCACGCCGGCGGCGAGGTGCGCACGGCGGCCACCGCCGCCTCCCTGTGGAAGGTCGTTTCGGCCATCGGGGGCGACAACCGCTACTACGCGTACGACTTCCTCTGGACATTGCGCGAGATCGCCGACTGGCTGGCGGGCGGCGTGGGGCTGAACCATGGCCGGCGCGACCCCGACGAGGTACGCGTGGGCGACGTGATCGACTCCTGGCGAGTGATCGGCGTGGAGCCGCAGCGCCGTCTCACGCTTGCCTTCGGGATGAAGGCGCCGGGCGCGGGCGTGCTCGAGTTCGAGATCGAGGAGGTGGTGCCGGACGAGCGCCGGCTCGCCGTCACCGCCTACTGGCACCCGGCGGGCGTGTGGGGTCTCCTCTACTGGTACGCGATGTTCCCCGCGCACCTGGTCCTGTTCGACGCGCTGGTCAAGGCGATTGCGAAACGCGCGATGGCGCGGGACGCCGCTAGCCGCTGACCACCCAGGTTTTCCTCCGTGCCCTCTGTGTCCTCCGTGTCCTCTGTGTTCCATTCGGCGTCCCCGTACGCGACATCGAGTGCGGATGCGCCGCTTTGAACACAGAGGACACGGAGGACACAGAGGGCACGGAGGAAAAGCAAGAAAGCCCGCCGGGGCGGGGTTCTTCGGGATAGCCGGGCGTCGCCGGAAAGCCGCTTGGGCTTCGTTTCCTTCGGACGCCCGGCCCGGGCTTGCCAAGGGCCCGATCCCCCGCTCTAATGGCCCGGCGCCGCCCTGCAAGGAGGATTCATGG
>CAZNWZ010000070.1:0-1152 GCA_964576455.1 uncultured Lysobacter sp.
GGCATGCCGCCCGAGGTGTTCACGCGCTGGATGCTCGTCACCTTGCTGAAGGAGCCGGAGGAGCCCGTGCCCTTGGTGGCGAGCAGCAGCCACGGGATGGAGCCGGCGATCGGGGCCTCGGCGCGCGCCTTCAGGGTGCCCACGACGCGGCTGCCGTCGTTGGCTTCCCAGTAGGGGCCGGCGCCGTGGCGGCCGATCAGGTGGCCGCGCGCGTCGAAGAGCTCCGCGTCGGGGGCCACGAAAGCCCACTCGAAGGACGAGGCGTCCTTCTTCGCGCGGCACTCGTAGATCTGCACGCCCTTCGCCGGCACGACCATGGCGAGGGTTTCGCTCGGGCCGGGGGCCAGGGTGTCCGGGATCATCGGGTCACTCGCGCAGGCCGCCAGGGCGGCGGCCGCGGCGAGGGAAAGCATCGAATGGCGGGGTTTCATCGGTCGGGTCCTTTCACTGTTTGGTGACGACGATTTCGAGGTACTCGCTGGGCACGACGAGCGAGTCGGGGCCGGCGACGTTCATCGCGTCGAGGAGCCCGGTGATGTCGCGCTCGAGCGCGGCGGCGCCGGGCGCGTCCAGGGCGGCGAACGCCTTGTGCGTCGGGCCATAGACCTCGCGGAACACGTTCACCCAGTGCGCGGCCGAGAGGTAGCGGAAGTTGAAGTAGCGCTTCTCGCAGCGCAGCTGCGCCGCCTTCGCGCCGAAGAGCTCGGCCAGGCGCGCGTCGGTGCCCCACAGCGCCGGGGGCTTGATCCCGGCCGGGGGCGGCACGTGGGCGCCGATCGCCTTGAAGAGCTGGCCGATGAAGCCGCCTGGCGTCCAGTTGGCCATCGCGAGGCGTCCGCCGGGGCGCAGCACGCGCATCATCTCGTGGGCGGTGCGCTCCTGGTCGGGCGCGAACATGGCGCCGAAGGTGGAGAGCACGACGTCGAACGAGCCGTCGTCGAAGGGGAGCGCCTCGACGTCGGCCTCCTGGAACTTCACGGCGAGCCCTTCCGCGCGGGCGCGCTCACGTCCCTTGAAGAGCAGGGCGGGGACGTAGTCGGTCGAGGTGACGTGGGCGAAGCGGCGCGCGGCGGCGAGCGTGGCGTTGCCGTTGCCGGCGGCCACGTCGAGGACGCGCTCGCCGGCGCGCACGTCGGCGGCCTCGGCCAGCGT
>CAZNWZ010000070.1:1252-9550 GCA_964576455.1 uncultured Lysobacter sp.
CCCCCCCCCCGACCCCGGTGCGCCTCCTGCTCTTCGGCCCGCCCGCGGTGGCTACCGGGCACGACATGACCGCGCTCGCCGCCGAGCGCCGGTCGCAGCTCCTCGCCTTCCTCGCCCTGGGCGGTGGGTGGGTGGCGCGCGCGGAGATCGCGGCCCTGCTCTGGCCGGAGCAGCCGCCGAAGCTCGCGCTGGCGAACCTGAGGAAGGCCCTGTTCCGCCTGCATTCGCACGCCGGGATGCCCCCCGTGGAGGCACAGGGCAATTCGCTCCGCGTCACCGTCCCGACCGACGTCGCGGATTTCGAAGCGGCGCTGCGCGAAGGCGACCCCGCGGACGCGTTCGCCCTGTACCGCGGCGACCTGCTGCAGGGCTTCGACGACGAGTCGAGCGAGCCCTGGACGGAGTGGCTGCGATTCGAGCGCGACCGCCTGCGCGCGGCGTGGCGGGCGGCGGCGCTCGCGCGGCTCGCCGGCGAGATCGAGCCGGCCGTGGCCCTCGAAATCACCTGCCGCCTTCTCGAGGCCGATCCGCTGGACGAATCGGCGATGGCGGCCCAGGTCTCGTGGCTCGCCCGCGGCGGGCAGGGCGTCCGGGCGCGCACGGCCTACGGCGAGTTCGCCGCGCGCCTCGAGCGCGAGCTGGGCGTGCGACCTTCCATCGATCTCGAATCGCTGGTGGGGCGCGCCGCGGCGCCGACGCTCGCGCCGCCTCCGAGACCGACCGCGGAACCGGCGGACGACGCCTTCGTGGGCCGCTCCGTCGAGCTTCGCCGCATCGCCGAGATGCTCACGGGCAGCGGTTGCCGCCTCCTCACCCTCGTGGGCCCCGGCGGAGCGGGCAAGACCAGCCTGGCGCGCCGCGCGCTTCGCGACCTCGAGCCCGCCTTCCCGGCGGGCGTCCACTTCATCCCGCTCGAGGACGATGCAACCGGCGAGGACGTCGCGCGAAGCCTGCTGCGCGCGCTGGGGGCGACCAGGGCCGCGAAGGGCGATCCGCTCCTGGAGGCCATCGCGCGGCTCGGTGGCGACGCCCGCCTCGTCGCGTTCGACAACTTCGAGCAGCTTTCGGCCGCGGCGCCGATGCTCGAGCGGCTGCTCGACGCCTGTCCCGCCGTGAAGCTCCTCGTCACCTCGCGGGTGCGCCTTGCGGTGGCGGCGGAGTGGACGTTTCCCGTGGAGGGCCTGCCCTGCCCGGAGCACGAGGACGAGGACCGGCTGGAGGCCTTCGACGCCGCGCGCCTCTTCGTCGCCGCCGCCCGCAAGGTGGCCCCGACGCTCTCTCCCGTGCGCGAGGCGGCGGCCATCGTGGACATCTGCCGCCAAGTGGGCGGAATGCCGCTGGCCCTCCGTCTCGCCGCGGCGTGGACGCGCGTGCTCTCCTGCGGCGAGATCGCCCGCGAGCTGGAGCACGGGACGGAGCTCCTGCGCGCGAAGGACCCCTCGCTTCCGGCGCGCCACGCGAGCTTCGAGGAAGTGTTCGACCGGTCGTGGCAGCTCCTCGGGGACCGGGAGCGCGAGGCGCTCGCGCGCCTTTCCGTCTTCCGGGGCGGCTTCACGGCCGAGGCGGCGCGCACCGTCGCGGGCGCGGGCATTCCCGTGCTGGGGGCGCTCGTGGACAAGTCGCTCGTCCGGCGCGAGGGCGCGCGCATGCAGCTGCACCCGCTGGTCCAGCAGCTCGCCGCCCTGCGCCTGGGCGAGGGCCCGGAGGCGCAGGCCGCCCACGCCGCGTACTTCCACCACTTCCTCGCGCGCCGCGAGGAGGCCGTGTCGAGCGGCGAGGGCGGGGCGCTCGGCGAGATCGACGCGGAGTTCGAGAACGTCCGCCGCGCCTGGCAGTTTTCCGTCGCGAGCGGGCGCGGGGCGCTCCTGCAGCGGGATGCGCGCACCCTCAACGACTACTGCGGTCACCGGGCGCGCCTGGGGGAAGGGCTCGCGCTGCTGCGGCAGGCACTCGAATCGGCGGAGGCTGGCGCGGACCCGGGAACGCGCGCCGTTCTCCTCGCCTTCGCGGCCAGCCTGGAAAGCCGCCAGGATCGCTACGCCGAGGCGGAATCCACCGCCACCGAGGGACTCGCGGCGGCACGCGCGGCGCGCGACGCGGCGATGCAGAAGAAGTGCCTCTCGGTGCTCGCCACGTGCACGATGCGCCTGGGCCGCCTGGCGGAGTCGCGCGCCCACTTCAAGCGCGCCCTGGCCGTGGCGGGCGACTCGCGCCGGCCGCACGAGGAGGCGGGGCTCCTCGACAACCTCTCGACCCTCGAAAAGCGCCTGGGCAACCTCGACGAGGCGCTCGAGCTCGGCATCGAGGCGCTGGCGCAGTACCGGCGCGCCGGCGACAGCGGGGGCGCGGCGCTGTGCCTCAACAACCTCGGGTCGCTGTGCATCCAGCGCGGGGAGCTCGACGCGGCGCTCGCCTACCTCCAGGAGGCCAATGGCCTGTGCGAGCGCGACGGCCTCGCCGGCACGCACGCGCTCGTGCTCGCGAACCTCGCGGGGCTCGTCCTCCTGCGCGGCGAGCTCGGGCCGGCGCGCGCCTATGCCGAGCGTGCCCTGCAGATCGCCGGGCCGGGTGGCCTTCGCTTCCTCGCCTGCTGGCTCACCGCGAGGCTCGCCCGCGTGGCGTATCGGCAGGGGCGCGTGGAGGAGGCCCGCGAGCGGCTCGCGGCGGGCGCCTCGTCGGCGCTCGCCCTCGGCACGGACTCGCCCAAGGTCTCGGTCGTGGCCGCGTTCGCGGAGATGCTCGCGGCGGCCGGCGAAGGCGAGGCGGCGCGGGCGGCAGTGGCGCTCGGGCTGGCGATCCCCTCGCTCAACGAGGCCGACCGCAAGGAGCTGGACCTCGTGGCCGCGGGCCTTCCGGAAGCCGGCCGCGCGGTGCGGAAGGCGCCGGCGATGCCCCTGGACGAGCTGCTCCAGCGCCTGGCGAGCGAGGCCGGCTCCGGCCACGCCGCCCTCGTCGCCACCCTGCGAGGCGCTTCCTAGTCCCGATCCCCGGGGAACGCCGGCGGAACGCACCCCCTTGCACCATGCGGGCTTTCCCACGGAGGAAGCCCATGAAGTTCACGAGATGGTGCAGCGAAGCGGTGATGCGCATGGTCGCGGCCGAGCGGCGGCGCGCACGCCTTCGGGACACGGTGATGCGCCTGCAGGACCTGGACGCGCGTGCCCTGCGGGACATCGGCCTGCACCCCGGCGAGATTCACTCCCTGGCCGGCGAGATCGCCGGACTGGCCGATGTCACCCGCGTGCACGCCGCGCGTTTCCCGGGAGGCCAGGCGATGGCCTCCCGCCTCTACCCCACCCGGAAGGAGCTCGTCCCATGATGGATGCCACCACCCTCGAACCCGCGAAGGCCGCGGGCAAGACTCCCACGCAGCGTTACGCCAAGTGCATCGACGCCTCCCGGCGCGTGCGCTGGGATATCGACCGCGACGTGATCCGCGGCCGCCAGTTCGATTTCGGCCGCAAGTTCCTCCCCGACGGCCTGTCGAGGCTGGGCGACCTCCCGTTCCTCACCGGGGCCGAGGGCCGCTTCTTCTCGCAGGTGCAGGGCCGCACGTACGCCAACATGTTCGGGCTCGTGGAGCGCGCCATCGGCGTCAAGACGCTCGAGCTTGCGCATGCCCACGGCATGGGCGACCAGGTCGCGACGGAGGCCCTCGTCCGCATGGCCGACGAGGAGCTCAAGCACCAGGAGCTCTTCCGCCGCCTCGAGAAGATGGCCGCCGCCGGCATGCCGAGCGGGTACGCCTTCAAGCCCCACCCGGACCGCGTGGCCGACACGGTGCTCGCCCGGTGCGACTGGGCGGTCCTCGGCCTCACGCTCGACATCGAGCTCTTCACGCTGGTCCACTACCGCACGAGCATCGAGCCGGAGGCGGATCTCTGCGAGCTGTGGAAGGACGTGTTCCTCTTCCACTGGAAGGAGGAGTCGCAGCACGCGATCCTCGACGAGCTCGAGTGGAAGGCCGAGGACGCGCGCCTCAGGGACGAAGATCGCGACGAGGCGGTGGACGACCTCATCGCCCTCGTTGGCGCGGTGGACGGCACCGTGACCGTGCAGGCCGAGGCGGACGCGGACTACTTCCTCGCCCGGGCGGGCCGGACCTTCTCGTCCGCCGAGTCGATGCTCGTCCACGACACGCTGCTCAAGGCCTACCGCGGGCAGTACATCGCGAGCGGCGTGCAGCAGTCGCGCTTCGCGGAAGTCCTGAAGGCGATGGTGACGCCGGCGCAGATGGAGCGCATCGGCGCGGCGCTCGGGCCGATCATGGCCCACGTGGGGGGCTGATCGGCGCCGATCTCCCGGTAGCGGGCCGGAGCAACCCCGGCCCGCTTCATTCCCCGCTCGCCTCCACCGGCTTCCCCTGGGCATGCCCGCCGCCATGAAGTGCGCGGACCGCCGTCGCGCTAGACTCTCCCGTCTTGCCACCTGCCCTCGAACGGGAACCCCATGGCCCAAGTCACCCTCACCGGCAGTTGCCTCTGCGGCGCCGTGAAGTACGAAGTCACCGGGGAGCCCACGCGCTTCCTGCATTGCCACTGCTCGCGCTGCCGGAAGGCGACGGGCACGGGGCACGCCTCGAACCTCTTCGTCCAGCCGGGCGTGCTGAAGTGGCTCTCGGGCGAGGACCAGGTCCGCTCGTACAAGGTGCCGGAGGCCAAGCGCTTCACCAACAGCTTCTGCGCCACCTGCGGCGGCCGCGTGCCGCGCCAGGCGCCCGGCACCGACGCGGTGCTCGTTCCCGCGGGCTCGCTGGACGTCGAGCCGCCCATCAAGCCGCAGGCGCGCATCTTCACCGCCTGGGGCGCCCGCTGGTCCTGCGCGGGCGACGCGCTGGAGGCCTTCCCGGAGATGCCGTCGAGGTAGTCCCGGCTTCCCCGGGTCCCTACTTCTTCTTCCCGGCCGCCGCCTTCTTCACCATCGCGACCGACGCCGGCCGGTCCTTGTAGCCGTCGAGGTAGACCTTCACCTTCTCGGGCGGCAGCCGGTAGCCGGCCGCGATGAGCTCCTCGAGCCCGTCGTGGCCCATCCACAACCCCATCTCGAAGGGCGTGAGGCCGGCCGCGTTCTTCGCGTCGATCTTCGCGCCCGCCTTGATGAGCATGCGCATCAGCTCGCGGTCGCAGCCCTTGCTCGCGGCCTCGCTGATCGCCGTGTTGCCGTTCCTGTCGGCGCCGTTGACGTTGGCGCCGCGCTCGAGCAGCAGCTTCACCATCGCCTTGGTCTCGGCCTTCGTCGGGCGCTCGCCGGGCGAGCACCCCTGGGACGCGAAGAGCATCACGCGGATGGGGGGGCCGAGATCCTCGAGCGGCTTGTCGGGCGGCATTCCGGCATCCAGGAAGGCGCCCACCAGGGGCACGTCGAGCTGCTGCAGCGCCGCGAAGTAGGCGTGGTCGTCGAACTTCACCTTGCGCGAGCGCAGGTAGGCCATGCCCGCGGATTCGGCGCCGGCCGAGGGCGCCGTTGCGGCGGGTGTGGACGCGGCGGCGGGCGCGGCCGAGGCGAGGCGGGCGCCGCCGCCGCCGATGTTCCGCATCGCCGACTTCGCCTCGTCGCGCACGTCCTTGTCCGGGTCCTCCATCGCTTTCTCGACGGCGGGGCGCGCCGCGGCGGAAACGCGCGCCCGCGTCGCGGCCGGAATCGCCTGGTTCGCCTCGGCGATCTCCCCGAGGGCGCGAACGGCGCTGCGTCGAACCGACGGATCGGGGTCGGCGGTCGCGGCGACCACCTTGTCGACCTCGCCCGCCGCGAGCCCGGCGGCGCTTCCCAGCGCCCAGAGCGCGTTGGAGCGCACCGACGAGTCCGGGTCCTGCAGCATCTGCGAGGCCCGGGGCGCCCACACCGCGACCTCCTTCTCCTGCTTCACCGAGCGCAGTTGTCCCAGCGCCTCGTAACGCACGCGCGGATTGGGATTGTCGAGCTGGGCGAGCAGCGTCCGCGTCCAGCCGTCGGGCCTCGGCTCGAAGAGGCCCAGCGTCCTCATCAGGGGGATTTGCCCGCCCCGCGTCTCCGCCAGCGCCTGGGCGATCGGCGGGATGAGCGCGCGGTCCTTGGTGTTCTTCACCAGCCGCCCGAGCGCCTTCTCCGCCAGCTCGACGTTTTCGCGGTTCTTGTCGGCGACGCTGCCGGTGTAGCCCTGCGTGTTGCGCTCGAGGTACACGAGCATCGGCCCGACGAGGCGCGAGGGCGGCTCGTGGCCGACGAGGTTGCGAGCCGCGAGGAAGCGCGAGTTCACGGAAGCCTCGGGCGCGGCGAGCACGCGCCTTCGGGCGGGCGCGAGCGCGGCCTCCTCCATGCCGATCGCCTGGAGCGCCCCGGCCGCGTAGGCGACGACGTTGGCATCCGCGTCGTCGAGCGCCTTCTGGAGTTGCGGCCGGTAGGGCTCGGCGAGCTTGCCCGCGCGCCAGAGCTGGTTCGCCGCCGCCCGGCGGACCTTCGCGTCGCGGTCGGCGAGCGCGCCCGCGAAGGCCACGCACGCGTCCGGGTCGGTCACGGGGAGCCCTTCCACGGCCTCCAGCCGCTCCTTGGGATCCTCGCCCCTGGCGATCGTCTCGATCTTCTCCTTCTTCCAGTCCGCCATCTGGCTGTCGATCAGCTTGTCCGCCCACTTCTCGAGGTCGAAGGCGGCAGCCTGGATGGCGACGAGCGCGAAGACCAGGATCGGCAGGCGGCGCATGGAGTTCCTTCCAAGGGGGGGAATCGGACGACTATACGCCGGCAGCGTGCCGGCGAAATCAGCGCGCCACCTTCTTCATCGGCATCCTCACCGGCATCCATCCCTCGTCCGTCTCGTCCTCGTACACGGCCTTCTCGCCCCGGCGGACGACGTGCCGGTCGCGCAGGTGGGGGCCCTCGTGCAGCCAGGCGAAGCAATGCTCGTCGGTGTCGGCGGTGCCGGTGATCGTCCCGATCCGGCATAGTCGCGGCCATTCAGCACATAACCCGTGCTACACTGATCATGTGTTCCACAGGGAAGCCGGATTGCCGCCATGGCCAACGTCACCCTCTCCATCGACGACTCCCTCCTGCAGGCCGCCCGCGTGCGCGCCATCAAGGAGGGCACGAGCGTGAACGAGATCTGCCGCCGCGCCATCGAGGTCTATGCGCGGCGCCAGGACGACAGGCTCGCGAAGTATCGGGATCTCCAGGCGCGCCTCGACACGGATCCGGGCGTCAAGGGCAAGCGCCTGGGCAAGGAGAGCCGGGAGGCGCTCTACGACGCGATGCTCGCCGAGCGGAGCGCCCGGCGGTGAGGCATTTCTTCGACACCAACGTCCTCGTCTATTCGCGCGACCCGGACGATGCGGCCAAGCGTGCGCTCGCTCGCGCGCTCATCGAGACCGCGATCGAGGAGGAGTCCTTCGTCGTGAGCACGCAGGTGCTCGTGGAGTTCTACGCGACCTCGGTACGGCGCCGGCTTCTGGGTCCCGCGCAGGCGCTCGACCTCGTCCGCTTCTGGGGCGGGCACGACACGGTTGCGCACACGCCCGATCTCGTGACCCGCGGCATCGAGCTGCACCAGGCTCATTCGCTCTCGATATGGGACGGGCTCATTGTCCAGGCGGCGCTGGATGCGCGCTGCGACGTCCTCCTGAGCGAGGATCTGCAGCACGGTCGGCGCCTCGGAGGCCTGGAGGTGGTCAATCCGTTCCTGCCGGCCGCGGCGCATGAGGCGCCGGCGCCGGCCTATGGCCGTGTGAAGGCGGCACGCTCACGGAAGCCTCGCAAGCGCGGCCGCTGAGCAAGGGACGCCGTCCGGGCCGGATCAGCCCTTGAGCGTCCGGAAATGCCGGTAGTAGTCGATGACCTTCGGGACGTAGGCCACCGTCTCGGGGCGCGGCGGGACGCGATGGCCCGCCCGGATCACGGCGCCGGCACCCGCGTTGTAGGCGGCGAGCGCGAGCTCCACGTTGCCGTCGAACTGGGCGAGCAGGTCGCGCAGCAGCCGCACGCCCCCGCTCACGTTCTGAGCCGGATCGAAGAGGTCGCGCACCCCGTACTGCGCGGCGGTCGCGGGCATGAGCTGCATGAGGCCCGTGGCGCCGGCGGGCGAGATCGCGTCCGGGTCGTAGGAGGACTCGGCGAAGATCACCGCGTGGACCAGCGCCTCGTCGACGCCATGAACGCGGGCCGCGCGCGCGACGATGGGGGCGAACCGGCGGACGTCCGCCTCGGAGGGCAGGTCGAGGTCGGGCGCCGCCGCCTGAAGCGATGCGGCGCGGGCGCGGTCGGGCGCGGCCAGCACGAGGGTCAGCGTCTCCTGCTTCGCGGCGGCAAGCGCGCCGTCAAAGCCGACAC
>CAZNWZ010000071.1:0-6456 GCA_964576455.1 uncultured Lysobacter sp.
GTCTGCAGCAGGTACAGGCGCCCGTCCTGGACGGTGAACTCGAATTCCTGCGCGTCGCCGAAGGTCGCCTCCAGCGCGTGCCGCAGCTCCTCGAGGCGCTGCGCCACCTCGGGGAGCGCCATCGGCAGCCGGCCCGTGTCCGTGACCGCGTGCCGGCCGGAGACCACGTCCTCGCCCTGCGCGTTGAAGAGGAAGTCGAGGTACAGGTGGTTCTCCCCCGTGGCCGGGTCGCGGGTGAAGCCCACGCCGGAGCCGGAGGTGCCCCCGGCGTTGCCGAACACCATGCGCTGCACGGTGACGGCGGTGCCGATGTCGTCGGCGATCCCGTGCAGCCGCCGGTACTCGACGGCGCGCGCCGAGCGCCACGACTCGAGCACCGCGGCGGTGGCCGCCGCGAGCTGCTCGCGCGGGTCCTGCGGGAAGGGCGCGCCCACCGTGTCCGCGAAGGCGTCGAGGCTGTCGGCGGCGAGCTTCGCGAGGGCCTCGAAGTCGAGCTCCCGGACGCCGGGCACGCCGGCCTGCGCCACCGCGGCGGCGGCCAGCTCCTCGAAAGGGGCCTCGCTGGCGCCGTGGACGATGCGGGCGTACTGCGCGACGAGGCGGCGGTAGGAGTCCCAGGCGAGGCGCGGGTTGCCGGTGAGGCGCACGAGCCCGCGCACGGCCCGGTCGCACAGGCCGATGTTGAGCACCGTGTCCATCATCCCCGGCATCGAAACCGGCGCGCCGGAGCGCACCGACACGAGCAGCGGCTTCCTCTCCCCGCCGAAGGCGAGCCCGCACGCCTGCTCGAGGCGGCGCGTCCACTCGCCCAGGGCCTCGTGCAGCGCGAGGCGCGTGCCCTCGGGGTCCGCCTGGTGGCGCTGGCACCAGGCCGTGCCCAGCACGAAGGCCTGCGGCACCGGCAGCCCCGCAGCCGCCATCCGCTGCAGGTTGAAGGCCTTGGAGCCCATCTCGTGCAGGGCACCGGCGCCCGCGCCCCCCTTGGCGATGCCGATCCCGAAGACCGGGCCGGCGGCGGCGACGGCGCTCATTGCACCACCAGCTCGCCCAGGACGGCGTCCCGCAGGTGCAGCGCCGTGTGCATGAGGGCGTCGGTCGCGGCCTCGAGGTTGCGCGCGCACTCGATGTAGCCGAAGAGGGTCCCGTAGGCTCCCGCCTGCAGCGGGACGAGGCCCTTGGCCGCGCGGTGGATCTCGTCGCTGCGGCGCTCGAGCGTCATGATGCGGTGGATGGCCTCCAGGAAGTCCTGGGTGTCCTCGCGCGGGCTGCCGCGGTGCAGCGTGCGCGCCGTCTCCACCGCCTTGAGGTATTCCTGCACGCTCTCGACGGCGAGCGCCGCCAGGGGCCGCAGCGCCGCGAACATCGCGGGGCCCTGGCCGTCGACGGGCACCAGCGCGAGGTGGAAGGCGGCCTCCTCCAGCTCGTCCACGACGTCGTCGGCCACCTCGATCAGGTCGCGGTAGGACTGCGCGCGCTCCGAGTGGCGCGCCTGGGCGCGGGCGGCGTTCACCAGCTCGTCGGCGCGGTGCTCCCAGGCCTTGGCGCGGCGGGCGTTGCGCGCGATCTCCTCGCCCGCGCCCGGACCCGTCGCGTTCACCAGCGCGTCGCGGATGCCCGAGGCGATCTCGAGGGCGAACGCGGCGTGCTCGGCGGCCACGTCGAGGACGCCTTCCTGGGCCGTGCGGAAGTAGTTCACGAGCTCGGCGCGCACCTCGTCGCGCACGAGCCCCTCCGGACGGCCCCCGAGCAGGCCCTGGGCGCAGGTGCGCATGACGTAGCGCATGAAGCTCACCGCCGCCGTGCGCCCGAGGACGTCGTCCAGGCGGGCGCCGAAGGAGGCCGGCGCGCGCGAGACGAACTGCAGCGAGTCGAAGATCATCTGCTCGCCGCCGGCGCGCAGGAACGCCATGTGCCCGAAGTCGTTGTCGGCCGCCCACTTGAGCAGCTCCATCGCCTCCTTCTTGGGCAGCAGCAGGCGCAGGCGCTTGCGGGCGCGGTTCCAGTCGATGAGGAAGACCAGGCGCGAGCCCAGGAACGCGAGGTACTCCTCGAGCTCGGCGGCGCCGGCCGCGGCGTAGGTCCCGATGCAGAGGTGGTAGACGCCGTCCTCCATCGTGCGGTCGGTGCGCGAGAGCGTGTCCTCCCAGTCCACCCGCCACGGGCCGAAGAGACCCTGGAAGTAGAGCAGCCGCTGCATGTGGACGTCGGTGTAGGTGAGCGTCACCCGCTCGCCCTCGACGTGCACCACGAGCACGTGCGCCTCGGTGGTGCCGATGTCGTTCTGGATCACCAGCTTCGGTCCCGAGCGCGTGGCCGTCGTGCCCAGGCCCGGGTGATCGAACTTGAGCCCGGCCGTGCGGTTCACGCCGCGCATGAAGGCCGAGACGAGCGCGCGGTCGCCGGCCGTGAGCCCGTAGGCGTGCGCCCCGTCGATGAGCTCGGAGGCGATGCGCGCCTGCAGGCCGTTCAGGGCCTTGTGCACGTCCATGACGAGGCGGTGCACGGTGTCGGCGCCCCCCGAGCCGCCGGAGGTGAGGGCCGCGATCTGCCCGGCGCTGATGCAGTCGTCCTCGTCGCACCAGGGGGCCTCGCACAGCCGCGCGCAGCGGGCGTCGAAGGCCGAGGCGTCCTCGCCGTCGGCCCGCAGCGGCGCGAGCATCGCGTCCACCTCGGCGTGCAGCCGCGCGCACAACCGGTCGACGCCGGGCATGAAGTAGCGCTCCGGCCCCACCTTCGTGGCCGCGGCGGCCACCTCGTCGAAGCCGGCGGCCGCGAGGCCGGCCGCCTCGCGCTCGGCGCGCAGCTCCGGCGGCGGGCCGCCCGGGTGCTCGGCGTGGCCCTGCGCGACCTGCAGCACGGTGAAGAGGTACTTGGCGCGGTCGTTGGCCGCCAGCGCCTCGTTCAGGAGCGCCGGGAGCCGCAGCCCCTCTTCCCCCAGCGCCTCGACGATGTGGGACTTTTCCATGGCGGAATCAACGGTTTACGCTACCAATCTAGCCCCGCTGCATGACGGCTTCATGTCGTAGGTCAACAGGTGCTCGCGCCGGCGGCCCGGAGGCCGACGCGATATAGTTCGCCCATGGAACCCCTCAAGATCGGGATCTCGGCCCGCCTCCTGTACCCCGATTCGCGCCGGATCTTCCTGCCGACCAAGAGCGTGCAGTACCTCGAGCAGTCGGTGGCGAGCTGGGTGATGTCGGGAGAGGTGCTGGCCTTCATGGTGCCGGCGCTGAGCCTCGCCGCCCCGCACGGCCCCTCCCGCATCGCGAAGAAGGACTACGCGGACGCGCTCGACGGGCTGGTGCTGCAGGGCGGCGCGGACATCGCGCCCGAGACCTACGGCGAGGAGCCGATCAACCCCGAGTGGTCGGGCGACCGCATCCGCGACGGCTACGAGATCCGCCTCTTCGAGGAGTTCCTGCGCCAGGGCAAGCCCGTCCTGGGGATCTGCCGCGGCTGCCAGCTCATCAACGTCGCCCTCGGCGGCACGCTCTACCAGGACATCGGCACGCAGCTCGGGGGCTCGCTCCTGCACCGCTGCGACAAGCGCTACGACGACAACTTTCACGCCGTGCGCGTGCTGGAGGGCGGCTGGCTCTCGCGGCTCTATCCGGGCACCGCCGTCTCGCGCATCAACACCATCCACCACCAGGCCGTGAAGTCCCTGGGCCGAGGCCTCGTGATCGAGGCGGTGAGCGACCCCGACGGCGTCGTCGAGGCGGTCCGCTGGGACGGCCCCAGCTTCGTGGCCGGGGTGCAGTGGCACCCGGAATTCATGGACCCGGCCGATGCCGAGCTGCTCGACGGCCGGCCCCTGCTCGAGTCCTTCCTCGCCGCCTGCCGCAGCCGCAAGGCCACCGGCCGGCCCTCCCCCGTCCTGGAGCACGCCCCATGCGCGCCGCCGCCCTAGTCCTCGCGTTCCTGCCCCTCCTCGTCGCCGCGCCCCTGCCCGCCGCCGCGGCCGAGGAGCCCCCCGAGGAGCGGGCGGACTACCGCGAGGGCTATCGCAAGGGCTACGACGACGGCTTCGAGCGCGGCTACCGCAAGGGGCTCGAGGAGGGCCGCCGCGCCACCCCCGCCGCCGTGCCCGCCCCGCCGCCCCCGCCGCGGCCCACCGGTCCGATCACCGTCTCCAACGCCTGGTACGGCACCTCGTCGAAGAGCTGCGACGCGACGCGCTGGGTGGCGCAGCGGGCCAACGGCCGGCGCAGCGCCTCGATCGAGGTGTCGAACGCGATGTGCGGCGACCCGGCGCGCGGCGACCGCAAGCAGCTCGAGGTCACCTACGTGTGCGGGTCGATCGCCAGGACGGCGACGGCCTACGAGCACCGCACCGCCTACCTCGACTGCTCGAACTAGGGGCGCGCCCATGGAAGCGGAGGCCACGGCGTTCGTCCGCACCGCGCTCGTCGCGGTGGCGGCGCTCCTGCCGATCACCAACCCGCCGGGGAACGCGCCCATCTTCCTGACCCTCACGCGCGCCATGGACGAGCCCGCCCGGCGCGCCATGGCGCGGCGCGTCGGCCTGAACTGCCTCGTGCTGCTGGTGGCGGCCGCCTACGTCGGCAACTACGTCCTCGCCTTCTTCGACATCTCGCTCGCCGTCGTGCGCGTGGGCGGCGGGCTCCTCGTGGCGGCCACCGCCTGGCGGCTGCTCGCCGCGGAGGGCGAGGCGGGCGGCGACGCGCCTGGCGCCTCGCGGCAGGCCACGCCCGAGGAGGTGGCCGGGCGCGCCTTCTATCCCCTGTCGTTCCCCATCACCGTGGGCCCGGGCTCGATCTCGATCGCGATCACCCTGGGCGCGAGCCTGCCGGGGCTCGGCGCGGGGCGCCTGTGGTCCTCGCTGGGGCTCGCCGCGGGGATGGGCCTGGCGGCGGCCGCCATCTGGCTCTCGTACCGCTACGCCTCGCGCATGGTGCGGGTGCTGGGGCCGTCGGGCACGGCGGTGTTCCTGCGGCTCTCGGCGTTCATCCTGCTGTGCATCGGCGTGCAGATCTGCTGGGACGGCCTGGCGGAGCTGCTCGCCCCCTGGCGGCCGTTGCCGCGCTGAGGACCGGAGGAAGGCGATGGGCCTGGAGGGCAAGGTGGCGGTGGTGACGGGGGGCGCGGGCACGCTGGGGCTGGCGGCGGTGCGGGCCCTGCTCGAGGACGGCGCGCGCGTGGCGCTGGTGGACCTCGACGCGCTGCGCCTGGACACCCTCTCGCGCTTCCTGCGGGGCGAGCGCATCGTGGTCGCCGCCGACGTCTCCGACGCCGCCGCCGTGCGCGCCGCCCACGAGCGCGTGGCCGCCGAGCTGGGCCCGGTGGACATCCTCGTGAACGCCGCGGGCGCCTCGGCGGAAGCCGGCCTCGGCGCGACCGACGAGGCGACCTGGCGCCGCGTGCATGCCGCGCGGCTTTCGGGGACCTTCCTGTGGTCGCGCGAGGCCTTCCCGGGAATGGTCGCCCGCGGCTGGGGGCGGATCGTGAACGTGGCCGGCCAGGGCTCCGGCACGGCGGCCGGGGGAACGGCCGACGCGGCGGCCGGCGGCGCCATCGGCTCGCTCACGGCCGCCCTCGCGCGCGAGGGCGCCGCGCGCGGCGTCACCGTGAACGCCATCGCGCCGGCGTTCGTCCGCTCGCCCTCGGCGGGCACGCCACTCACCGACGCGCAGGAGCGCCAGATCCTCGCCGCCATCCCCGCCGGCCGCTTCGGGGCGCCCGAGGAGTTCGCGCACGCCGTGCGCTTCCTCGTCTCGCCGCTCTCCGGCTATCTGACGGGGCAGACGCTGCGCCTCGACGGCGGGTTCCACCTGCCCTGACCCCGCCCGCGGGGTTCCGATTTCTTGATCTGATTCAAGCCCCGCCGCGGGGGCCGCGGGTAGTCTCGGAGCCTCGATTCCGGAGGGCCGATGCCTGATCCGAATGCCGGTGCGGCCGGGGAGTCCTCGCCCCGAAACGCCCTGAAGATGTGCCACCGGTGCATCGGCGGCATGCTCGACCGCCTCGAGGCACTCGCGGCGGAGCTCGCGGCCGGTGGCGCGGGCGCACCCGGATCCAACCCCGGCGAGCGCGCCCGCGTGCTCGTGGCCGAGATCGACGAGGCCATGGCCGTGCACATCGCCGACGAGGAGACCGACATCTTCCCGGCCCTGCTCGCCGCCTGCGACGCGCCCGCCCGCCGCGCCCAGGCCTTCGAGCTGGTGTCCTCGCTGCTGGTCGAGCACCGCGAGATGGCCGAGCTCTGGCACGCCCTGCGCATCGCCCTCCTCGCCATCGGCAGCGGCGTGGCCGTCGCCTTCCCCGGCGGCACGGCCGCCAGCTACCTCGCCCTGGCCCGCGCCCACCTCGCCCGCGAGGAACTCGAGCTCGCCGACCTCATGCGCGTCATCGACGCCCCGCGCTCGCGCCAGATCGCCGTCGCCATCGCGCACCGCCACGAGGACGCCTGCGTCCGCGTGCGCAACTGCCCCCTCC
>CAZNWZ010000071.1:6556-9468 GCA_964576455.1 uncultured Lysobacter sp.
GCGGTGCCCAGGCCGACGGGCACGACGGCGAGGAGCGTGGCGATGCCCAGGGCCACCTGGCAGAGCGTCACGAAGGCGAGGGTCTTGGCGGCCAGGCGCGCCTCGGGGCCGCTGGCGCGGTCGGCGAGGACCCGCCAGGCGAGGAGCCACGCCGCGGCCAGGACGACCAGGGCGAGCGTGCGGTGCACGAACTGGACGGTGGCCATGTTGTAGCCGAAGTTGCGCCACCACGGCTCGATCAGGAGGATCTCCGGCGGCACCCACTGGCCGTTCATGAGCGGCCAGGTGTTGTAGGCGAAGCCGGCGCGGATGCCGGCCACCAGGCCCCCCGTGAGCGCCATCGCGAAGACGAGGACGGCGAAGGCGAGCCCGGCGCGGCGAAGGCCCGGGGAAGTCCCCGAGGCGGCGGGCCGAAGCAGGCCGTGCGCCACCCAGAACATGGCGGCGAAGATGAGGAGCGCGAGGCCCAGGTGCGCCGTCAGGCGGAACTGGCTCACCTGCGGGTCGTCCACGAGGCCGCTCTTGACCATGTACCAGCCCATGGCTCCCTGGAGCCCCCCGAGGACGAAGATCCCGGCGAGCTTCGCCTTGAGGGGCCGGTCGAGCGCGCCCCGGGCCCAGAACCAGGCCATGGGCAGGAAGAAGGCCACGCCGATGAGGCGCCCGAGCAGGCGGTGGAAATACTCCCACCAGAAGATGGACTTGAAGCCCTCCACGTCCATGTCGTGGTTGCGCAGCCTGAACTCGGGCGTGAGCTTGTACTTCTCGAACTGGGCCGCCCAGTCGGCGTCGGTGAGCGGCGGGAGGGTGCCGATGAAGGGCTGCCACTCGACGATCGACAGGCCCGAGTGGGTGAGGCGGGTGGCGCCGCCGACCACGACCATGGCGAAGACGAGGGCGCAGCAGGCCAGCAGCCAGGCCGCCACGGCCCGCCGGGCGGCAAGGGGCTCCGCGGCCCCGGCCAGGCCGGGGGCGGGGAAGGTCGTCGCGTTCACGGATTCCATCTGACCACAGGGCAAAGCGGGATTTCTTGAACCCGTTCAAGTTTTTCGGGGTACCGGCTGCCTAGCATACCCCGGAGACGCGCCACGACCCGCGGCGTGCCCCCACACCCAGGAGGAGACCCCATGAGCCAGGTACCCGCCTCGCCCGGACCGGACGACGACGTGAGCGACGAGCCCATCCCGATGATGCAGCAGCTCATCGACAACCCGTTCCTGCTGCTCTTCCTCGGCGTCGCGATGCCCACCGTCCTCTACATCGTCTGGGGCGTGATGGAGATCGTCGGCATCCCGATCGCCAAGTAACCCGGAAAAAGAGAGAGAAAAATGACCGCCATCCACTCCCCCGCCGAACGCGTCTGGTGGAAGCAGCCGCTGGACCGCGTCGAAGGCACCTGGATCGTCATCGCCTTCGTGTGGTGCCTGATCATGTTCTTCATGATGCCGTACTGGCACATCTACGGTAAGCAGAACCTCTCCAACGAGGCCTACCGCACGACGCCCGAGGTCTACCTCGCCAAGACGCAGGCGATGGTGGACAAGTACAAGGTCCGCGAGGTCACCGAGCAGAACATCCCGGTGGTGCACCCGGTGCCGGGCAGCGACGTGTACCTCATCGCCCGCCTGTGGAACTTCTGGCCGATCCTCGAGCTGGAGGAAGGCCAGACCTACCGCCTGCACATCATGTCGACGGACTGGCTGCACGGGTTCTCGCTGCAGCCCGAGAACATCAACATCCAGATCCACCCCGGCTACGAGCACATCGTCACGCTCACGCCGACCAAGGAAGGCACGTACTCGATCATCTGCAACGAGTACTGCGGGATCAACCACCACACGATGGCGAGCAAGCTCTACGTCGTGAAGCCGAAGAAAGGGTAGGGAGACCGCCATGGCCGTCAATCGCAATTTCCGCACCTGCCCGTCCACCGGCCTCGTGTACCACGAGCCGGCCGAGAAGCTCATCCGCTGGAACGCCGTCGCCGGGGTGGTCTCGCTCCTGGTCGGCGGCGTGCTGGCCCTGCTGGTCACGCTCACGCGCTGGCCGGCCGTGAAGCTGCTGCCGCCCGACTGGTTCTACCTCGCGCTCACCGCGCACGGGCTGGACATGCTGGTCTTCTGGATCATCTTCTTCGAGATCGCGGTGCTCTACTTCGCGGCCTCGACGCTGCTCAAGTGCCGCCTGGCCACGCCCAAGGTGGCCTGGGCGGCCTTCTGGCTGATGATCGTGGGCGCGCTCGTGAACAACTTCGCCGTCTTCAAGGGCGACTCGAGCGTGATGTTCACCTCCTACGTGCCGATGGGGGCGCACCCGCTCTTCTACCTGGGGCTCATCCTCTTCGCCGTGGGCGCGCTCGTCGCCGTGTTCGTGTTCTTCGGCACCCTGGTGATCGGCAAGGCCGAGAAGACGTACAACGGCTCCATCCCGCTGGTCACCTTCGGCGCCGTGACGGCCGCGATCATCGCGACCTTCACCATCGCCGCCGGCGCCATCATCCTGATCCCGACCTTCCTGTGGTCCGTGGGCCTGGTGAGCCACATCGACTCGCTCATGTACCGGACGGTGTGGTGGGGCTTCGGGCACTCCTCGCAGCAGATCAACGTCGCGGCCCACGTGTCGGTCTGGTACGCCATCGCCGCCATCGTCTTCGGCGCCAAGCCCATGAGCGAGAAGGTGAGCCGCACGGCCTTCGTGCTCTACATCCTGTTCCTGCAGCTGGCGAGCGCGCACCACCTCCTCGCCGACCCCGGCCTCACCTCGAACTGGAAGATCTTCAACACCAGCTACGCCATGTACCTCGCCGTGCTCGCCTCCATGGTGCACGGCCTCACGGTGCCGGGCGCGATCGAGGTGGCGCAGCGCGAGAAGGGCTTCAACAAGGGCTTCTTCGAGTGGCTGAGGAAGGCCCC
>CAZNWZ010000072.1:0-9449 GCA_964576455.1 uncultured Lysobacter sp.
GGATGATCGATTCCGGCGCCGAGTTCGTGTGCAGCGTCGCGAACACCAGGTGGCCCGTGAGCGAGGCCTCGATGCCGATCGAGGTGGTGTCCTTGTCGCGCATCTCACCCACCATGATGATGTCCGGGTCGGCGCGCAGGAACGCCTTCATGGCCGTGGCGAAGGTGAATCCCGCCTTGGGGTTCACCTGGCACTGGCGCAGGCCCTTCTGCGTGATTTCGACCGGGTCCTCGGCCGTCCAGATCTTGGTGTCCACCGTGTTGAGGAAGCCCAGCACCGAGTGCAGCGTCGTCGTCTTGCCCGAGCCCGTCGGGCCGCAGACGAAGAACAGGCCGTAGGGCTTCGAGACGCAGGCCTTGAGCTTCTCGAGGTTGGTCGGCAGGACACCCAGCTTGTCGAGCGGGATCGGCTCGCCGGCCGCGAGGATCCGCATCACGACGTCCTCGACGCCGCCGGCGGTGGGGATCGTCGCCACGCGAAGCTCGATGTCGAGCGGCCCGAACTTCTTGAACTTGATCTTGCCGTCCTGGGGCTTCCTCTTCTCGGAGATGTCCAGGTCGCACATGATCTTCAGGCGCGTGACGAGCGCCTGCCGGTAGGCGGCGGGCACCTCGATGTAGTTGGAGAGCGAGCCGTCCTTGCGGAAGCGCACGCCCGTCTTGCCCTTGCCCGGCAGGGGCTCGATGTGGATGTCCGAGGCGCCCTGGTTGTAGGCGTCCACGATGATCTTGTTCACGAGCTTGACCAGCTCGTTGTCGGCGGCGGCGGAGACGTCGTCCGCCCCGATCGAGCCGGCCTCCTCCTCGTCGTCCAGGTTCGACAGCAGGTCGCCGATCGACTCCGAGCTCATCCCGCTGTCGGACGGCCCGCCGAAGTAGTGCGTGAGCATCTGCACGAAGTCGCGCGAGGTGGTCACCTTGTAGACGATCTTGGCGCGCGGGAAGACGTTCTCGACCATGCGCGAGCTGCGCAGGCGCTCCGGGTCGGTCGCCGCCACGAGGATGCCCTGCTTCGAGTCCTCGAGCGGGATCCACTGGCTCTGCTCGCAGTAGTCGCGCTTGAGGTTCTTCAGCAGGTCGATGGGCTTGATGCGGTCGGGCTTGTGCGGCTCGTACTCCACGCCGAAGAACTTGGCCAGCGCCGCGCCGATGGCCGGGAGCTTCACCTGGAACTCGTCGACCAGGATGTCCTCGACGTTCTTGTTCTTGCGGCGGGCCGCCTTCGTGGCGAGGTCGAGCTCCCCGGCCTGGATGATGCTGTCGATCACGAGGTACTCGAACTTCGAGGCGATCTGCCCCGGCATCTGCTGGCGCACGCGGAAGGCGATGGCGAGCGTCTTGGACAGCTCGATCACGCCCTCGTCGTGCAGCGAGCCGAAGGGCTGGCCCGACAGGCTGTTGATGAGCTGCAGCACCCCCATGAGCTCGGTGCCCGACTCGCCGCCCAGGATCGGGGCGATCAGCATCTGCTTGGAGCGGTAGCCCGTGCGCTGGTCCACGGCCTTGAGGAAGGCGAGGTTGGGGGAGTACTGCTTGAGCTCGGCGTCGTCGTAGACGTCCTTGATGTTCATGTGGCGCTTGTGCAGCGCGCAGAAGCCGGCGAGCGAGGACTCCGAGATCGGCAGCTTGATGTCCTTGAACGAGTTCAGGCCCGTCTTCACCTTCGAGACGATGGACTGGCCGTCCTCGCTCATGGTGTAGATCGTCATGCGGTCGGCCTCGAACAGCTGGCAGATGTCGCGCGAGACCTCGAGGATGATCTCGTCGACGTTGTTGGTGGAGTGGATCCGGTTCGTGACCGCCTGGATCTTCTTGGAGAAGGCCAGCTTGACGGCGACGTCCGCCGCGCCGGCCGAGGCCTGCGGCACCTTGGGTTCGAGGACTGCGCTCATGTGTGCACCTGCCGATCGTTTGTGGCTGCCTGTTGCGACTCGTCGCGCCCCGCCTTGGCTAGAGCGTGAACTCCTGGTGGTTCTCCAGCATCCGGGGCCGCCACGGTCCGGCGGCCTCCGAGATCTCCTTCATCGTGAGGGCCCCTTCCCCCGGCTTGAGGTGGGTGATGAACACCTCCGGCCGGCCCCGCATCTTGGCGAGCTCCCGCGCGAGCATGTCGGGGCACAGGTGCTTGGAGGCCACCGCGATGTCGCGCTCCTTGTTCGAGAACGCCGTCTCGATGATCAGGTAGCGCAGGTTCGCGGCCGCGTTCACGGCCTTCCAGAGCCCCTCGTTCGCCGTCGTGTCGCCCGAGTAGGCGAGGCTCGCCCGCCCGCTGTCGAGAAGATACCCCACTGCGGGCACCGTGTGGTTGGCCGGCAGGGCCGTCAGGCGCCTGCCCCCGATCTCGACCGTCTCCCCCACGGCGATCTCCCGGTAGACCATGAAGGGGCTGTCGCCGTCCGGGATCTGGGTGAAGTCGGGCCAGACCTTCCAGTTGAAGAGGTGGGCGCGCAGGATGTCCAGGGTGTCCTTGATGCCGTACACCGCGATGGGGCTGCCGCGCATCCAGCACACCGTGTCCACCAGGAACGGGATGCTCGTCACGTGATCGAGGTGGGAGTGGCTCACGAAGATGTGGTCGATCTTCGCCAGGCTCTCCAGGGGCAGGTCGCCCACGCCGGTGCCCGCGTCGACGAGGATGTCGTCGTCGACCAGGAAGGCGGTCGTCCGCAGGCTCCCGCCGATGCCGCCGCTGCACCCCAGAACCCTGATGCGCATCTGTCCTGACCTCGGCCCGTGGCCACACGGGGTAGTTGCCGGGCCGCCGGCCGCGGCGCCGGCCGGGCCCTCAGGCCCGGGATCGGGCCATTATTGGCGAAAACGGGCGGGCCGGGTTGTGCGTCACGGCACATTCCCGCGGCCGATTCCGACGGCCTTCCCGGCCGGGACCGTCACGGCTTGAAGAAGAACTCCATCTTCACCCCGGCGATCTCGATCATGTCGTGGTCGCCCAGGGGGTGCGCGGTCGCGCCCAGGGACGCCCCGTTGAGCGTCGGGTAGGTGGCGCCCTCGACGTGCGTGATGAAGTAGCCGTTGGGCCGCTTGGTGATGACCGCCACCTGGAGCCCCGGCTTGCCGATGGTCGTGAGGTTCTTGGTGAGGTCCAGGGTCCGGCCGGCCGCGGCGCCCGAGAGCACCTGGATCGCGGCTTCCGGCAGCGGGGCGTGCTCGGCATGCGGCGCGGCGCCGGCGGGGGGCGGCGGGGGCGGGACGGGCTTCACCACCTCCGGCGCCATCGCCTTCATGTTGGTGACCGTGTCGCTCGACACCCGCTCGGCGGCCGGTGCGGCCGGCGCGGCCGGCGCGGCCGCCGGAGGTTGCGCCGGCGGGGCGGCGGGCTTGGACGGGCTGCGGATGATCATCGTCTTCTCGAAGTCCGCCGCCGACGTCTGCGAGGGCGCGTCGTTGAAGTACTTGAGCTTGTGCTTGCCGATCTCGATGACGTCGTTGGCCTGGAGGAAGTGCTTCTTGATGGGCTTGCCGTTCACCATCGTGCCGTTGGTGCTGCCCAGGTCCTCGATGAACGAGTCGTTGAGGATCGTGATGATCGCCGCGTGCTCGCCGCTCACCGCCAGATTGTCGATCTGGATGTCGTTGTGGGGCTTTCTCCCGATCAGGGTGCGCTCCTTGGAGAGGACATGCTCCTTGAGCACCTGCCCGTCGACACTCAATATCAGCTTGGCCATGGTCGGTTTCCTTGCGAATTACCTGAATAGTGCCTTGAATCGCGCGAGCCAGCCACGCGCCACGGCGAAGGGCTCGGCCACCCGGATGAGGAGCGCCGAGACGTTGTCGCGGCCGCCATTGTCGTTGGCCGCCTGGACGAGCTGCTGGACGGTGAGGCTCGGGTTGGTGCGCAGCGTGATGAGCGTGAGCCGGATCTCCTCGTCCTCCACCATGTCGTTCAGGCCGTCGGAGCAGAGCAGGTAGAGATCCCCGGGCTCGGTCTCGTAGACGTGCAGCTCGGGCTCCACCGTGGGGTCGATGCCCAGCGCCTTCGTGACCAGGTTCTTGTTCTGGGAGAGCTTGGCCTCCTCCTCGGTGATGAGGCCGGAGTCGAGCTGCTCCTGCAGCAGGGAATGGTCGCGCGTGACCTGCTCCATGGCCTCGCCGCGCAGCCGGTACAGGCGCGAGTCGCCGATGTGGGCCACGCTCACGAAGTTGTCGTAGAAGAGGCACACCACCAGCGTGGTGCCCATCCCCGCGCATTCCGGGTTGTTCTGCGAGGTGGTGAAGATGGCGGTGTTGGCGCGCGTGATCTGCTCGCGGATGAGGCGCTCGGCGAGGGCCATCGCCTCCTCCCGGGACAGGCGGTCCACGTCCCGCGGGACCCAGGCCTCCGCCATGCCGTCGGCGATCAACGAGGTCGCCATCCCGCTCGCCACCTCCCCCGCGTTGTACCCGCCCATCCCGTCCGCCAGGACGTACAGGCCGATCTCCGGCCGCGACTCGACGCAGTCCTCGTTGTGGTCGCGGACGCGCCCCGGGTCGGAAAGGCTGGCGCTCTGCAGCGCTTGCGTGAGGCTCACGTCCGCTCACCCCGGCAACCGGTGGTCCGCGCAGCCGCCCGCGCGGCCTGCCGGCCCGCGCGTCGCGCTCCGCCCTCCCCGTTTCGGTGCGCCCGATGGTCCATTGCGTTCTCGATTCTTGTGGTTGCCGGTCACGGGCACGCCGCCCGCACCCGCCTCGCTGGCAGTTGCCTCGGCCGAAGGCCCGTCCGGCCTCCCTGACGAAAAGTGCAAAAACCCGTTTTTATAATAACTTAAAAAGCTTTTTTGAGAAACAGTCCCGATTGTCGGCCCGATGTCCCTGATTTGTCTAGGGGATTTTCGTGCCAGAGCCGCCCGGGACGGCGTCGCGCATACCCCCCTCCGGCCGGTCCGCCGGCGCCCCGGTCGAGGTTGCCAGCGATTATACGTTTGGGTCTAATGGAGCCCTTCCCGCCGCAACGAATCCCGTCAAAGCCACTTCCGAGGGCCATCCCATGGACCGCCTGCAAGACATCGATCCCGCCGAGACCCACGAATGGGTCGACGCCCTGGAAGCCGTGCTCGCCGTCGAGGGCCCGGAGCGCGCGCACTTCCTCCTCGAGAGCCTCATCGACAAGGCGCGCCGCTCGGGCGTGAACCTGCCGTACAGCGCGAACACCGCCTACATCAACACCATCCCGCCGCACCTCGAGCAGCCCCTGCCCGGGGACATGGAGATCGAGAACCGGCTGCGCAACATCGTGCGCTGGAACGCGGTCGCCATGGTGCTGCGCGCCGGCCGCAAGGACCTCGAGCTGGGCGGCCACATCGCGAGCTTCGCCTCCGCGGCCACCCTCTACGACGTGGGCTTCAACCACTTCTGGCACGCCCCCACCGAGAACCACGGCGGCGACCTCATCTACATCCAGGGCCATTCCTCGCCCGGCGTCTACGCGCGCGCCTTCCTCGAGGGGCGACTCACCGAGGCGCAGCTGGACATGTTCCGCCAGGAGGTCGGCGGCCAGGGGATCTCCTCCTACCCGCACCCCTGGCTCATGCCCGACTTCTGGCAGTTCCCCACGGTGTCCATGGGCCTGGGCCCCATCCAGGCCATCTACCAGGCGCGGTTCCTGCGCTACCTCGAGGACCGCGGGCTCGCCAAGACCGCCGGGCGCAAGGTGTGGGCCTTCATGGGAGACGGCGAGATGGACGAGCCCGAGTCCATGGGCGCCATCGGCATGGCCGCGCGCGAGGGCCTCGACAACCTCGTGTTCGTCGTCAACTGCAACCTGCAGCGCCTCGACGGGCCGGTTCGCGGCAACGGCAAGATCATCCAGGAGCTGGAGACCAACTTCCGCGGCGCCGGCTGGAACGTCATCAAGCTCATCTGGGGCTCGTACTGGGACCCGCTGCTCGCCAAGGACAAGAACGGCATCCTGCACCGGCGCATGGAGGAGGCGGTCGACGGCGAGTACCAGAAGTTCAAGAGCCGCGACGGCGCGTACGTGCGCGAGCACTTCTTCGGCAAGTACCCCGAGCTCAAGGCGATGGTGGCCAACATGTCCGACGAGGACATCTGGCGCCTGAACCGCGGCGGCCACGACCCGCACAAGATCTACGCGGCCTACCACGCCGCCGTGAACCACCGCGGCCAGCCCACGGTGGTGCTCGCCAAGACCGTGAAGGGCTACGGCATGGGCGCGGTGGCCGAGGGCAAGAACGTCGCCCACCAGCAGAAGAAGATGCCGATCGAGGTGCTGCGCCAGTTCCGCGACCGGTTCGCCATCCCCATCGGCGACGACCGGCTGGGCGAGCTGCCCTACTTCAAGCCGGCGGAAAACTCCCCGGAGATGAACTACATGCGCGAGCTGCGCGCGCGGCTGGGCGGCTCGATCCCGCAGCGCCGCCGCCGCACCAGCAGCCTGGACGCGCCGAAGCTGGAGAGCTTCAAGCCGCTCCTGGAGGCGACCGCCGAGGGCCGCGAGAACTCCACGACGATGGCCTTCGTGCGCATGCTCACGAGCCTCGTGAGGGACAAGAACATCGGCCGCAACATCGTGCCCATCGTCCCGGACGAGTCGCGCACCTTCGGCATGGAGGGCCTCTTCCGCCAGCTCGGGATCTACTCCTCCGTGGGCCAGCTCTACGAGCCCGAGGACAGCGACCAGCTCATGTTCTACAAGGAGGACAAGAACGGCCAGATCCTCCAGGAGGGCATCAACGAGGCCGGGGCCATGTGCTCCTGGATCTCGGCGTCGACGTCGTACTCGACGAACAACGTGCCGATGATCCCCTTCTTCATCTTCTACTCGATGTTCGGCCTGCAGCGCGTGGGCGACCTGGTGTGGGCGGCGGGCGACATGCGCGCGCGCGGCTTCCTCATGGGCGGCACCGCCGGGCGCACGACCCTCAACGGCGAGGGCCTGCAGCACGAGGACGGGCACAGCCACATCCTCTCCTCGATGATCCCCAACTGCCGCTCCTGGGACCCCACCTTCGCCTACGAGGTCGTGGTGATCATCCAGGACGGACTGCGCCGAATGGTGGAGGACCAGGAGGACGTCTTCTACTACGTCACCGTGATGAACGAGAACTACGCCCAGCCCGCGCTGCCCGACGGCGCGCGCGAGGGCATCCTCAAGGGCATGTACAAGCTGCCCGGCGGGGGGGCGGGCAAGGGAGCGCGCGTGCAGCTCCTGGGCAGCGGCACGATACTGCGCGAGGTCATCGCCGCGGCCGACCTGCTGGCCGCCGACTGGGGCGTGGCCTCGGACCTGTGGAGCTGCCCGAGCTTCACCGAACTGCGCCGCGACGGCCTCGCGACGGCGCGCTGGAACCTGCTGCACCCGACGGAGAAGCCCCGCGCCTCGCACGTGGAGCAGTGCCTCTCCGGCACCAAGGGCCCCGTCATCGCCTCGACCGACTACGTGCGGGCCTTCGCCGACCAGATCCGCGAGTTCGTCCCGCGCCGCTACAAGGCGCTGGGCACCGACGGGTTCGGCCGCAGCGACTCGCGCGAGAACCTGCGCCGCTTCTTCGAGGTGGACCGCCACTACGTGGTCGTCGCGGCCCTGAAGGCGCTCGCCGAGGACGGCGAGATCCCGGCCGCCAAGGTGGCCGAGGCGATCAAGAAGTACGGCATCGACGCCGAGAAGCCCGCGCCCTGGACGGTCTGACCGCCGCCCCGGGAATACGACGAACAACCAAGCGAGGAGAACGCCTTGGCCGCCATCGAGGTCAAGGTCCCCGATATCGGGGACTTCAAGGACGTGCCCGTCATCGAGCTCCTGGTGAAGCCGGGGGACGCGGTGAAGAAGGAGGATTCGCTCGTCACGCTCGAGAGCGACAAGGCGACCATGGAAGTGCCCTCGCCCGCCGACGGCGTGGTGAAGGCGTTGAAGGTGAAGGTGGGCGACAAGGTGAGCGAGGGCAGCCTCGTGCTCGTCCTGGACGCCGCGGACGCTCCCGCCGCGAAGCCGGCCGGGAAGGCTCCCGCGGCCGCGGAACCGGCCCCAGCCCCTGCCCCGGCCGCGCCCCCTGCCCCGGCCGCGCAGCCCGCGCCGGCGGCCAGGCCCTTCCAGGAGCCGGAAGTCGCCTCGCCGCGGCACGCGCCGGTCGCCGCCGAGCCCGCGGTCGAGGCTGCCGCCCCGGCCCACGCGAGCCCCGGCGTGCGCCGCTTCGCGCGCGAGCTGGGCGTCGACCTGTCGAAGGTGAAGGGCGGCGGCCCCAAGGGGCGCATCCTCAAGGAGGACATCCAGGGATTCGTGAAGGGCGCGCTCTCGGGCGCCGGCGCCGGGGCGCCGCGGGCCGCGGGCGGCGGGCTCGCCGACCTGGGGCTCCCGGCCTGGCCGAAGGTGGACTTCGCGAAGTTCGGGCCGGTCGAGCTGCAGCCCCTGTCGCGGATCAAGAAGATCTCCGGCCCCGCGCTCGCACGCAACTGGGTGATGATCCCGCACGTCACGCAGTTCGACGAGGCCGACATCACCGAGCTCGAGGCATTCCGCGCGAAGGTGAACGAGGAGAACGCGAAGTCGGGGACGAAAGTCACGCCGCTCGCCTTCCTCATCAAGGCGGTCGTGGCGGCGCTCAAGAAGTTCCCCGCCTTCAACGCCTCCATCGACGGCGACAATCTCGTCCTCAAGCAGTACTGGCACATCGGCTTCGCCGCCGACACGCCCAACGGCCTCGTGGTCCCCGTCCTCAAGGACGCCGACAAGAAGGGCGTGGTCGAGATCGCGCGCGAAACCGGCGAGCTCGCCGCCAAGGGGCGCGAGGGCAAGCTGGGCCCGGCCGAGATGCAGGGCGGCACCTTCACGATCTCCTCGCTGGGCGGCATCGGCGGCACGGCCTTCACGCCGATCATCAACGCCCCCGAGGTGGCGATCCTGGGCGTGTCCAAGGCCGCCATGAAGCCGGTGTGGAACGGCAAGGAGTTCGTGCCGCGCCTCATGATGCCGCTCTCGCTTTCGTACGACCACCGCGTCATCGACGGCGCGTCGGCCGCGCGCTTCACCAGCTACCTCGCCCAGGTCATCGCCGACCTGCGGCGCGGCATGCTCTAGGAGGGCCGCGACCATGGCCACCCTCGAGATCAAGGTTCCCGACCTCGGCGACTTCAAGGACGTGCCCGTCATCGAGATCCTGGTGAAGCCGGGCGACGCGGTGGCGAAGGAGGCGTCGCTGGTCACGCTGGAATCCGACAAGGCGACGATGGAAGTGCCCTCCACGCACACGGGCACGGTGAAGGAAGTGAAGGTGAAGCTCGGCGACAAGGTCTCCCAGGGAACCGTGATCGCGGTGCTCGAGACGGCCGAGGCGGCGCAGGCCGCGCCCGCACCGGCGGCGGCCCCCGCCGCCCCCGCGACCGCTCCTGCGGCGGCGCCCCGCCCCGCCGCCGGCGGCCAGGCCGCGCTCCGCGAGGCGCTCACCTCCACGCTCGCGAGCCTGGATGCGGACCTGCACGCCGAGGTGCTCGTGCTCGGCG
>CAZNWZ010000073.1:0-9144 GCA_964576455.1 uncultured Lysobacter sp.
GGCGCGAGTGCGACGTGCTCGTTCTGGCCCGCGGCGGCGGCAGCATCGAGGACCTGTGGGCCTTCAACGAGGAGGCGGTGGCGCGCGCCATCGCGGCCTCCGCGATTCCCGTGGTGAGCGGCGTGGGCCACGAGACGGACTTCACGATCGCCGACTTCGTGGCCGACCTGCGCGCGGCCACCCCCACGGCCGCCGCGGTGGCGGCGAGCCCGGACCGCGACGCCCTCGTGGCGCAACTCGCGCGCGCCCGGGCGCGCCTCGCGCGGGGCGCCACGCGCGCCCTCGACGAGGCCGGGCAGCGGCTGGACCTCGCGGCCCGGCGCCTGCTCACGCCCGCCGAGCGCGTCGAGCGCTCGCGCACGGCGCTCGCGGCCGTGGCCCGCCGCCTCGTGCGGCAATCGCGGCAGGACCTGGCGCTGCGCGCCGCCGCGCTGCGCGGGATCGCGCCCCGGTTGAGCGCGGCCGCGCCCGCGCCGGCCGATCTCTCGCGCGACCTCGGCCGCCTCGGGCGGGCGCTCGCCGCGGGAGCGGCGCGCGCGCAGCGCGAGCGCAGCGCGCGCCTGGCGGCGACGGCGGCCTCGCTGGGCCACCTCGATCCTTCCCGGGTGCTCGCGCGCGGCTACGCCATCGTGCGCGCGCAGGACGGCACGCTCGTGCGCTCGGGCGCCCGGCTCGCCCGCGGGGACGCCCTCGACGTCACCTTCGCCGAGGGCGGCGCGAAGGTCACGGTCGACGAGCCGCGGGCCGATTCCTCGCCGCGTCCGCCGGGCGTATAGTGGATCGGCAAACCCACCCCAGGAGGAGAGAAAGCATGGCCAAGAAAGCGAAGAAGCCGCGGGCGGCCACGCCTGCCGTCTACCGGATCACCGACATCGTCGGGACGAGCCCCACGTCCTGGGCGGATGCCGCCGCCAACGGCATCAAGGCCGCCTCGAAGAGCCTGCGCGACCTGCGCGTGGCCGAGGTGGACCGCCTCGACGTGAAGATCGAGGGCGGCAAGCTGATCTACCGCGCGAAGCTGAAGCTGAGCTTCAAGTACCACGGCGACGATTGAGGGCCGGGCTCCCCGTCACCCGCCCGTTCCCCGCTCGCGCAGGAACCGCCCGACGCGCCCCGCCACCTCGCCCGCGAGGTCGGGGCGCAGGCAATCCAGCCGCTCCACCTCCCGCATCGCCCGCAGCCACGTGAGCTGGCGCTTCGCCAGCTGGCGCGTGGCGGCGATGCCGCGCGCCTCCAGCGTCGATTCCGGCGCGAGGCCCGCCAGCGTCTCCCAGACCTGCCGGTAGCCGACCGCCCGCATCGAGGGCAATCCCGCGTCGAGGGCGTAAGCGGCTCGCAGGGCCACCACCTCGCCGACGAGTCCCGCGGCGAGCATCCCGCGGAAGCGCTCCTCGATGCGCCGGTGCAGCGCCGCGCGGTCGGAGGGCTCGAGCACGATCGTGAGCGCCGCGAAGGGCGGCGCCGCGCCGCCCTCGCCCGCGATGAGCGCCGTGAGGCTCGTGCCGGCCAGGCGCCAGACCTCCAGGGCGCGCTGGATGCGCTGCGCGTCGTTGGGATCGAGCCGCGCCGCCGAAGCGGGATCGACCTTCGCGAGCTCGGCGTGCAGCGCCGGCCAGCCCCGGCGGGCCGCCTCGCGGTCGAGCTCGGCGCGCACCGCGGGATCGGCCGCCGGCAGCCTCGCCAGCCCGCGCATGAGGGCCCGCTCGTAGAGCAGGGTGCCGCCGGCGAAGAGCGGCACGCGCCCGCGCGCGGCGATCCCGGCGGCCACGCGCAGCGCGTCCTCGCGGAAGCGCCCCGCCGAGTAGGCCTCGGTGGGCGGGACGATGTCGACGAGGTGGTGGGGCACGGCGGACCGCGTGGCGGCGTCGGGCTTGGCGGTGCCGATGTCCATGTCCCGGTACACGAGGGCCGAGTCCACGCTGACGATCTCGAGCGGGAAGCGGGTGGCGAGCCCGAGGGCGAGCGCGGTCTTGCCGCTGGCGGTGGGGCCGAGGAGGAAGACGGCGGGGGGCAGCCGCGGCATCGCGGGCGGCGCTAGCGGCCGCGCAGGAAGAGGCGGTCCAGGTCCGCCATCGAGAACTGCACCCAGGTCGGGCGGCCGTGGTTGCAGCTGCCGGCGCGCTCGGTCTCCTCCATCTCGCGCAGCAGCGCGTTCATCTCGGGGACCGTGAGGCTGCGGTTGGCGCGCACCGCGGCGTGGCAGGCGACCGTCGCGAGCAGCTCGTTGCGCCGCTCGTGGAGCGCGCGGCTCGCCCCGAACTCGCGGATCTCCGCGAGGAGCGAGCGCAGCATCGCGGGCGCGTCCAGGTCCGCGAGGAGCGCCGGCACCGCGCGCACCACGAGCTCGCGCGGCCCCGCGGCCCCGACCTCGAACCCCAGGCTCGCGAGGGCCCCGGCGGAACGCTCCGCCTCCTCGACCTCCTCGGCCGTCGCCGGCATCGCGACGGGAACCAGCAGCGGTTGCGAGGCGAGCGGCGCCGCCTCGAGCGAGCCCTTGAGCTTCTCGTACACGATGCGCTCGTGGGCCGCGTGCATGTCCACCAGCACCAGCCCCGCGGCGTTCTGCGCCAGCACGTACACGCCGTGCAGCTGCGCGAGCGCGTAGCCCAGCATGGGAGGCGCCCCCGGCTCGCCCGCCGGCACGGCGGCCGCCTCCCGGCGCTCGCCGGCCGTCGCGGCGGCGAAGAACGCCTCGTAGCGCGAGGGCTCCTGCGCCACCGCGAGCGAGGCCTGCGCGAACGCGAAGGGCGCGGCGGCCGGGCCCGGCGCGGGCGCCGTGGCCGCCCTCGCGGCCCCCGCGAGCGGCGCCGCCAGGGCGCGCGAGAGCGCGTGGAAGACGAACTGGTGCACGGCACCGGAGTCCCGGAAGCGGACCTCGCTCTTGGCGGGGTGCACGTTCACGTCCACGAGCCGCGGGTCGATCTCGAGGAAGAGCACGTAGGCCGGGTGGCGGTCGTGGTGCAGCACGTCCGCGTAGGCCTCGCGGATCGCGTGCGAGACCACCTTGTCGCGCACGAAGCGGCCGTTCACGAAGAGGAACTGGGCGTCGCGGCTCGCGCGCGTGAAGCCCGGCGCCGCCGCGAGGCCCGAAAGGCGCACGGACGCGCCGCTCGCCTCGACCTCGACGGCCGCGGCGGCGAAGTCCTCGCCCACGACGGCCGCGGTGCGCTCCCGGTGCGTGGCCGGCGCCAGGTGCGCGAGGCGGCGGCCGTTGTGCGAGAGCGAGAAGGCGACCGCCGGGCGCGAGAGCGCCACGCGCGAGAACGCCTCCTCGCAGCGGGCGAACTCCGTGGCCTCGCTCCTCAGGAACTTGCGCCGGGCCGGCGTGTTGAAGTAGAGCTCCTCGACCTCGACCGTCGTCCCCGCGGCGAGCGCGGCCGGCTCCACCGCGGCGATCGCCCCGCCGTCGCAGGCGATGCGCCAGGCGTGGCGCTCGCCCGCCCGTCGGCTCGTGATCGCCAGCCGCGAGACCGCGCCGATGGAGGCGAGGGCCTCCCCGCGGAAGCCCAGGGAGGCGGCGCGCTCGAGGTCGTCGAGGGTGGCGATCTTGCTGGTGGCGAAGCGCGCCAGGGCGAGGGGCAGGTCCCCGGCCTCGATGCCCTCGCCGTCGTCGGCCACGCGGATGCGCCGGATCCCGCCCTCGGCGAGGTCCACGGCCACCGAGCGCGCGCCGGCGTCCAGGCTGTTCTCGACCAGCTCCTTGAGCGCCGAGGCCGGGCGCTCGACCACCTCGCCGGCGGCGATCTGGTTGACCAGCAGGTCGGGGAGCTCGCGGATGTGGCCCATCGTGGCGTCGCGTTCCGGGAATCCGGCCCGCGGCAGGGGGGACGCTCGTCCCGGGATCGAGGGCGAATGTTACACTCAAAGCACCTCGTCAGAAGCGCGCCGCCCGAAGCGCGCCGACCGCGCGCCGGAGCGGCATGAGCCCGAACGACTCGCCCGACATGAAACGGAAGGCCACCGGCGCCGATCCCGCCACGATCGGCACGGTCCGCGAGGAGCAGGTGCGCCTGCTCTTCCGCTTTTCCCTCGTGGGCTACCTCGCCACCCTGCTGGTGGTGTTCATCCTCGGGGCGGTGCTGTGGGAGCAGCTCTCGCGCCCCCCGCTCTTCGCCTGGTTCGCGGCCATCTCCGTGATCACGGTCGGCCGCTACGCCCTCTACAAGGTCTTCATCAACCGCGATCCCGCCCCGGCCGATCTGCGCCGCTGGGAGCGCTACTTCCTCGCCGGCTCGCTCCTCACGTCCCTGTGCTGGGCGGCGATCGCGACCTTCCTGCTCCCGGACTCGGCCCACCTCGCCCAGCGCATGACGGTGGTGATGCTGGTGACGCTGCTCATCACGGGGGCCGTGGGCTACTACGCCCCCCACCCGCACGCCTTCAAGATCTCCGCCTTCGTGGGCCTGGTGCCCTTCGCCGTCTCGCTGGGCTTCTCCGGCGACCGGCCGCAGATGTTCCTGTCCGGCGCCCTCCTCCTGCTGGCCGGCGTGCTGCCCTACGTCCACGAGAAGCTGCACAAGGCGCTGGTGGACTCGCTGGCCGCGCGCCAGGACAAGGCCGCGCTCGCGAGCGAGCTCGAGGTCGAGCGCACGCGGCTGCAGCAGGCCAACGACGCGCTCGCCGAGGAGATGGTCGGGCGCCTCAAGGCCCAGCAGGGCGAGCTCATCGCGGCGCAGAAGCTGCGCATGCACGTCGAGCGAACGCCGCTCGCCGTCGTCGAGTGGGACCGCGAGCACCGGGTGACGGCCTGGAACCCCGCCGCCGAGGCCATCTTCGGGTTTCCCCCGGGCGAGGCCCTGGGCAAGCGGGCCCCCGAGTTCATCGTGGCGCCGGGCAGCGCCGAGGCGGTCGAGTCCATGTGGCTGGAGCTCGCCGAGACGCGGGACGGCACCAAGGTGAGCCTCGAGAACATCACGCGCAGCGGGCGCACCATCCAGTGCGAGTGGTACAACACGCCGCTGGTGGACCCCGGCGGGCGCATCGTGGGCTTCGCCTCCCTGGTGCAGGACGTGACCGAGCGCCTGAACACCGAGCGCACCATCCACTACATGGCGCACCACGACGCGCTCACGGGCCTGCCCAACCGGCGCCTCATGCAGGACCGCCTCAACCAGGCCATCATGCAGGCGCGGCGCAAGCAGCGCCACGTCGCGGTGCTCTTCCTCGACCTCGACCGCTTCAAGCTGCTCAACGACACCCTCGGCCACGACACCGGCGACTACATCCTGAAGGACGTGGCGCGGCGGCTGAGCGCCTGCGTGCGGGAGGTGGACACCGTCTCGCGCGAGGGCGGCGACGAGTTCGTCGTGGTCCTGCCGGACCTCGAGCGGCCCGAGAACGCGCGCATCGTGGCCGACAAGATCCTGCGCGAGTTCTCCCGGCCCGTGGAGATCGCCGGCCAGGACATCCACATCACGACCTCGATCGGGATCGCCCACTACCCGAGCGACGCCACCGACGTGAACCACCTGCTCAAGCACGCCGACAGCGCGATGTACCAGGCGAAGGACTCGGGCCGGAACACCGTGCGCTTCTTCACGAGCGACCTGAACTACCTCCTGTCGAGGCGCCTGGAGGTGGAGGGGCGCCTGAGGAAGGGCATCGAGCAGGAGGAGTTCTTCCTGCGCTACCAGCCGCAGGTGGAGGTCGCGACGGGCCGCATCGTGGGGATGGAGACGCTGATGCGCTGGAACGACCCGGTGAAGGGCGAGGTCTTCCCCAAGGACTTCATCTCCGTGGCCGAGGAGCTGGGCCTCATCGTGCAGCTGGGCGAGTGGGCCTTCCGCACCGCCTGCCGGCAGCTCAAGAGCTGGGAGGCCGAGGGCGTGCGCGACGTGACCGTGGCGGTGAACCTCTCGCCGCGCCAGTTCATGTCGCGCCGGCTCGTGACCTCGCTGCTCGCGATCCTGCGCGAGTCGGGGGCGGACCCCCGGCGCCTGGAGGTGGAGATCACCGAGACGATGGTCATGAGGAACCTCGAGCAGTCCATCGAGATCCTGGGCCAGCTGCGCTCGGTCGGCATGGGCGTGTCCGTCGACGACTTCGGCGTGGGCTACTCGTCGCTGGGGCAGCTGCGGCGGCTGCCGGCCACGGCGCTCAAGATCGACCGCTCGTTCGTCGCCAACATCCCCGACGACGCCTCGAGCGCCTCCATCGCCGAGGCGATCATCGCGATGGCGCGCAGCCTGGGGCTCAAGGTCGTGGCCGAGGGGGTGGAGTCGCGCGCGCAGCTCGACTTCCTGCGCACGCACCGCTGCGACGCCTTCCAGGGCTACCTCTTCTCCAAGCCCCTCACGGCGCTCGAGGCCTCCGCGATGCTGCGGGCGCAGGCGGGCGGCGCGGGCGGGCGCACGGCGGCCTGAGGGGCCGCCTCAGGGGTTCTGCGCGAGGCGGGCGCGGGCGAGCGGCGGGTTCTTCGCCAGGTAGTTGCGGATGCCCTGCAGGATCGCGTCCGCCATCCTCTCCTGGTAGGCCGCGTCCTTCAGGCGCTGCTCCTCCTGGGGGTTGGAGATGAACGCCGTCTCCACCAGGATCGAGGGGATGTCGGGCGCCTTCAGCACCGCGAAGCCGGCCTGCTCGACCGAGGCCTTGTGCAGGTGGTTCACGTCGCCCAGCTCGCCCAGCACCGCCTTGCCGAGCTTGAGCGAGTCGTTGATCGTCGCCGTCTGGGACAGGTCGAGCAGCGTCCTCGCGAGGACCGGGTCCTTCACGTCCAGGTTCACCCCGCCGATGAGGTCGGACTCGTTCTCGCGCTTGGCGAGCCAGCGGGCGGCGGCCGAGGTCGCGCCCCGCTCGGACAGCGCGAACACCGAGGAGCCGCGCGCGTGCGGCTGCACGAAGGCGTCGGCGTGGACCGACACGAAGAGGTCGGCCTGCACGCGCCTTGCCTTCTGCACGCGCTGCGCGAGACCGATGAAGTAGTCGCCGTCGCGCGTGAGGACGGCGCGCATGCCCGGCTCGCGGTCGATGCGCTCCTTGATCCGCCTCGCGATGGCGAGCGTCACGTCCTTCTCCAGGGTGCCGCGCCGCCCGCGCGCGCCGGGGTCCTCGCCGCCGTGGCCGGCGTCGATCGCCACGGTGACGAGGCGCTCGACCTTCGGCGGCTTCGCCCGGGCCGGCGCCGCCTTGCCGGGCTCGAGCCGCACCACCGGCAGCGCCGGCGCCGCGGCCTCGGCGGCCTCGGCGGGCGCGGCGGGCGTCGCGACGGGCTCGACCAACGGCGCCTTCGCGATCTCGCCGATCGGATCGGGACCGGGCCGCACGAGCGCGAGCAGCGGGTCGCGCGGCTTCTCGGGATAGAGGTCGAGGACGAGGCGGTGGCGGTACTCCCCCGCCGGCGCCAGGGGGAAGACGTAGGTCTTCACGGCGCTCTTGAGGTCGATGACCACGCGCGCCACGTTGGGCCGGTTGACGGCCACCCGGACCTGCTGGATGTAGGGGTCGTCCGGGCGGACCTTGCCCGCGACGCTGCGCAGCTCCGCGTCCAGGTCCACGCCCTCGAGGTCGAGCACCAGGCGCGGCGGGTCGGCGACCTCGAAGAACTGGTGGCGCACGGGCCGGGCGGTCTCGAACGTGACGCGCGTGTATTCCTCCGCCGGCCACACGCGCGAGGCGATGACGGCCTGCCCGGCCAGCACCGCGGGCGCGGAGGCGAGGATCAGGAGAGCCGCAAGGCCGCGAGCAATCGCTCCCCCGAGGCGGACGACGCGGTGAGCGTCGCGGCGCGTCCCGGCTCCGTCACTTCCAGGGCGACTTCCAGGTCCGCCGGCGGCAGTTGTCCCCGGGCCCGCTCCGGCCACTCGACGAGGCACACGTTGCGCCCGTTGAAAACGTCCCGGAAACCCGCATCGCTCCATTCGGATGGGTCGTGGAACCGATAAAAATCAAAGTGATACAAGCTTAACCTAGAAACTTCATAAACTTCAACCAGCGTGTAGGTAGGGCTCTTGACGCGGCCGGCGTGCCCCAGGGCCCGCAGCAGGCCCCGCACGAGGGTGGTCTTGCCCGCACCGAGCTCGCCGCGAAGCGCGATCACCATCCCCGGCTCGAGGCGCGGGGCGAGGGCCGCGCCCAGGGCGAGCGTCGCGTTTTCGTCGGGAAGGTCGAGGCGGGGCATGGGGATCGGGGGGCGCTTCGGGCTACCATCTCGGGCGATGGATACGGGCCATTCTCCCGCCGACCTCGCCGGGCTCGTCAAGCGCTGGGGCCTGGAGGCGGGCTTCGACGCGGTGGCGATCGCGGGCATCGAGCTCGCCGAGGAGGAATCGCGGCTCCTCGAGTGGCTCGGCCGCGGCTGGCACGGGGCGATGGATTATATGGCACGCCACGGCACCCGCCGCTCGCGGCCGGCGGAGCTGGTGCCGGGGACGGCCAGCGTCGTCAGCGTGCGGCTCGACTACTGGCCGGACGGGGCGCGGCCGGCGCAGTCGGTGCTCGCCGATCCGGCTCTCGCCTACGTCTCGCGCTACGCGGTGGGCCGCGACTACCACAAGGTGCTCCGAGCGCGCCTGCAGGCGCTCGCCGACCGGATGACGGACGAGCTCGGGCCCTTCGCCTACCGCGTCTTCACCGACAGCGCCCCCGTCATGGAGGTGGCGCTCGCCGCGCGCGCGGGGCTCGGGTGGCAGGGCAAGCACACGCTCCTCCTCGCCCGCGACGCGGGCTCGTATTACTTCCTCGGCGAGCTCTTCGTCGGGCTCGACCTCGCGAAGGACGCCCCGGCGGCGGGGCATTGCGGCACCTGCGAGCGCTGCCTGGAGGCCTGCCCGACGCGGGCCATCGTGGCGCCCTACCAGCTCGACGCGCGCCGCTGCATCTCCTACCTCACGATCGAGAACCCCGGCCCCATTCCCGAAGCGCTGCGCCCGGCCATCGGCAACCGCATCTACGGCTGCGACGACTGCCAGCTCGCCTGCCCCTGGAACAAGTACGCGCGAATCGCGCGCGCCCCGGACTTCGCCGTGCGCAACGGGCTCGACGCCGCCACGCTCGCCTCGCTCTTCGCCTGGACTCGCGAGGAGTTCGAGTCGCGCCTCGAGGGCTCGCCCATCCGCCGCATCGGCCACGCCCGGTGGCTGCGCAACATCGCGGTGGCGCTGGGCAACGCGCCGGCGACGGATGAAGTGCTCTCCGCGCTGCGCGGCC
>CAZNWZ010000074.1:0-9054 GCA_964576455.1 uncultured Lysobacter sp.
GACCATGAGGGGGATGTCCTCGGGGATCTCGCGCAGGCTCGGCATCTTCATCTCGATCACGTTGAGGCGGTAGAAGAGGTCCTGGCGGAACTCGCCCGCCTGCACCTGCTCGGCGAGCGAGCGGTGGGTGGCGGAGATGATGCGCAGGTCGATCGTCTCCTCCTCCGTGTCGCCCAGGCGCCGGAACTTCTTCTCCTGGATCACGCGCAGCAGCTTCACCTGCATCGCGAGCGGCAGGTCGCCCACCTCGTCGAGGAAGAGCGTGCCCCTCTGCGCCGCGTGCAGGTAGCCCGGCCGGTCGCTCTCGGCCCCGGTGAAGGCGCCCTTGCGGTAGCCGAAGAACTCGCTCTCCATGAGGTTCTCGGGGATCGCGCCGCAGTTCACCGCGACGAACGGGCCGTCGGCCCGCGACGAGCCGGCGTGGATGAGGCGCGCGGCCACCTCCTTGCCGGTCCCCGACTCGCCGGTGATGTACACGGGCGCCTGGGAGCGGGCCAGCCGCGCGATCATCTCGCGGGCGCGCTGGATGGGCGCCGACTCGCCGATGAGCCGGGGCGTGCCGGCCTGCGCCGACTCGCCGGTCGCGGCGCGGCGCGACTGCGGGTGCTTCGGGAGCTTGAGCGCGCTCATCACCAGCGGGCGCAGCTGGTCCAGCTTGATCGGCTTGGCGAGGTAGTCGAAGGCGCCGGCCTTGAGCGCGGCGACCGCGTTCTCCGTGGAGCCGTAGGCGGTGATCACCGCCACGGGCGTGTTGCCGTAGTGCTCGGCGATGTGGCGCAGCACGTCCAGCCCCTCCCCGTCCGGCAGGCGCATGTCGGTGAGCGCGAGGTCGTAGGCGCGGCGCTCGAGCGCGGCCTTGGCCTCCGCCACGCTCGCCGCGCTGTCGGCATCGACCCCCATCCGGGACAGCGTGACCACCAGCAGCTCGCGGATGTCGGCCTCGTCGTCGACGATGAGGACGGCCTTGTGGCTCATCAGGTGCCTTTCAGGGTGACGCGGAAGCGGCCGCCGGGGCCGCCTTCGCGGTATTCGACGCGCGCGCCGTTGCCCTCGCAGAGCTCGCGCGCGATGTACAGGCCCAGGCCCGTGCCCTGCGCCTCCGTGGTGAAGAACGGCTCGAAGAGGTGGACCTGCGCGAGCGAGGACACCCCGGGGCCGTCATCGGCCACCTCGAGCGCGAGCTGCCCCGGCGCGTCGGCCGGCCCGAGCGTGATGCGCAGCGAGCCGCGCAGCTTCAGCCCGTGGCGCCACGCGTTGCGCATCAGGTTCCAGAGCACCTGGTGCAGGTGCTGGCGGTCGAACCGCATGCGCAGCGAAGTCCGTACGTCGATCACCACGCCGTCGGGGGGGACCTTCTCGTTGGCGCAGAAGTCGGCCACGAACTGCTCGAGGAAGGCGCGCGAGTCGATGTCCTCGGGCTCGGCCCGGTCGCGCCGGTTGAGGTAGAGGATCTCCTGCACGATGCGGTCCAGGCGGTGGACGTTGTCGCGGATGATCGCCACCAGCCGCTCGTCGCCCGACTGCGCGTGCTCGCTCTCGGCCAGCAGCTCCGCGGCGTGGTTGATCGACGACAGGGGATTGCGGATCTCGTGGGCGATGGAGGCGGTGAGGCGCCCCAGGGCCACGAGCTTCATCTGCTGCGCCTGGGCGCGCAGGCGCCCCACGTCCTCGACGAACACGACCGTGGGCGGCGTCTCGCCCCCGCCGATGGGGACGAAGTGCACCGCCAGCTCCGAGGACGAGCGCGGCGTGCGGAAGGGGGCGTAGGTGACCTCCGGGCCGCGCCGCCACAGCTCCATCAGGCGCGCGATCTCCGGCGAGTACTCGGCGAGCAGCGGCCGGCGGCCGGCCGGCAGCGGCCCCAGGAGCTGCGCCGCGCGCGGGTTGCTCTGCCGGATGGTGCCTTCCGGGTCCACCACCAGGAAGCCGTCCTGCATGTCCCGGATGACCAGCTCGTTGATCTGCGAGAGGTTGGCGAGGTCGATGGTGCGCTGCTGCGCGATGGTCTCGCTCGTGCGCGCGTAGCGGGCGAGCGTCCAGCCCAGGCCGGCCGTGGCGAAGAGCGCCATGCTGGTGAGGCCCGACTGCACGAAGTCGCTCGCCGGCGCGTCGAAGCGCCACATCTGGAAGGCCTGCTCGACCAGGATCGCGAGGGCGGCCACGGCGGCGTGGAAGAAGACCAGCCGGCCGCGCGTGATGAGGCCGGCGGCCGCGAGCGAGATGAGCAGCGACACGCCGATGCCGGAGCGCACGCCGCCGCTCGTGTGCATGAGCACGGTGATCGCCAGCACGTCCACCAGCACCGCCGCCGTCACCTGCAGCGAGATCCGCGGCTCGCGCAGCAGGGCGGGCACCACGAGCAGCACGGCCGCCACGGCGTAGGTGACGAGCGTCGTGACCGCGAGCCCCGGCTCCTGGGTGCCGAGCTGGAAGAACGCGTTGAGGAAGGCGTAGGCGCCCGACAGGCCCAGCGCCAGCACGACGCGGTAGGCCGAGAAGACGACGAGCGTGCGCCAGGCCGTGTCGTCGCCGGCCGTGCTCATCGGCAGGCGGCCGCCGGCGCGCAGGCGGTCGGCGATGGCGGGGGCGAGCGCCGCGGGGGTCATTTCGCGTGCCGGCAGGCGGAGGGGTCGAGGCAGGTGATGCGGCCGCCCTCCTCCCGGGACTCGCTGCGGGGCATGTTCACCCCGCAGATCGAGCAGGCGACCATGTCCTCCACGTCCTTCGGCTCGGAGGGCGCGGCGTCCTTCACCTGCGCGCGGAAGAAGCCCCGGAACAGGAGGTAGATGGCGAAGCCGAGCGCCAGCAGGAGGAGGATTCGGGCCAAGGTCGCGGTCCAGCGGGGATTCCCAGCCCCAAGTTTAGCCTACGCCCGCGCGAGCTCCACCTCGACGAGGACGCCGCGCCCGTCCGGCAGGTTCACCGCGCGCGCGCCGCCGCCATGGTGGACCGCGACCAGCCGCACGATGGCGAGCCCCAGCCCCAGGTGCCCGCCCCGCCCCTGGCCCTCGCCCCGCGCCGAGACCATGGCGTCGAAGAGCCGCGGCAGCACCGCGGGCGGGATCGGCGGGCCTTCGTTGGCCACGGAAAGCCGCGCCACGCGCGCGTCGGCCGAGAGCGCGACGCGGATGGCGGTGCCCGGCGCGGCGAAGTCCAGGGCGTTCTCCACCAGCTTGTCCAGGAGCTGGGCGATCGCGTCCGGCACGCCCGTCATCGGGACGGGGGCCGGCGCGATGTCGGCGGCGAACTCGCGGCCGGGGTAGGCGCCGCGGTAGCCCTCCACGCAGCCCCGCACCACGGCCGCGAGGTCGAAGGGCTCGCGCTCGGCGCTCTCGAGCATCTTCTCCAGCCGCGTGCCCTCGGACAGGCGCGACACCAGGCGCGAGAGCCGCTCCACGCCCTCGCCCGCGCGGTCGAGGTACACCCCCGCCTCGCCCCCCGGCGACTGGCTGCGCAGGTTGTCGAGCGAGGAGCGCACCACGGCCACGGGCGTGCGCAGCTCGTGCGACAGGCGCGAGGCCATCTGCTCCAGGTAGGCGTTGTAGTCCCGAAGGCGCCCCAGCACGGCGGCCATGGTGCGCTCGAGGTCGCCGATCTCGTCCCTCGAGCCCGAGACCGCGATCGTGCCGCGGATCCGCCCCTGCGCGTCGATGGCCGCCTCGGCCTGCGCGTGCAGGCGCCGGATGCGGGTGGCGAGGCGGCTCGCGAAGACCAGGAGGATCGCGAACGCGGCCAGGCACACCGCGAGCGTCAGCGCGAGGAGGTTCTCGAGCGCCGACTGGCGCAGCAGCAGGATCGGGGCGGTCGTCTCCTCCACCACCACCGCGCCCACGATGTCGTCGCCGACGAACACGGGCTGCGCCGCCGAGACGATGGCCACCTCGCGGTCGCGCGTGGCGCGCCAGTGGGTGGACGAGACCCCGATGAGCGCGCGGTCGATCTGCGCGCGCACCGGCTTGGACTCGTCGCCCGCCGGCACCGCGGGGGTGGAGACGACCAGCGAGACCAGCGGCTTCAGCCACGAGGCGAGCGCGGCGCGCGGGGCCTCCCCCTTGGCGGGCGGCGGCTCCCGCAGCGACCCCGAGAGCCCCCGCACCCGCGAGCGCGCGTCCACCACCCACAGGCGCGAGGCGCGCCGCCCCAGGATGTCGAGGAAGCGCTCGATCTCCTCCGAGGGCGCGTAGGCGCTGCCCAGGCTCGCGGCGGCCACGGGGTCGGCGGCGGCGAAGAGACCCACGATGCGCCGGCGCTCCTCGTCCTCCGGGTCGCCCGGCGACCCGCCGCCGGGCGGGAAGAGCGCCGGGCGGTCGGAGAGGGCCGAGGCCACCGCGCGCGCGGTGACCGCGATGTCCTGCTCCTGGGCGCCGCGCAGGAACGCCTCCATGCGGCTGATGAACTGCGCCGCGAGCAGGGGGATGGCGAGCAGCACCAGCGAGACGAGGAGGAGCCGGAAGCGGATGCCGTGCACGAAGGAGGGGCCCATCGCGGCGGTCAGTCGAAGGGGATGGAGAGCGTGAGCGAGCCGAAGCGGTGGGGCCGGGGCTGGCCCTCGAACTCGGCCGATTCCTGCGCGAGGCCCAGCGTGACGACGCCCCAGGCGGCCGACCACGCGGCACCGGCGGCCACGCGGCTCACCCGGCGCTCGGCCGGGGCCTGCGGCTTCGGGTCGTCGCCGCGGCGCTCGAGCAGCCGGTTGCGGCCGACGGCGCGCAGGCTCGCGCCGGCGAAGGCCGAGAGCCCGCCCGCGGCGCGCGGCAGCGGGGGCGTGGCGGCGAAGCGCAGTAGCGGGTTCGCGGCCGCGGCCGGCCCGTCGCTTCGCCACTCGAAGCCCAGGTGGCCGAAGGCGAGGAGCGTGCCGGCCACCGCCCCGCCGTGGACCACGAGCGCGCCCGGAACGAGCCCCTGCGCCAGGCGGTGCGACCACGAGCCCACGAGCTGCACGTCGGCGCGGTTGCCCACCTGCACGGACCAGTCCGTCTTCGGCGCGGGCACGATGCGGTGGATGAGGCGCTGCGCCTCCTCGCCGCGGGCCGCGGGACCGGAAACGCCGGCGTCGATCTCCAGCGTGGCGAGCGTGTCGGCGGAGAGGTCGTGGCGCGCCGCGGAAAACAGCAGGCGCGCGGCGTTGGGGCGGTCGGGTGCGTCGGGCGCGGCGTTGCCGTCGCTCGTGTACACGTCCTGGACCACGCCGAAGTCGAGTCGCTGCGCCGTCGTCCCGGGCAGGCGCAGGACCGGGGCGGCCGGCGAGGCCGCGTCGAGGGCCGCGGAGCGGTAGAGGCGGATCCCGCTCGTGTACCAGCGGTCCTTGTTGAAGAGGACGTCGTTGTCCACCTGGAGGTGCCACAGCACGGGCGGCTGCGCGGCGCACGCGGGCGGCAGGAGCGCGGCGAGCGCCAGGAGCGCGCGCCTCACGCCCGCTCGGTCCAGCGGTAGCCCATCCCGTACACGGTCTCGATCGCGTCGAAGGCGGGGTCGAGGGCCTGGAACTTGCGGCGGATGCGCTTGACGTGCGAGGTGATGGTGCCGTCGTCCACCACCATCTCGGCGTCGCGCATGAGGGTGTCGCGGCCCTTCACGTGGCCCGGGTGGCGGGCGAGCGAGCGCACCATCCAGAACTCGGTGACGGTGAGGTCCACGGGCTCGCCGCGCCAGCGCGCCGTCATGCGCGCGGCGTCGAGCTCGAGCGGGCCGCGCACGAGGCGCTCGTCGTCGCGCGGCGAGGGATCCTGCGCCGCCTCGACCCGCCGGAAGAGCGCCGCGATGCGCGCCAGCAGGTGCGGCAGGCTCGCGTCCTTGGTGAGGTAGTCGTCGGCGCCCAGGCGCAGCCCCGAGACGATGTCGAAGTCCGAGTCGCGCGCCGACAGGAAGATGATGGGGAGCGTGGCGGACTGCGCGCGCAGTTCCCGGCACAGGGCGAAGCCGCCGTCGATCTCGCTGCCCAGCCCGACGTCGATGATGGCCAGGTCCGGCAGGCGCGTGGCGAGCGAGCGCATCGCCTGCGGCCGGTCGGCGAAGGCCTGCACCTCGTAGCCGGCGCGCTGCAGCGCCTCGGCGTAGTTCTGGCGGATGGTGGCGTCGTCCTCGACGAGCGCGATGCGGCGGGGCATGCCCCGGATTATAGGGGACAGGTCTGGCTGTTCCTGCCAGACCTGTCCCCTACAATCCGACGCCGTCATCTTCTTGCCAGAATTCGTCCCCACCCTGCCTCCCTCCCGGGAGCGCGCCGCCCCCCCGCCCGCGCGTAATGGCCCTGCCGAATGGGTCGGCGCAAGGACAAGGGGAAAGAAGATGGCGAGCGGAGCGGGCGGGCATCGGGGCGGCGTGGACGCCGCGGCGGCGGATTTCCTGCGGCTGCTGGGCAAGGCGATCCTGTCGGGCATCGCGGTGAGCCTCGCCCTGGCCGCCGTGGCGCTGGGGCTCTCCACCTCGGCGCAGGCGCAGGCACGGCCGGGCGACGCGAGGACGGGCACCCTCCTCTTTCGCACGGGCGAGGGCGCCTTCGCGCCCGCCCCCAAGGTCGAGACCGAGGTCACGATCCACGTGACCGGCATCGTGGCCCGCACGCGCGTGGCCCAGACCTTCCACAACCCGGGCGGGGACCCCGTCGAGGGGCTCTACGTCTTCCCCCTGCCGGAGAACGCCGCCGTGGACCGCCTTCGGCTGCGCATCGGCGAGCGCGTGATCGAGGGGCAGGTCCGGGAGAAGGAGGAAGCCCGCCGGGCGTACGCGCAGGCGAAGAGCGAGGGGAAGAAGGCCGCGCTCGTCGAGCAGCAGCGTCCCAACCTCTTCACCAACGCCGTGGCCAACATCGGGCCCGGCGAGTACGTGCGCGTGCTGATCGAGTACCAGCAGACGCTCTCGCTCGTCGGCGACGAGTACCGCCTGCGCTTCCCGCTCGCCGTCACGCCGCGCTACCACCCGGCCGGCGGCGCGCTCCCCGAGGAGCCCAAGACGGCCGAGCCCCTCGCCGCGGTCCTGCAGGGCACGGCGGCGGGCGAGCTCCTGGCCGATCCCGTGCTGCATCCCCACTACGTGCCCGCGGGACCCGGCGGCCCGAATCCCGTGGCCATCGCCGTCGTCATCGACTTCCCCACCCCGCTCGCCCGCGTGACGAGCTCGTACCACGAGGCCCTCGTGGAGAAGGACTCGGCCACGCGCACCGTCCTCTACCTGCAGAAGGAACAGGAGGAGGCCGACCGCGACTTCGAGCTGGTGTGGTCGCCGCTGGCGGGCGCCTCGCCGCAGGCGGCGGTGTTCACCGAGTCCCGCGGCGGCACGGACTACTCGCTGCTGATGGTGATGCCGCCGCAGCCCACCGCCGCCGAGAAGGCCGCGCAGGCGCCGATCCCGCGCGAGACGGTCTTCGTGATCGACACCTCGGGCTCGATGCAGGGCACCTCCATCCAGCAGGCGAAGCAGGCCCTCGCCACCGGCCTTTCCACGCTCACGCCGCGCGACCGATTCAACGTGGTCGAGTTCAACTCCTCCACCCGCCCGATGTGGCCCGCCGCGTTGCCCGCCACCGTGGAGAACGTCCGCCACGCCCAGGCGTGGGTGGCGAAGCTGCGGGCCGACGGCGGCACGGAGATGGCCGGCGCCCTCGCCTTCGCGCTCGACGGCCGCGACACGCCCGGCTACCTGCGGCAGGTGATCTTCATGACCGACGGCGCCGTGGGCAACGAGGACCAGCTCTTCCGGCTGATCGCGCAGCGCCTGGGCGCCACGCGCCTGTTCACCGTGGGCATCGGCTCGGCGCCCAACAGCCACTTCATGACCAAGGCCGCGCAGTTCGGCCGCGGCACCTTCACCTACATCGGCGACCTGCGCGAGGTGCAGGAGAAGATGGCCGGGCTCTTCGCGCGCATCGAGTCGCCGGTGCTCAAGGACGTCGAGATCCGCTGGCCCGACGGCACGCCGGTGGAGACCTTCCCGCCGCGCGTCCCCGACCTCTACCTCGGCGAGCCCATCGTGATCGCCGCCGCCCACGCGAGCGCCCGCGGGACGATCGTCGTCTCCGGCCTGCGCGGCAACCAACCCTGGAGCGTGGCGCTCACGCCGTCGCCGAGTCCCGAGCCGACCGGCGTGGGCGCCCTCTGGGCCAGGGCCAAGATCGCGAGCCTCCTGGACGAGCTGCGCCTGGGCGCCGACGAGTCGGCGATCCGCCCGGCCGTCGTGAAGGTGGCCCTCGAGCACCACCTGGTCTCGCGCTACACGAGCCTCGTCGCGGTGGACGTCACGCCCACGGTGCCGGCCGGCCCGTCGCGCACGGCGCTGGTGAAGGCCTCGGCGCCGCACGGCATGGTCGCGGGGCAGCTGCCGCAGACCGACACGGAATCGACGCTGCAGATCCTGCTCGGGCTCCTTGCGCTGGCAGCCGCCGGGATGGTCGCCCTCGTCGGGCGATTCATCCCGGCAGGAGGGGCCGTCCGCGTGGAGGGCACGCGATGAGCACCTTCTTCGTGAACGGCCCGTCGAGCTTCGCCCTGCGCGGCCGCGCCTACCCGTCCGAGGACCCCGGGACCGCGGCGCCGAGGGCCGCGCGCCGCCGCGGGCCCCTCGCCGCCCTGGTGGCGCTGCTCCTCGCGCTCGCCGCCTGGCAGTTCGGCGGCGCCGCCTGGATCCACGCCAAGGCCGCGCTCGCGCAGCGCCTCATCGCCTCGTCGTGGGAGAGCGCGAAGGAGGGCGGAGCGAGGCGCCCGTGGCCCTGGGCCGACACGCGACCCCTCGCCCGCCTTACGGTCCCTTCTCGCGGCATCTCGCTCTACGTGCTGGAGGGCACCAGCGGACGCTCGCTCGCCTTCGGGCCGGGCCACGTGGACGGCACCGCGCTTCCCGGCTCGGCCGGCAACAGCGTGATCGTCGCGCACAAGGACACGCACTTCGCGTTCCTGCGCAGCCTGCGGGAGGACGAGGAGATCGACATCGAGGACGCGCGCGGGCGCCTCACGCGCTATCGCGTGCGCGAGGCGGCGGTCGTGGACAAGGGCGCCACGCGGCTCCTCGACCCCGCCGACTCGCCGCAGCTCACGCTCATCACCTGCTGGCCCTTCGACG
>CAZNWZ010000075.1:0-9042 GCA_964576455.1 uncultured Lysobacter sp.
CGTGCAGGCGGGCCCGGAGGTGGCCGCGTTCCTGCCCTACCTGCAGGCGCTGGCCCGCCTGTCGGAGGCCAGGGTGGTCGAGTCGCTGCCGGCCGCCGAGGCGCCCGTCGCCGTGACCGGCGCGGGCAAGCTCATGCTGCACGTCGAGATCGACCGCGCCGCCGAGCGCGAGCGCCTCGCGAAGGAGGCCGCCCGCCTCGACACGGAGATCGCCAAGGCGGAGGCCAAGCTCGGCAACGCCTCCTTCGTCGAGCGGGCGCCCGCGGCGGTCGTGGACCAGGAGAAGAAGCGGCTCGCGGATTTCCGCACGAAGCTCGACGACATCCGGGCCCAGCTCGCGCGCCTCGCGTAGCGGCCCGTGCCCTACCCCCACAGCCTCCGGGCGCTCGGCTCCCGCAACTTCCGGCTCTACTTCGCCGGCCAGGCGGTGTCGATGGTCGGCACCTGGGTGCAGTCGCTCGCGCTCATGTGGCTTGCCTACCGGCTGTCGGGCTCCACGTGGTTCACCGGGCTCGTGGGCTTCCTCAATTCGGCGCCCTACCTCGTCCTGTCGCCCTTCGCCGGGGTGCTGGGCGACCGCATGGACCGGCGGAAGATCCTCGTCACCGCGCTCTCCCTGCTGGCCCTGCAGTCGCTGGCGCTCGCGATCCTCTCCGGGTCGGGCGTGATCACGATGGCCCAGCTCGCGGCGCTCGCGCTCTTCGCGGGGATCGCCAACTCGTTCGAGACCCCGACGCGGCAGTCCTTCTTCGTGCAGCTCCTCGACGACCGCGACGACCTGCCCAACGCGATCGCGCTCAATTCGATCCTGATGAACGGCGCCCGCCTCGTGGGCCCCTCGATCGGGGGGTTCATCGTCGCGGCCTGGGGGGAGACGGCCTGCTTCGCGATCAACGCCGCGAGCTTCCTCGCCGTGCTGGCCGCGCTCGCGCGCGTCCGGCCGGTACGCGCGGCGCCGGCCCGCCGGGAAAGCCACCCGCTCGCGGACCTCGCCGACGGCTGGCGCTACGCGATGGGCTTCATGCCCATCCGCCGCATGCTCCTGCTGCTCGCCACGGTGAGCGTCACCGTGGGACCGTACTCCACGCTCATGCCCGCCATCGCGGTGCGCACCTTCGACAGCGGCGCGCAGCTCGTGGGGCTGTTCATCGGCGCGGTGGGGCTCGGGGCGGTGGTCTCGGCCGTGAGCCTCGCGCGCCGCCCTTCCGTGCGCGGGCTGGCCAAGTGGATCGCGATCGCGGGCATCCTGGCGGGACTGGGGGCGGTGGGCTTCTGCTTCTCGCGATCCGTGCCCCTCTCGGCCCTCTTCATGGCGCTGACGGGCTTCGGCATGTTCATGACGGCCGCCACGTGCAACACGATCCTGCAGAGCATCGTCGAGGACGAAAAGCGAGGGCGCGTGATGTCCTACTACACGATGTTCTTCATCGGGTCGCTGCCGCTCGGCCACCTCGCCGCCGGCGCGCTCGCGGAGCGCATCGGGGCGCCCCTCACCTTCCTCGCGGGCGGCATCGCCTGCGCGCTCGCGGGCGCGCTCTTCGCCGCGGGACTCGCGTCCTTCCGCGACCGCCTGCGTCCCCTCTACGTCGAGCGGGGTATCATCCCCCCGACCGGAGAACCGCCCCAATGACCCAGACCGTCCTCCTCGAACGCCGCGGCCCGGCGGCCGTCGTCACGCTGAACCGCCCCGACAAGCTGAACGCCCTCGACGAGTCGCTCATGCGCGATCTCGACCGGGTCACTTGCGAGGTCGCCGAGGACGAGGGCGTTCGCGCGGTCCTGCTGCGCGGCGCCGGCCGGGCCTTCATGGCCGGTGGCGACGTGGCCTTCTTCCACGCCCACCTCGACCAGCTCGGGCCCCGCTTCCAGGAGATGGGGCAGGGCTTCCACGCCTCGATCATGCGCCTGCGCACGATGCCCAAGCCCGTGCTCGCCTGCGTGCACGGCGCGGTCGCGGGCGGCGGGCTGTCGGTGATGCTCGCCTGCGACCTCGCCATCGCCTCGCGGGACGCCCAGCTCTCGCTCGCCTACGCGAACATCGGCACCTCGCCCGATGGCGGCAGCTCCTTCACGCTGCCGCGCATCGTGGGGCTCAGGAAGGCCCTCGAGCTCGCGTTCCTCGGCGAGCGCCTCGACGCGGACGCGGCCCTCGCGCTGGGCCTCGTGAACTGGGTCGTGGAGCCCGCCGAGCTCGAGGAGCGGGCCGCGGAGATCCTCGCGCGGCTCGCCGCCGGCCCGACCTTCGCCTACGGCCGCACCAAGGCGCTCTTCAACGAGACCTGGGAGCGGCCGATGGCCGGGCAGCTCGACGCCGAGCTCGCCTCGTTCGGCCGCTGCATCCCCACCCACGACTTCGCCGAAGGCACGGGCGCCTTCGTGCAGAAGCGCAAGCCCTTCTTCACCGGGCGCTAGGCTCGCATGAGTTCCCTTTCGGGCAAGACCCTCTTCGTCACCGGCGCCTCGCGCGGCATCGGCCGCGAGATCGCCCTCCGTGCCGCGCGCGACGGCGCCAACGTCGCGATCGCCGCCAAGACCACCGAGCCGCACCCGAAGCTCAAGGGCACCATCCACACCGTCGCGGCGGAGATCGAGGCGGCCGGCGGCAGGGCGCTCGCGATCGCGCTGGACGTGCGTGACGAGGACGCCGTCGCCCGCGCCGTCGCCCAGGCGGCCGGCGCCTTCGGCGGCCTCGACGTCCTGGTGAACAACGCGAGCGCCATCAGCCTCACGCCGACCCTTCAGACGCCCGCGAAGCGCTTCGACCTGATGCTGGGCGTGAACGTGCGCGCGACCTTCCTGTGCTCGCAGGCGGCGGTGCCGCACCTGCGCAAGTCCGCCAACCCGCACATCCTCAACCTCGCCCCGCCGCTCGCGATGAAGGCGAAGTGGTTCGCGGGCCACACGGCCTACACGATCTCGAAGTACGGCATGAGCCTTTGCACGCTCGGCATGGCCGAGGAATTCCGGGGCGACGGCATCGCCGTGAACTCGCTCTGGCCGGCGACTACCATCGCCACGGCCGCCGTCGAGTTCAACTTCCCGCCGGAGATCCTGGCCGCGAGCCGGCATCCGGCCATCATGGCCGACGCCGCGCACGCCATCCTCACGAGCCCGAGCCGCGAGACGACCGGCAATTTCTTCCTCGACGAGGAAGTGCTGCGCGCGGCAGGCGTCACGGACTTCGACCGCTACGCGGTGACGCCCGGCACGCCGCCCTTCAAGGACCTCTTCGTCGACTGACGGCCGTGCGCTTGCGGGGCAGCCCGCTGGCGGCTATCATCCGCTCCTCGGGAAGTCGCAGGCTCCCGATGCCCTCCGGGCAAAGACGGTGTCCCGTCCAAGTTCTGCGTTCCTGGACCATTCGAGGACGATCATGGACACCGCCACCCCGCCCTATTCCCCCACGGACCTTCTATCCCGACTCGGTTCCGGCCGCGCGCCGCTCGTGATCGACGTGCGCAGGCGCCCTGCCCTCGAGTCGGACACCGCGCTCGTCGCGGGAGCCACCTGGCGCGACCCTTACGCCGTCGCCGACTGGGAAAAGTACCTGCCGCGCCACCGGCCGGTGGTGCTCTATTGCGTGCACGGGCACGAGATCAGTCGCAATGCCGCCGCGGCGTTGCGCCAAGCGGGCGTGGATGCCCGCTATCTCGACGGCGGCATCGAGGCCTGGCGCGGCCTCGGCGGCCCCACGGTGCTGCGGCGCGATTCGCCCGCCATCCCGTCGGGCCCCGGCAGTCCCTCCGTCTGGGTGACGCGCGAGCGCCCGAAGATCGACCGGATCGCCTGCCCCTGGCTCGTCCGGCGCTTCATCGACCCGCTGGCCGAGTTCGTCTTTGCCCCCGAGTCGCAGGTGCTCGCGAAAGCGGCACAGCTCGGCGGCGTCGCGTTCGATGTCCCGGGCGTCGAGTTCACGCATCGCGGCGAGCGCTGCTCGTTCGACGCGCTCGTCGAGGACTTCCGGCTGGCCGACCCCGCGCTCGAGCGCCTCGCCCGCATCGTGCGCGGCGCCGACACCGGCAGGCTCGACCTCGCCCCCGAGTGCGCCGGGCTGCTCTCGGTTTCGCTGGGCCTGGGCTACCTGCACGGCGACGATCACGAGCTGCTGGAGAAGGGCTTCGAGCTCTACGACGCGCTCTACGCGACCTGCCGCGCGCAATCCGGCGCGCCCGCCTGGCGCGACACGTGGAACCGCCCTTCGTGACCCGTCCCGCGCATGGCGTGAGCTTCGGCGAGGCGTTCCGCTTCTGGCTGAAGCTCGGCTTCGTGAGCTTCGGCGGCCCCGCGGGGCAGATCGCGATCATGCACCGCGAGCTCGTCGAGGCGAGGCGCTGGATCTCGGAGCGGCGCTTCCTGCACGCCCTCAACTACTGCATGGTGCTGCCGGGGCCGGAGGCGCAGCAGCTCGCCACCTACATCGGCTGGCTGCTGCACGGCACCTGGGGCGGGATCGTGGCGGGCACGCTCTTCGTGGCCCCGTCGCTCGTGCTCCTGGTCGGCCTGTCCTGGGTCTACGTCGCCTTCGGCGCCACGCCGCTGGTGTCCGCGATCCTCGCTGGGGTGAAGCCCGCCGTCGTGGCGATCGTGGCGGCGGCGACCGTCCGCATCGGCACGAAGGCGCTGCGCGGCCCCTTTCAGGTGGCGATCGCGATCGCCGCGTTCGTGTCGCTGGCCTTCTTCTCCGTGCCGTTCCCGTGGGTGATCGCCGGCGCTGCGCTGGCGGGATTCCTCGGCAGGCAATTCGCGCCGCGCGGAGCTCACCATGCCGCGAAGGCTTCCGCGCCGCACGAGCCGGCCGTCATCGACGACGACACGCCCCCTCCCGCGCATGCGAAGTTTTCCGCCCCCCACCTCGCGACGGTGGCGGCGGTGGGCCTCCTCGCCTGGGCGATCCCGTTCGCCATCCTCGTCGCCGCATTCGGCGCAGCGAGCGACTTCGCGGAGATGGCGCGCTTCTTCACCCAGGCCGCGCTCGTCACCTTCGGCGGCGCCTACGCCGTGCTCCCCTACGTCGTCGACGCGGCCGTGGAACAGCACGGCTGGGCGACCCTGGGGCAGATGATCGACGGGCTCGCGCTCGGCGAGACCACGCCCGGCCCGCTCATCATGATCGTCGCCTTCGTGGGCTTCGTCGGCGCCTGGACCAAGGCCCTGCTCGGTCCCGAGGCGCTCCTCGCCGCGGGCGTCCTCGGGGCCTGCGTGGCCACGTGGTTCACCTTCCTGCCCTCGTTCGTCTTCATCCTCGCGGGCGGGCCCTACGTGGAGCGCTCGCGCGACGACGTGCACCTGGAGGGGCCGCTTTCCGCGATCACCGCGGCCGTGGTGGGCGTCATCGCCAACCTCGCCGTCTTCTTCGCCTGGCACGTCTTCTGGCCCGGCGCGAGCGCCGCGGCGCCGTTCCCCGCGACCTTCTCCGTGCCCTCCGTCGCGATCGCCGCGATCGCGCTCTGGCTGCTGGTCCGCAGCCGCGCCGGCGTCATCACCGTCATTGCGGGCGCAGCCGCGGCGGGAGTGGCGCTGCGCGCGCTGGGCGGCTGAAGGCGGGATTCAGGACGCGACGAACCGCCCCGACTTCCCGCCTTCCTTCTCGAGGAGCCGGATGTCGCCGATCACCATCCCGCGGTCGACGGCCTTGCACATGTCGTAGATGGTAAGGAGCCCCGCGCTCACCGCGGCAAGGGCCTCCATCTCGACGCCGGTGCGGCCGCGGCATTCGGCCGTCGCCCGGCACGTCACCCGCGAGGCGGGCTCGTCGAGCTCGAAGTGGACTTCGAGCGCCGTGAGGGCGATGGGGTGGCAAAGGGGGATCAGCTCCCACGTCCGCTTGGCCGCCTGGATCGCCGCGACGCGCGCGATGCCGAGCACGTCGCCCTTCTTCGCCGTTCCGTCGCGGACCAGGGCGAAGGTCTCCGGGCGCATGCGGATGGCGCCGGCGGCCACGGCCCGCCGGGCGGTTTCGTCCTTCCCCCCGACGTCCACCATCCAGGCCTGCCCGCCCGCGTCGAAATGGGTCAGCTTTTCGTTCATAATCAGGCACTCCGAATGCGGCGAACCAATGCCGTCGCCGCGTGTCCCAGAGTATCCACGATTTCACTTCCGCCCGCCTTGCCCTCCGCCCGCACGATGATCCGCCGCCTGGTCGCGCTCGCCGTGTGCGCGGCTCTCCTGCCGGCGCCCGCGCAGGGGCTGCCGGACCTCGGCGACGCCTCCGATGCCGTGCTCTCCGACAAGCAGGAGAAGACCATCGGCAACCGCGTCATGCGCGAGGTGCGCATCGACCCCGCGTTCGTCGACGATCCCGAGATCGCCGACTACGTCCGGACGCTCGGCAACCGGCTGCTGGGCGCCGCGGACCCGCCGCGCCGTCCCATCGAGTTCTTCGTGGTCCAGGACGACGCCGTCAACGCCTTCGCGCTCATCGGCGGCCACATCGGGATGCACACGGGGCTCATCCTGCTCACCCGAGACGAGGCGGAGCTCGCGGGGGTGATGGCGCACGAGATCGCGCACATCCTCCAGCGCCACCAGTCGCGCCTGTACCAGGGCCAGGGCAAGTACCAGCTCGCCTCGCTCGCCGCGCTCGCGCTCGCGATCCTCGCCTCGCGCGGCGGAGGCTCGCAGAGCGGGCAGGTCACCGAGGCCGCGATGGTGGGCGCCAGCGCCATCATGATGCAGGGGCAGCTCGACTACACGCGCGAGCACGAGCGCGAGGCGGACCGGATCGGCCTCACGATCCTCGAGCGCGCCGGCTACGACCCCCGCGGCATGGTGAGCTTCTTCGAGCGCATGCAGCGCGCCAACCGCCTGAACGAGTTCAAGAGCGCGCCCTCCTACCTGCGCACGCACCCGCTCACGGTGGAGCGCATCGCCGACCTGCAGGGACGCGTCGAGCGCATGCCGCCGCGCCTCATCCCCGACAGCTTCGACTACCGGCTGGCCCGCGCCAAGCTGCGGGCGAACCTCGGCTCGGCCCAGTCCCAGGTGGCCTGGTTCCGCGAGCAGATCGCCGACCGCACCGTGGTGCGGGCGCGGGAGGACGTGTACGGCCTCGCGATCGCCCTCAAGCGCGCGCGCGAGTTCGCGGAGGCCGAGAAGGAGCTCGCGACCATCCGCGCCGGCGAGAGCGCCCACCCCGCCTTCGAGTGGCTGGCCGCGCAGATCCAGGCCGAGCAGGGGCGGCGCGAGGCGGCGATCGAGACCTACCGCAACGCGCTCAAGGCCTATCCCGACTACCGTGGCCTCGCGTACGGCCTCTCGGAGGTTCTCATCGAGGCCGGCCGCCACGGGGAGGCGATCGCCCTGCTGCAGGAGAAGGTGCGCGCCCTTCCCGAGGATGCGAAGCTCTACGAGCTGCAGTCGCGCGCCTACGCCGCCTCCGGCAATCGCCTCGCGCAGCACCGCGCCCAGGCGGAGGCGTACTTCCGGCGGGGCAACCTCGCGGCCGCCGTGGACCAGCTCGAGCTCGCGACGAAGGTCCGCGGCTCGGACTACTACGAGCTCTCCATGGCGGAGGCGCGGCTGCGGGAACTGCGCGCCCAGCTCCACCTGGAACGCGAGGCCGAGAAGGCCCTCAAGCTCGGGTGATGCGCGGCCCCGCCTGTCTGCTCGCCGCGTCGGCGGCCCTGGCTTGCGCCACGGCGTGGGGCCAGGCCCCCTCGGGCGGCGACCTCTTCACGCGCCCCGACAAGGGCAACTGCATCGCCTGCCACCAGGTCCCGGAAGGATCCGGTCCCGCGGTCCGCGCGAACGTCGGCCCCCGCCTCGATCGTGCCCGCCTCGCCGGCTGGGACCGCGGGCGCCTGCGCGCCTTTCTCGAGGATCCGATGCGGGCGAACCCCGACACGGTGATGCCGCCCTACGGCCGGCACCGCCTCCTGGAGCCCGGCGAGATCGAGCGCCTCATCGACTACCTCCATGCGCTTCCCTGACCGCCTGCGCCGCGCCGCGCTCGCCCTGGCCCTCGCGCTGCCGCTCGCCGCGGCGGCCGGCGCGGAAGACGTGCGCCGGGAGATTCTCGCGGGCCAGAAGGAGCGGCACCCGGCCCTGTCCGCGGCCGACCTCGCCGCCGGCTCGGCCGCCTTCGATCCGGCGCGCCAGGCCGAAGCCGAGCGCCAGCGACCGGTCCCGGGCGCGGCCGAGGCGATCGAGGCGGGCAAGCGCCTCTGGACGCGCAAGTTCGGCAAGGGCAAGTCCCTCGCCGGGTGCTTCCCCAACGGCGGGCGCCGCATCGCGACCGCCTATCCGCAGTACGACCCGCGCGTGAAGCGCGTGGTCACCCTGGAGACCGCGATCAACCAGTGCCTCAAGTCGCACGGCCAGCCGCTGCTGGAGGCCGGCGACCCGCAGACCATGGGCGCGGTGCTCGCGTACCTGCGCTCGCTCGCCGAGGGACAGCGGATCGCGATCCGCGTGGGCTCCGGCCCGGCCGAGCAGCGCTTCGAGGAGGGGCGCCGCCTCTACGTCACGCGCATGGGCCAGCAGAACTACTCGTGCGCCTCCTGCCACGTCCACCATTCCGGCAGCTTCTTCGGCGACGTGGCCATTCCCTCGCCCGTCGGCGCGGCGGTGCAGTGGCCCCAGTTCCGGGACGCGCGCGCGCTCACGCTGCAGATGCGCCTGCGCGAGTGCCTCGACCGGATGGGCGCCGCGCCCTTCCCGGCGGGCTCCGACGAGCTGGCCCACCTCGAGTACTTCCTCGCCTACCTCTCCAACGGCCTGCCCCTTCGCCCCAACGCCTGGCGCCCCTGAGGGCGACATGTAACCAATGGTAAGGCTCGGGCACCGGGGACCCGGGCGCTCCTCTAAAATGGGGCCCCACGAAGAAATCCTCCCCCATGCTCCGCGCCCTCCTCCGCCCGCGTATCCTCGTCCCCGTCCTGGTCCTCGCCGCCGCCGGCGCCTTCGCGTGGTGGCGCTCGGCCTCGACGGACAAGCCCGCGGAGCGCTGGCGGCTGGAGGCCGCCGACCGCGGCGACGTGGTCCAGATCGTCTCCGCCAACGGCAACGTGAATCCCGTGACCTCCGTGAACGTGGGCACGCAGG
>CAZNWZ010000076.1:0-8919 GCA_964576455.1 uncultured Lysobacter sp.
CGCGCGCCGCGCCCGACGGCTACACGCTCCTCATGGGCGCGGTGGCCACGCACGCGATCAACCCGACGCTCTATCCCACGATCCCCTACAACGCCGAGAAGGACTTCATCGCGGTCACCCAGATCGCCTCCACGCCCAACGTGCTGGTGGTGAACAACGGCCTCGAGGCGACCTCGGTCGCGGAGTTCGTCAGGCTCGCGAAGTCGAAGCCCGGCAAGCTCAACTTCGGCTCCGGCAGCACCGGCAGCGCCGGCCACCTCGCCGGCGAGCTCTTCAAGTCGATGGCGGGCGTGGACATGGCCCACATTCCCTACAAGGGCGCCGCCGCGGCCATGCAGGACCTCGTCGGGGGCCGCGTGGACCTCATGTTCGACAACCTCGCCTCGTCGCTCGCGCAGGTGAAGGGCGGGCGCGTGCGGGCGCTCGCGGTGACCACGGCGAAGCGAAGCGCGCTCGCGCCGGAGCTGCCCACCATCGCCGAGTCGGGCCTGCCGGGCTTCGACATCAGCACCTGGTTCGGCCTCTTCGTCCCCGCCGGGACGCCGCGACCCGTCGTGGACCGCCTGCACGCGGAGTTCACCAGGGCGCTCGCCGCGCCCGACGTGCGCGAGAAGATGCTGAACCTCGGCGCCGAGCCCGTCGGCAACACGCCCGAGGAGTTCGCCGCCTACGTGAAGGCGGAGGCCGCGAAGTACGCCAAGCTCGTCAAGGCCTCGGGCGCCAAGGTCGACTGAGGGGGCGGGCTCGCCCATGGTCCGGCGCCTCGCGTGGTTCCTCGCCCTGGCGGGCGCCGTGCCTTTCCTGCTGGCCACGGCGGCGCTCTTCGTCTCCGACGCTTCCAGCGTGCGCGTGCCGGCCATCACGGCGCTGGTCACCTACTCGGCGGTGATCCTGTCCTTCCTGGGCGGCATCGAATGGGGGCTCGCGATCCGGGACGAGCACGGCACGGAGTCCACGCGCGTCATCGCGCTGGGGCTTTCCACGGTCTCGTCGCTCGCCGCCTGGGCCGTGCTGTGGCTCCCCTCCCCCACGTGGCAGGTGGGGGCGGCGCTCGCCCTCTTCGTGGGGGTCTGGGCGGCCGACGGATGGATGGCCGGGCGCGGGCTCCTGCCCACCTGGTTCGTGGACCTTCGCACCGCCGTGAGCGCGATCGTCGCGCTCATCCTCGCGGTCGCGCTCTGGCGCCTCTAGCGGCGCGGCTTCCGGCCCCGGCCCCGCGCCGGCGCGTGGCGCTCGAGCCACGCGAAGAACTCGCGGTACCACAACCGCGAGTTCTGCGGCTTCAGGATCCAGTGGTTCTCGTCGGGGAAGAACACCAGGCGCGCGGGCACCTTCCTCGCCTTGAGCGTGTTGTAGTAGGCGAGCGCCTGCGCGTCGGGGACGCGGTAGTCGAGCAGCCCGTGGATCACGAGCGTCGGCGTCTTCATGCGCCCGGCGAGCGCCCGCGGGTTCTGGGCGTCCACCTTCGCGGGGTCGTCCCAGTAGGTGGCTCCCAGCTCCTTCGGCGTCCAGTACCACACGTCGTCGGCGAACATCGCCGTCCAGTCGAAGCAGCCGGCGTGGCAGACGTAGGCCCTGTAGCGGTCGGTGTGGCCGTTCATCCAGGCGACCATGTAGCCGCCGTAGCTGCCGCCCGCGGCCAGCAGCCGGCGGCGATCGATGTAGCCGGTGCGCAGCAGGTGGTCGGTTCCCGCCTCCACGTCCGCGAGCTCCCGCTTGCCCCACTCGCCCGTGATCGACTCCAGGAACCGCTGCCCGAAGGACGAGGAGCCGTGGTAGTTGACGCACGCCACCACGTAGCCCTGGGCCGCGAAGACGTGGTTGTTCCAGCGGAAGTGGAAGTTGTCGCCCCAGATGCCGTGCGGCCCGCCGTGGATGTTGTGCAGCAGCGGCCACTTGCGCTTCGGATCGAAGTCGGGCGGGTAGATCACCCACATCTGGACCTTCTCGCCGTGCCAGCCGCGGACCTGCATCTCGCGCACCGCGCCCAGCTTGACGCCCGCCATCACCTCGTCGTTGAAGGCGTCGATGCGCCGCTCCCCGCGCTCGGGGTCGGTGCAGAACACGGCGGGCGGCGTGCTCATGGTGTTGCGCACGAAGGCGAGCGACTCGCCGCGGACCGCGAAATCCGTGACCGTGCCGCCCAGGGCCGCGACCTCCGGGGCCTCCTCGCCCAGGCGCCAGCGGAAGGCGTGCGTCCGGCCCCGGTCCTCGGCCAGGAACACGAGCGCGGCCGAGTCCCCCGTCCACGCGACCGGCGCGTGGACGCTGCGGTCCCACGCCGCGGGGAGCGGCCTGAGCCGGCCGGTGGCGCGATCGAGCAGCGCGATGCGCGTCTCGGCGAGGGAGCTCCGGCGCAGGTTCCGGGTGAGGATCGCGAGCCGCTTGCCGTCGGGCGAGTAGCTCGGCCCCTCGTGGTCCAGGCGCGAGCCCCGGGTGAGCGTGCGGAAGCGCTTCGCCCGCAGGTCGAGCGCGACGATGTGGTGCTCGTGGTCGAAGCGCTTCTCCTCGGCCGGGTCGAAGGTGAACGCGATCTCGCGCCCGTCCGGCGCGATGTCGTAATGGTGCGCGGCCGGGTCGGCGCGCGGCAGCTCGTAGGGCGTGCCCGCGAAGAGGTCCGTGATGCGCTGGGTCCGCACGTCGACCACGAACAGGCGCGGCACGCGCCCGTCGGAGAGCCAGTGGTCCCAGAAGCGGTAGCTCTCGTGCTCGACCACGTGCGCCTTCACCTTGGAATCCTTGTGCTCCTTGTGGCGTGCCTCCAGGGCCTTGTAGCCCACGCAGTCGGGCCACACCCAGGAGATGAAGGCCACGCGATGCGAGTCGGGAAACCACTTGATCCCGGAGACGCCCGTCGGCATGCGCGTTACTCGCCTGGCCTCGCCGCCGTCGGGCGCGATGAGCCAGAGCTGCGGCTCGTCGTCCTTCTCGCGCTTGGCGACGAACGCGATGGCCGTTCCGTCCGGCGACCAGCGCGGCTCGCCGTCCTTCTCGCCCGCCTCCGTGAGCGGCCGCGGCCTGCCGCCGAAGGTGGAGAGGAGCCAGAGCTTGGAGGCGCCCTTGTTCTCCTCCATGTCGTAGGTGGTGACCGAGACGCAGGCTTGCGCGCCGTCGGGCGAGAGGGAGGGCTGCGCGGGTCGCGCGAGCCGCCAGAGGTCTTCGGCGAGGAGCCGGCGGGTTCGGGGTGCCATGGGCGGCGATTCTACCGGGGCACGGCGGTAGAATGGGCGCAAATTGCGGAGAGTCCATGAAAGCCACCGACGCCAAGCCCGTGTTCCCGTGGGACGACCCCTTCCTCCTCGAGGACCAGCTCACCGAGGAGGAGCGCATGGTGCGCGACAGCGCCCGCGCCTATTGCCAGGAGAAGCTCAAGCCCCGCATCACCGAGGCGCACCGGCACGAGAAGTTCGACCGCGCCATCCTGAGCGAGATGGGGGAGCTGGGCTTCCTCGGGCCCACGATCGAGGGCTACGGCTGCGCGGGCGTGAACCACGTCTGCTACGGCCTCATCGCCCGCGAGGTCGAGAGGGTCGACTCCGGCTACCGGTCGGTGATGAGCGTGCAGTCCTCGCTCGTGATGCACCCCATCCACGCCTACGGCACCGAGGCGCAGCGCCAGCGCTGGCTGCCGAAGCTCGCCACCGGCGAGCTCGTGGGCTGCTTCGGGCTCACCGAGCCCAACCACGGCTCGGACCCGGGCGGCATGGTCACGCGCGCGCGCAAGGTCGACGGCGGCTGGCGCCTTTCCGGCTCGAAGATGTGGATCTCCAACTCGCCCATCGCCGACGTCTTCGTGGTGTGGGCCAAGGACGACGCCGGCGACATCCGCGGCTACGTGCTCGAGAAGGGCATGAAGGGGCTCTCGGCCCCGAAGATCGAGGGCAAGTTCAGCCTGCGCGCCTCGATCACGGGCGAAGTCGTGATGGACGATGTCCTCGTGCCCGACGACAACTACCTGCCGAACGTGAAGGGGCTCAAGGGGCCCTTCGGCTGCCTCAACAAGGCCCGCTTCGGCATCTCCTGGGGCGCGCTCGGGGCGGCCGAGTTCTGCTGGCACGCGGCGCGCCAGTACACGCTGGACCGCAGCCAGTTCGGCCGCCCGCTCGCCTCCAACCAGCTCATCCAGAAGAAGCTCGCCGACATGCAGACCGAGATCGCCATCGGCCTGCAGGCGGTGCTGCGCGTGGCGCACCTCCTCGACGGGCACCGCGCCACGCCGGAGATGATCTCGCTCGTGAAGCGCAACTCCTGCGGCAAGGCGCTCGAGATCGCCCGCACCGCGCGCGACATGCACGGCGGCAACGGCATCGCGGACGAGTACCACGTGATCCGCCACGTGCTGAACCTCGAGGCGGTCAACACGTACGAGGGCACCCACGACGTGCACGCGCTCATCCTCGGGCGCGCGCAGACGGGGATCTCGGCCTTCTGACCGGCGGGCCTTCGCGGCCCCTCAGTGCACGCCCTCGTCGGGCACCAGTCCGGGCGGCAGGGCGACGGCGTCCACGCCCTCTTCGGCGAGCTCCGTGGCCTCCTCGGGCGTCACCCGGCCGCGGATGCCGCGCTTCTTCTCCTCGCCGTAATGGATGCGGCGGGCGATCTCGGGGAAGCGGCGGCCGACGTTCTCGGTATGGGCCTCGACGTAGGACTTCAGCGCCGCGAGGGCCGCCGCCAGCTCCGGCTCGGCGCCGGCGCCCGGGGCGGCCACCGGGACGGTCCCGGTGCCCCGGGCTCCCGTGTTCACGTACGGCGCCGAGGGAAGCCTCGACACCCGGCTTTCGTCGCAGGCCGGGCAGCGGACCCGCCCGTCGGCCTGCTGGCGCTCGAACGCCTCCGCCGAGGCGAACCAGCCCTCGAAGTCGTGGCCCTGCGCGCAGGCGAGGCGGAACACTTTCATGGAATCGAGATGGGGCCGGGACGAGGGTCTTTCAACGTCCCGAATAGCGCTCGCGAAGCACGTTCTTCTGCACCTTTCCCATGGTGTTCCTCGGCAGGTCCTCCACCACGTGGACGCGCTTGGGCACCTTGAAGTTCGCGAGGCGCGACTTGAGCCAGGCGATCACCTCGGCCTCCGTGGGTGCCGCCAGCCCCGGCCGCGGCACCACCACGGCCGTCACCGCCTCGCCGAAGTCGGGATGCGGGACGCCGATCACGGCCGACTCGGCCACGGCCGGCAGCTCGTCGAGGGCGAGCTCGACCTCCTTGGGATACACGTTGTAGCCCCCGGTGATGATGAGGTCCTTCGAGCGGCCCACGATCGAGAGGTAGCCGTCCGGCGAGAAGGTGCCCACGTCGCCCGTCCGGAAGAAGCCGTCGGCGGTGAACTCCTCCTTGTTCTTCTCGGGCATGCGCCAGTAGCCCGGCAGCACGTTGTCGCCCTTCACCTGGACGTGGCCGATCTCGCCGGCTGCACGGGGATTCCCGTCGTCGCCGACCACGCGCACGCTCGTGCCCGGCAGCGGGAAGCCCACCGTGCCGGGCCGTCGCTCGCCGTCCAGGGGGTTGGAGGTGAGCATGCCCGTCTCGGTCATGCCGTAGCGCTCGAGGATCCGGTGGCCGGTGCGCCTCTCGAACTCGGCGTGGGTTTCGGCGAGCAGCGGCGCGGAGCCGGAGACGAAGAGCCGCATGCGCGCGCAGGCCTCGCGCGTGAGCCCCGCCTCGGCCAGCAGGCGCGTGTAGAAGGTGGGCACGCCCATGAAGACCGTGCTGCGCCCGAAGTCGGCGAGCGCGCGCCGGGCGTCGAATTTCGCGTGCAAGCGCATCGCCGTGCCGTTCAGCAGCACGCAGTGGCAGGCCACGAAGAGCCCGTGCACGTGGAAGAGCGGGAGCATGTGCACCAGCACGTCGTCGGGGCGGAAGCCCCAGTAGGCGTGCAGCACCGTCGCGTTGGAAGCGAGGTTGCGGTGCGTGATCATCGCTCCCTTGGAGCGGCCGGTGGTGCCCGAGGTGTAGAGGATCGCGGCGAGGTCGTCCGCGCCGCGCGCCACCGTCGCGAAGCGGGCCGGCGCGCCCCGGGCGGCGTCCGCGAGAGTCCCCTTCCCGTCCTCGTCCAGGGAGAACACGTGGCGGATGCCCCGCTCCGCGGCCAGCGGCCCGAGCCAGGGCATGGAGCGCGGCTGCGCGACGACCGCGCCGGGCTCCGCGTTGTCCAGGAAGTAGCCCACCTCGCCCTGCTGGTAGGCGCTGTTGAGCGGCAGGTACACGAGCCCGGCGCGCAGGCACGCGAGGTACAGCAGGAGCGCCTCGGGCGACTTCTCCACCTGGACGGCGACGCGCTCGCCGGGGGCGAGTCCCAGCCCGGCGAGGAGCGAGGCGTAGCGCGCGCAGGTCTCCCCGGCCTCGCCGTAGGAGATTTCCCGGCCGTCCTCCAGGAGCAGCAGCGGCCGCGCGCGGTCCGCGGGAAAGCGCGACTCGAACAGCGAGTACAGGTTCTCGTTCATGGCACCTCGTTCAGGGCGGCAGCCCCAGCTTGAGTTCCTCGTCCGCCACGCCGGCCTGGCGGTACTCCGAGAGGTCGCCCACCGCGTCGCGGTGCGCACCCAGGATGCTCGCGAGGGCGGCGCCCGGCAGGACCTGCACGTCGGCCCCGAAGACCACCGCGACGCGAGTGGCCGGCGCGGCGAGCGCGACGTAGACGCCGCCGCCGGCGCGGTCGAGGATCGTGAGCTGGACATGGGTGCCGCGCGCGGCGAGCGCGCCGAGGGCCGCGCCCATGTCGACCACGAATTCGGACAGCACCGCCCGCTCGTCCTCGAGCCGCGTCGCGTGCGATTCGCAGTCGAGGAGGATCTCCACGCGCGCCGGGGACTCGATGGCGAGCCGCCAGGCGGCCTGCGCGAACCGCCAGGCCCGCTCGGCGCCCACGTGCGACGTCCCGACCAGGCCCAGCACCGGGACGCGGGCGCCCGAGCGGAAGGCCGCGCCCGCCACCACGCCCTCGCACTCGGTGACCTCGTACCCCTCGGCGAAGAGCTTCTCGAGCTCCCGGCGGCGAAGGGGCTCGGGCGGGCGGGCCGAGAGCCCCTTCCCGAGGCGGGCGCGCAGCTCCTCGTGGCGCTCGTGGAAACCGCCCCACGAACCGGCCGGCGCGAGCGCCTGCCCGAGCCACCCGGCCACGTCCATGCCGGGCGACCAGACGGTGTTGTCGGCGCAGGCCTTCGCGCGCGCGCCGGCGCCGATGCTGGCCTCCGCGATGGCCCGGAACATCTCGTCCAGGGCGTGGGCGCCCGCCGTCTGCGCGAGGATCGAGGGCCCCGACATCGCGAGCTGCGTGCCCGGGCTGAACAGGCGGCGCGGCGCCACGTGCGCGAGCATGCTGGCCCCGCCGAAGCAGTTGCGGCCGAGGACGACCGCGAGGGGCGCGCCGGCCACGCGGGCGGCCAGCGCCTCGCGGAAGAGGCGCCGGAAGGCGCCCAGCGCCCCGAGGCCCTCGGAAACGCGCGCGCCCGCGGAATCGAGGTAGAGGACCAGGGGCGACTTCTCGCGCGCCGCGATCGCGAGGAGCGGCACGAGCTTGGCCACTTCCGCCTTGCCGATGGACCCGCTCGCGATGCGGTTCTCGACGAGCGCCACCCGGACGGGCCTGCCGTCCAGCGCGCCCTTGCCGATCGTGAGGTTGCCGGCCGGACGCCCCAGCGGCTCGAAGGCGAGCGCGGCGCGCAGCGCGTCGAGCAACGCAGCCGGCGCGGCGGCGCTCATGGCGCGAGGGCGGCCGCGAGGGCCACCGCGGGATGCACGGCCTCGCGCCCGGCGCCGTGCCCGATCTGGTGGCGGCAGCTCGTTCCCGCCGCGACGACGGTCGCCCGCGGGGAGGCGGCGCGCACCGCGGGCAGGAGGGAGGCCTCCCCCATCGCCATCGAGACGTCGTAGTGCTCGTGGCCGAAGGAGCCGGCCATGCCGCAGCAGCTCGACTCGACGGCGCTCACCTCCGCGCCCGGAACCGATCGCAGCAGCGCGAGCGTGTCCTCGAAGGCGCCGAAGGCCTTCTGGTGGCAGTGCCCGTGCACGACGAACTCCGGTGCCTCGCCTTCGCGCCACGCGATGCCGGCCCCCTCTCGCAGGGCGCCCGCGAGGAAGCTCTCGAACGTGAAGGCCCGCTCGGCCAGGGCCTGCGCCCGCGCGTCGCCCGGATGCAGGGCGAGGAACTCGTCCCCGAGCGAGTACAGGCACGAGGGCTCCAGTCCCACCACGGGCACGCCGCGCTCGACCCACGGCGCCAGCGCCTCGATCATGCGTGCCGACTCGGACTTCGCGCGATCGACCATCCCGGCGGAGAGGTACGTGCGTCCGCAGCACAAGGGTCGCTCGTCGCTCGCCCGGGCGGGCACCACCTCGTAGCCGGCCGCTTCCAGGACGCGACGCGCCGCGGCGAGGTTTCCCGGCTCGAGGAAGTTGTTGAACGTGTCGGCCAGCAGGAGCACCTCGCGCCCCCCGCTCGGCGCGTGCGGCGGCTGGCTCGCGAGCCACGGCTCGCCGCTGAACGCCGGCAGCGGGCGCCTCGCGTCGAATCCCGCCAGCGCCTGCAGCAGCGCCGGCACGCCGGGGAGCTTCTGCGCGGCATTGACGAGCGGCGCCATGCGCGAGGCCCAGGGCGCATAGGCGGGCAGCATGCCGACGAGGCGGTCGCGCAGGCTGAAGCCGCGGGCGGCGCGGTCGTGGTGCAGGAACTCCACCTTCATGCGCGCCATGTCCACGCCGGTGGGACATTCGCGGCGGCAGCCCTTGCAGGAGACGCACAGCTCGAAGGCCTCGCGAACCGACTCCGACACGAAGCCCTCGCCCCCGAGCTGGCCCGACAGCGCGAGCCGCAGCGTGTTGGCACGCCCGCGCGTGAGGTGGGCCTCGTCGCGGGTGACGCGGTAGCTCGGGCACATGGTGCCGGCGTCGAACTTGCGGCAGTGGCCGTTGTTGTTGCACATC
>CAZNWZ010000077.1:0-2723 GCA_964576455.1 uncultured Lysobacter sp.
GCCTCGCGGGCGCTGGCGCTCACCTTCTGCGCGTCGGCGAGGATGGCGTCGGCCTTCTTCAGGCTCTCGCGCGCCTCCGCCAGCGCGGCGCCCAGCTGCGTCACCGTCCTCCTCGTCTCCTCCAGCACGCCGCCGGCGCCGAAGACGCCCTCGTCGGCCTTGCCGAGCATGCCGTCGAGCCGCGCCGACACCTTCTCCAGGGAGGCGAGCGTCGCGTTGGCGCGGTCGAGCGCGGTGATCACCTTGCGCGCGTTCTCCTCGCTGCCGAGGATGCCGGCGAGCGCCCCTCCCGGCCCGCCCATGCGCTCGGTGAGCGATTTCACGCTGGCGAAGCTCGCGTTGAGGCTCGAGTCGGCCGCCGTCATGTGCTCGAGGTTCTCGAGCAGGCGCTTCATGGCGGCGATGAGTCCCGGCAGCTCCTCGGTGGCGTCGCCCCGCAGCACCGGCCGCACGGCCCCCTCGGGAAGCGGCTTGTCCGCCAGGTCCCCGGTGAAGGCGCGCAGCCGCGCCCCGCCCACGAGGCTGCGCTCGAGCGTGAAGACGCTGGAGGCGCGAAGCCACTTCGCGTCCTTCTCCGGCACGTCGATCTCGATGCGCGCCTTGCCGTCGCCGGCGAGCTCGATCCTCTGCACGCGCCCCACGGGGAAGCCGGAAAAAGTGAGGTCCATGCCCACGGTGACGCCCGCGCCGTCCTCGGCCACCAGCACCAGGCGCTGCGTGCGCTCGAAGAAGCCGCGCGCGTACAGGACGTAGCCCACGAATGCCGCGGCGATGAGGGCGGAGGCCACGAGCACCGCCAGGGCCTTCGGGCCGACGCGGCCGTCGCCGGGCCCGGGGCGCAGGGAGGGATCGAGGGCGGGATCAGGCATACAGGAGGGCGATCGAGCACGCCTCGGCCAGCGCCAGGAGCGCGAAGATTCCCACGAGGCCGCGTGGCGCGGCGTCCGGGACCGAGTCGAGAGAGCGCGGCCCGCCCACGCTCGCGGCCACGGGCACCACGGCGACGACCACCGCGAAGAACGCGACCTTGAGCGCGAGGCCCGCCAGCACCGCCGGGGCGAACACCCGCCCGATCACGCGCGCGTAGGCGTCGTGGCCCCACGGCGAGAAGCCGTAGAGCCCCACGTAGGCCACGAGCAGCGCGACGAGGCCGCCGATGGCGGTGAGCGAGAGCACCGCCGCCGCGACGCCGATGCCGCGCGGAAGCAGTTCCGCGCGCAGCGGATCGTTGCCGCCGTCGAGGACGCCTTGCGCGCGCAGCAGGGCGACCTCCGTGCCCATCGCCGCGCCGGAGCGCACCGAGACGAGGAGCGCCACGAAGAGCGGCACGAGCTCCACCACCAGCAGCCGCGCGTAGAGGTCCAGCGAGTAGCCCGCCAGGCCGAAGTCGCGCGCCGTCGAGTCGATGACGCGGATCACCAGCGCGCCCAGCACGGCGCAGGCGGCCACGAAGCCGGGAAGCACGTCCCACGCGGCCTCGCAGAGCTGGCGCGCGGCCAGCGCGCGCACGGGCGCCGTGTAGGTGGAGGGCGAGAGCGCGGCCGCGAGCGCCTCGGCCCCGAAGACGAGCCAGCGCGCGGCGCGGCCGGGAAGCGTGGCGAGCATGCCCCATGATAACGCCGCAAGCGAAACGGGCGCCCGAGGGCGCCCGTCGCGGGAGGTCTCGCGCGCCGCCGCCTCAGGCGGCCTTCTGGATGGGGATGGCCCCGCGCTTTTCCTTGATCGCGTTGTTGGCGTCCACGTACACGAGGTCGGGCTGGTAGCTCGCGATCTCCTTCTCGGTGTAGGTGGCGTACGAGGCGATGATCAGCAGGTCGCCGCGGCGGGCCTTGTGGGCGGCGGCGCCGTTCACGGAGATCGTCCCCGAGCCGCGCTGGGCCGCGATGGCGTAGGTCGAGAAGCGCTCGCCGTTGTTCACGTTGTAGATCTCGATCTGCTGGAACTCCTTGATGTCGGCGGCGTCCAGGAGATCCAGGTCGATCGCGCACGAGCCCTCGTAATGCAGCTCCGAGGCGGTGCAGGTGACGCGGTGCAGCTTCGACTTGAGCATGGTGCGTTGCATGGTTGCCCGTACTCTCCGCAAGGGTGCCAGTCGCGAGTCTATCGGCACTCTTTAGAGCAAGTGCTCGAAAACTCCGGTTCCGCCCCAGGTTGTCCCTTCAGGCGCGGAACTCGACGTTGTCGATGAGCCGGGTCCTGCCCAGCCAGGCCGCGCCCAGCACCACCAATTCGTGGTCCGAGGGCCCCGGCAAGGCCAGTCCGGCGCGATTCCGCACTGCAACATAATCCACCCGCCAGCCGGCGTCCGTCAAGTCCTTGATCGCGAAAGCACAAAGCGCCCCGAAATCGCGCGCGCCGCCTTCGGCGAGTTCCTTGATCCGGCGCAGGTTTCGGTTGAGGCGCACCGCTTCGGTGCGTTCTCCAGAGGACAAATAGCCGTTCCGGGAGGACATCGCGAGGCCGTCGGGCTCGCGCACCGTGTCCACCCCGACGATGGCGATGGGGTAGTTCAGCTGCCGCACCAGGGCCCGGATGACGGCCAGCTGCTGGTAGTCCTTGCGCCCGAAAACGGCTGTGTGCGGTGCAACAATATTGAAGAGCTTCGCGACGACCGTGACCACGCCCTGGAAGTGCCCCGGGCGGAACTCGCCGCACAGCTGCCCGGCGAGCTTCGGCGGCGCGAGGACGATCTCCTGGGGCTCCGGATAGAGCTCCTTCTCGTC
>CAZNWZ010000077.1:2823-8864 GCA_964576455.1 uncultured Lysobacter sp.
ACTCGCATCGATTCATCGGCGGCCATCGGCGGGGCATCGGCGTCAATCGGCGTTTCCAAAGCCTCTCGCCCGCATCACTCTCAGAAGCAATGCTCGGGAGCGGGAAACGTCTTCGCCTTCACCGCCTTCACGTACGCCTCGATCGCGGCCTTCACGGAAGGCGCGCCCTCCATGAAGTTCCTCACGAAGCGCGCCTTGCGGCCCGGATAGATGTCCAGCATGTCGTAGACGACGAGCACCTGCCCCGAGACGTCCGGGCCGGCGCCGATGCCGATCGTGGGAACCGCGAGGGCCTCGGTGACGCGCTTCGCGACGGCCGCCGGCATCGCCTCCATGAGGACGATGGCCGCCCCGGCGGCCTCCAGCGCCCGGGCGTCCGCGACGAGCCGCCCGGCCGCGTCGTCGCCCTTGCCCTGCACCCGGTAGCCGCCCAGCGTGTTCACCGACTGCGGCGTGAGGCCGATGTGGGCGCAGACGGGGATGCCGCGCTCCACGAGGAAGCGGGTGGTCTCCACCATCACCGCGCCGCCCTCGAGCTTCACCATCTGGGCGCCCGCGGCCAGGAGGCGCGCGGCGTTGCGGAAGGCCTGCTCCGGCGACTCCTGGAAGCTGCCGAAGGGCATGTCCGCGAGCACGAGCGCGTTGGCGCTGCCGCGCGCGACCAGGCGCGTGTGGTACTCCACCTCCTCCATCGTCACGGGAAGCGTGGAGTCGTGGCCCTGGATCACCATGCCCAGGGAATCGCCGACGAGCAGGATGTCCACGCCGGCGGCGTCGGAGATCGCCGCGAAGCTCGCGTCGTAGCAGGTGAGCATGGCGAGCTTCTCGCCGCCGCGCGCGCGCTCCTGGAGCTTGGGGAGGGTCACTCGCATGGGAATGACTTTCGTCCGGTTCGGGACGAGCATTCTGCCACGGTTTCGCTGCAATGCAGCAATGCCGTAATCAGATTACTTTTCCTAATCTGATTACCGATTCGTGTAATCAGATTAGGAAAAGTAATCTGATTACATTCAGGCGCGGTTGAAGAACTCCCGCCCGCCCCGGATGGACTGCACGCGCTCGACCAGCAGGTCGAAGTGCTCCGGCACGTCCACGAAGTTGAGCCGCTCGCTGTTCACGATGAGCAAGGCGCCGTCGTCGTAGTTGTAGAAGTAGCGCGTGTACGTGTCGGAGATGGCGCGCAGGTAGTCCTCGGAGATGCCCGCCTCCATGGGATTGCCGCGCCGCCGCACGCGCTCGACCAGGGACTCCACCTTGGCCTGCAGGTAGATCACGAGGTCCGGCACGGGCGCCTGCGGCCGCACGTGGTCGAAGATGCGCGTGTACAGGCCGAACTCGTTGTCGTCGAGCGTGAGGCGGGCAAAGAGCGGGTCCTTCTGCAGGGCGAAGTCGGCCACCGTGGGGCGGCCGAAGAGGTCGGGCTGGCGCAGCCCCTCGAGCTGGTGAAGGCGCTGGAAGAGGAAGAAGAGCTGGGTGGACAGCGCGTGCCGGCGCATGTCGCGGTAGAAGAGGGGCAGGAAGGGGTTGGACTCCGGCTCCTCCAGCACGACGTTGGCGTTCAGCCGCCGGGCCAGGAGCTTCGCCAGGCTGGTCTTGCCGCAGCCGATGGGCCCTTCGACCACGATGAAGCGGTGCTTCATGGCGCCTCCGGCAGCCGCTCGACCGCCTGGCCGCGGACGCGGTCGCGGAAGGACGCGGCGGGACCGCGCCCGGGGATGATCGCATCGGGCCACACGTCAAGCAACGGCGCGAGCACGAAGGCCCTCTCGTGGGCCCGCGGGTGCGGCAGCGTGAGACCGGGCTCGTGGAGGGCCAGGTCGCCGTAGAGCACGATGTCGAGGTCGAGCGTGCGCGGCCCGTCGGGGACGTCGCGCACGCGGCCGTGCCCGCGCTCGATCGCGAGGAGGGCGTCCAGCAGCTCCCGCGGCCCGAGCGAGGTCTCCACCAGCGCGCAGGCGTTCACGAAGGCGGGCTGGTCGAGGAAGCCCACCGGCGCCGTGCGGTACAGCGCCGAGCGCGCGAGGAGCCTCGTGGCCGGCAGGGCGCCCAGCTCCGCGAAGGCCCGACGCACGCGCGCCTCGGGGCCGTCGAGGTTCGATCCCAGCGCGATCGCGGCGCGGACGGCGCTCATTCGTCGGCGCCCGGAGCCACTTCCTCGGGAGAGCCGCCCTCGTCCGCCCGGCGCCGGCCGCCGCGGCGGCGGCGCTTCTTCTTCTTCGGGCCCTCGTCGGGGTGCAGCATCCGCTCGCGCTCCTCGCCCGAGGCGTCCTGGAAGCTCTCCCACCACTTCGCGACCTCCAGGGGCGCGTTGCCGGCCCGGGCGCGCAGCTCGAAGAAGTCGTACGCGGCGCGGAAGCGCGGGTGCTCCAGCAGCCGGAAGGGGCGCGTGCCGCCGCGCTGCAGGAAGCGCGGCTGCAGCAGCCACAGCTCCTTCATCGTCGCGTCGAAGCGGCGCGGGACGGCGAGCGACTCGCGCTGCGCGTCCAGGGCGTCGTGCATGGCCGAGTGCAGCGACGGCGTGGAGGGCTGTCCCTTCTCCTCGAGCTCGTGCCAGCGCCGCTCGACCCGGCCCCACAGGAGCGCGGCCAGCAGGAACGCGGGCGAGACGGGCTTGTCCTCGCGCAGCCGGTCGTCGGTCGCCTGCAGCGCGGCCATCGCGAAGGGGCCGGTGGCCGGGTCCTCGAGCGCGTCGTCGAGCAGGGGCAGCAGGCCGTGGTGCAGCTCCAGCTCGCGCAGCCGCCGCACGCAGGCCACCGCGTTGCCCGACATCAGCAGCTTCAGGATCTCCTCGAAGAGCCGCGCCTGGGGAACGTTCTCCAGCAGGTGGCGCAGCTCGTGGATGGGGGCGGCGGTCCCCGGGTCGATCGCGAGCCCGAGCTTCGCCGACAGCCGCGCGGCGCGCAGCATGCGCACCGGGTCCTCGCGGTAGCGCATGGCCGGATCGCCGATCATCACGAGCCTCTTCGCGATCAGGTCCTTCACGCCGTGCTGGAAGTCCCAGACCTCCTCCTTCACCGGGTCGTAGAAGAGCGCGTTCACGGTGAAGTCGCGGCGCAGCGCGTCCTCGGCCTGCGTGCCGAAGACGTTGTCGGACAGCACGCGCCCGTGCTCGTCCTGCCGGTCCTCGTCGGCCTCCTTGGTGAAGTGCGCGCGGTAGGTCGAGACCTCGACCGTCTCCGCCCCCCACATCACGTGCACGATCTGGAAGCGCCGGCCGATGATGCGCGAGCGCCGGAAGAGCGAGCGGACCTCGTCGGGGTGGGCGCTGGTGGCCACGTCGAAGTCCTTGGGCCGCATGCCGAGCAGCAGGTCGCGCACCGCCCCCCCCACCACGTAGGCCGTGTGGCCGGCGCGCTGCAGCTCCTCGCAGGTCTTGCGGGCGCCTCGGCTGATGTGGTCCTTGCGGATGTGGTGCTTGTCCGGGCCGTAGACGACGGGCTTCGACGGGTGCGCGGCCTGCTTCGCGCCGCGGCCGAAGACCCGCGAGATGAACGACTTGATCATGCGCGCATCCTCAGGATGGGCCAGCCGCGGTCGCGGGCGTGGCCTTCGAGCGTCGGGTCGGGATCGACCGCCACGGGCCTCGACACGAGCTCGAGGAGCGGCAGGTCGTTGTGGGAATCGCTGTAGAACCAGGTCTCGTCGAAGTCCCCGAAGCGGTGCCCGAGCGAGGCGAGCCACTCGTGCAGGCGCTCCACCTTGCCCTCGCGGAAGGCGGGCGTGCCGGCCGGGCGCCCCGTGAGGCGGCCGTCGGGCGACTCCTCCGCCTCCGTGGCGATGAGGTGCTCCACGCCCAGGTGGCGGGCGATGGGGCCGGTGATGAAGCGGCTCGTGGCGGTGACGATGGCCACGAGCGCGCCGGCGTGCGCGGCGAGGAGGGCGGGGGTCTTGCCGTGGACGAGGGCGCGGCCCCGGGACTCCATGAACCCGCGGTGCCACTCGTCCACCTGCCGCCGCGGGCGGCCGGCCACGGGCGCGAGCTGGAAGGCGAGGTACTCCCGGATGTCGAGCGTGCCCCGCCGGTAGCGCTCGAAGAACGCCTCGTTGCGGCGCTCGTAGTCCTCGCGCGCGATCACGCCGCGCTCGATGAGGTACTGCGCCCAGTGCCAGTCGCTGTCGCCGTCGAGCAGCGTGTCGTCGAGGTCGAAGAGGGCGAGCTTCACGTGAGCTCCGGCTGCAGGGCCGCCTTGAGCAGCGGCACCGTGATGGGGCGCCCCGTCTCCAGCGAGTAGCGGTCGAGCGCGTCGAGCGCCTGGATGAGCGAGGGCATGTCGCGCCGCGCGTGCGTGAGGAGGTAGGCGGCCACCTCGCCGGAGAGCGCGAAGCCCCGCGCCTTCGCGTGGGCCGAGAGCGCCTCGCGCTTCTCGTCGTCGGTGAGCGGCAGCAGCCGGTAGGCGAGCCCGGTCGCGAGCCGCGTCGCCAGGTCGCGCCGGAGCGCCACGTCCCGGGGCGCGGCGTGGGCGGAGACGACGATGAGGTCGAATGCGCGCTCGTTGAACGCGTTGAAGAGCGCCACCTGCCGCGCCTCGCCGAGGCGCTCGACGTCGTCGAGCACGAGGGTGCCGCCGCGCCCGGCGCCGGCGTAGTCCTCGCCACGGACGAAGGTGGCGCCGGCGCGGGCGGCCGCGAGGGCGCGCAGGAGGTGGGTCTTGCCCGCGCCCGTCTCGCCCCAGAGGTAGAGCACGCGCTCGGACACGCCGCGCGCGGCGGCCGCGCGCGCGGCCGCGAGCGGCTCGGCATTGCGGCCGGGAACGAAGTTCTCGAAGGTGGGCGCGGGCGCCTGGGTGAAGTCGAGGAGAAGCTGCCTCATCGGGGCTCCCTGGGCCTGCGCCGCGGCGCGGGATCGCGCCGCCCGGCTTGGCCCGGGCGCGCCCCGCCGAAGCCGGGCGGAACGCGTTGATTGCGAAGGCGATTCTAGCACGCGCCCGGCGGGGCCGGGAACGATCGCCCTGTGGCAGAATCGAACCGTCAGAGGAGAAATCGATGGCCGTCGCCGCCCCCATCCAGATCCGCTTCGAGCGCTTCGACGGCGCCCTCGGGATCGCCCCCGCGAAGCCCCCGCGCGCCGTGACGCCGGAGGAGAAGCCCGCGCTCGTCGCCCGCGTCAAGGAGCGCCTGAAGGCGATGGACGCGGTGCTCCTCGCGCACTACTACGTGCATCCCGACCTGCAGGACCTCGCCCTCGAGACCGGCGGCACGGTGTCGGACTCCCTCGAGATGGCGCGCTTCGGACACGACCACCCCGCGCGGACGATCGTGGTGGCGGGCGTGCGCTTCATGGGGGAGACGGCCAAGATCCTCAACCCCGAGAAGCGCGTGATCATGCCGGACCTCGGCGCGGAATGCTCGCTGGACCTCGCCTGCCCCGCCGACGCGTTCACGAGGTTCTGCGACGAGCACCCCGATCGCGTGGTGGTCGTCTACGCCAACACCAGCGCCGCGGTGAAGGCGCGCGCCGACTGGATGGTCACCTCCTCCATCGCCGAGAAGATCGTCGCGCACCTGCACGCCGAGGGGAGGAAGGTCCTCTTCGCCCCCGACAAGCACCTGGGGGCCTACATCCGCAAGGTCACGGGGGCGGACATGCTCCTGTGGAACGCCTCCTGCGTGGTGCACGAGGAGTTCAAGGCGCAGCAGCTCGAGGAGCTGAAGCTCCTGCACCCCGGCGCGAAGGTGCTCGTGCACCCGGAGTCGCCGGCGAGCGTGATCGAGATGGCCGATGCCGTGGGCTCGACCACCGGCATCATCCAGGCGGCCGAGCGCCTCGGGGCGAAGGAGTACATCGTCGCCACCGACGGCGGCATCCTGCACCAGATGAGGAAGCGCCTGCCCGGCGTCACCTTCATCGAGGCCCCCACGGCCGGCAAGGGAGCCACCTGCCAGAGCTGCGCCCACTGCCCGTGGATGGCGATGAACGGCCTGCACAACCTGCTCGAGGTGCTCGAGTCGGGGCGCAACGAGATCCACGTCGACCCGGCCGTCGGCAAGCGCGCCAAGGTCTCCATCCAGCGCATGCTCGACTTCGCCCGGCTGCACCTGCC
>CAZNWZ010000078.1:0-8616 GCA_964576455.1 uncultured Lysobacter sp.
CGCCCACCACCGTGAGCGCGGCGAAGCCGAGGATGCGGCCGCCCTTGACGACCTTCGTCACCCGGTTCACCGAGATCATCTTCTCCCGGAGGCCGTCGCTGCGCTCGTCTTGCTGTTCGATTTTCGCCATGTCGGTTTCCTGTGGTCTTTGGCGCTCGTGCCTAGAACTTGAGGCCGCCTTCGCGGGCCGCCTCGGCGAGGGCCTTCACCCGGCCGTGGTAGCTGAAGCCGGCGCGGTCGAACGCCACCTCGGTGATGCCGGCCGCCTTCGCCTTCTCGGCGATGCGCTTGCCGACCAGGGCCGCGGCCTCCTTGTTGCCCCCGTTGGGCTGCTGGGCGCGCACTTCCTTCTCCGCCGTCGAGGCCGAGGCGAGGATGCGGGCGCCGTCGGCCGCGACGACCTGCGCGTAGATGTGCTGGTTGGTCCGGTGCACCGTGAGGCGCACGGCCTCCTGCCGGCGGATGCGCGCGCGCGTCTTCGCGGCGCGGCGCAGTCTCGAGGGTTTCTTGTCGGTCATGATCGAATTCTCCGTAGCGGCGCCGGCTTACTTCTTCTTCGTTTCCTTGATCACCACGGTCTCGTCCGAGTAGCGCACGCCCTTGCCCTTGTAGGGCTCGGGGGACTTGTACGCGCGGATCTCGGCGGCGACCTGGCCGACCTTCTGGCGATCGACGCCCTTGATCAGGATCTCGGTCTGGGTCGGGGTCTCGGCCTTCACGCCCTCGGGGAGCAGGTGCACGATGGGGTGCGAGAAGCCCAGCGCGAGGTTGAGCTTGTTGCCCTGCGCCTGGGCCTTGTAGCCGACGCCCACGAGCGTGAGCTTCTTCTCGAAGCCCTTGCTCACGCCCTTGACCATGTTGGCCACGATGGCGCGCATCGTGCCGGACATGGCATTGGCCTGGATCGACTCGTTGGCGGCGACGAACGACACCTGGGAACCCTCCACCTTGACGACCACGTCGCCGGAAAGCGCCTGCTTGAGCGTGCCCAGCGGGCCCTTCACGGTGACTTCGGACTGGCCGAGGGAGACCTCGACCTTCTCGGGGATGGCGACGGGATACTTGGCGACGCGGGACATGTCTGGCCTCCTTACACCACGATGCAGAGGACTTCGCCGCCCACGCCCGACTCGCGGGCGCGGCGGTCGGTCATCACGCCGCGCGAGGTGGAGACGATGGCCACGCCGAGGCCGTTCAGGACGCGGGGAATGTCGTCGCGGCCCTTGTAGATGCGAAGCCCCGGGCGGGACACCCGCTCGAGCTTCTCGATGACGGGCTTGCCGGCGTAGTACTTGAGCCCGATCTCGAGGACGTTCTTGCCCTCGACGGTGCGCTGCGCGAAGTCCTCGATGTAGCCCTCGTCCTTGAGCACCTTGGCGATGGCGAGCTTCACCTTGGAAGCGGGCATCGCCACGGTCACCTTGTCGGTGGCCTGGGCGTTGCGGATCCGGGTCAGCATGTCGGCGATGGGATCACTCATGCTCATCGTGGGCCTCCTACCAGCTCGCCTTGATCATGCCGGGAATCTCGCCGCGCATCGCGATCTCGCGGATCTTGCTGCGCGCGAGGCCGAACTTGCGGAACGTGCCGCGCGGGCGGCCCGTGATCGCGCAGCGGTTGCGCAGGCGCACGGGCGAGGCGTCGCGGGGCAGCGCCTGGAGCTTCGCCAGGGCCGCGTCGCGCGCGTCGTCGGTCGCCTTGGGGTCCTTGATGATGGCGAATAGCGCCTTGCGCTTTTCCGCGAACTTCTTCACGGTCGCGCGGCGCTTCGCCTCGCGGTTGATGAGTGCGAGCTTGGCCATTACGCCCTCTCAGTTCTGAACGGGAAGCGGAAGGCGGCGAGGAGGGCCTTGGCCTCCGCGTCCGTCTTCGCGGTCGTGGTGATGCAGATGTTCAGGCCCCGGAGCGTGTCGACCTTGTCGTACTCGATCTCGGGGAAGATGATCTGCTCCTTGATGCCGATGCTGTAGTTGCCGCGGCCGTCGAACGCGCGGCCGGACACGCCGCGGAAGTCGCGCACGCGCGGCAGCGCGATGGTCACGAGGCGGTCGAGGAACTCGTACATGCGGTGCGAGCGCAGCGTCACCATGCAGCCGATGGGGTAGCCGGTGCGGATCTTGAAGTGCGCGATGGACTTGCGGCTCTTGGTGATGACCGGCTTCTGGCCGGCGATCTTCACCATGTCGCCCGAGGCGTTCTCGAGGATCTTCTTGTCGGCCACGGCCTCGCCCACGCCCATGTTGAGCGTGATCTTCTCGATGCGCGGCACCTGCATCTTCGTCTTGTAGCCGAACTGCTTCATGAGCGCCGGCACCACCGTCTCGCGGTAGAGCGTCTGCAGGCGCGGCGGCTGCGCCGGCGCGGCGGGCTTGGCGGCTTTCTGTTCTTTGGCCTTTGCCATGGAATGTTCTCCCTGACTCGTCAGGCGTCGGCGACTTCGCCGTTCGACTTGAAGTAGCGGACCTTGCGGCCGTCGTCGAGGACGCGGATGCCGATGCGGTCGCCCTTGCCCGTGGCGGGGTTGAACAGCGCCACGTTCGAGGCCTGGATCGGCATCTCCTTGTCCACGATGCCGCCCGTCTGGCCCTTGATCGGATTGGGTCGGGTGTGGCGCTTGACCCGGTTCACGCCCTCGACCACGACCTTGCCCGTGTCGAGGACCCTGAGGACCGTGCCGCGCTTGCCCTTGTCCTTGCCGGTGGTGACGACCACCTGGTCGCCCTTGCGGATCTTCTTCATCAGTGGCTCCTACAGCACTTCCGGCGCGAGCGAGACGATCTTCATGAAGCGCTCCGTGCGCAGCTCGCGGGTCACCGGCCCGAAGATCCGGGTGCCGATGGGCTCGAGCTTCGGGTTGAGGAGCACCGCGGCGTTCGAGTCGAACTTGATGACCGAGCCGTCGGGACGGCGAACGCCGTGCGCGGTGCGAACCACCACCGCGCTGTAGACCTCGCCCTTCTTCACGCGGCCGCGCGGGGCGGCCGACTTGATGCTCACCTTGATGATGTCCCCGATGCCGGCGTAGCGCCGCTTGGAGCCGCCGAGCACCTTGATACACATCACCGAACGCGCGCCGGTGTTGTCGGCGACGTCGAGAATCGACTGCATCTGAATCATTGTTTTCTCTCCAACTTAACCCGGCGCGCGCCCTTCGGGCCCCCGCCGGTCAGTCTTGGATCCGTCTTCCGCCGGTTGCTCCCCCTGTCGGAGGGGCCGCCGGCTGGCGTGAATTGAGTCTGGGCCCGGGCGCTTGGGGTGCATCGGCTTCGGCCGACGCCCGGGTGGCCCCCGGGGCCTTGCGAACCCGGGGTTTCAAGCGGACTTCCGGCCGACGAAGCCACGGCCGGAAGCAGCAAAGACGTTGATTCTAGCAGCTTTTCGGAACCTCCCGCAAGCCTACTCGGGGCGGGCGCGCTCGACGAGCTTGGCCACCTTCCACGACTTGGTCTTCGAGATCGGGCGGCACTCCACGATCACCACGGTGTCGCCCGCCTTGGCCTCGTTGCCCTCGTTGTGGGCGTGGTACTTCCGGGTGCGCCGGACGACCTTGCCGATCACCGGGTGCATGACCTGGCGCTCGACGAGGACCGTCACGGTCTTCTCCATCTTGTCGCTCACGACCTTGCCCGTGAGCTGGCGCTTGTTCTTGGCGGTCTCGCTCATTGCTTGCTCGCTTTCGCCTTCTCGGTGAGCACGGTGTGCACGCGCGCGATCTCGCGCTTGACGCGCTGGATCTCGCTGTTCTTGGTGAGGCTCTGCGTGGCCAGCTGCATGCGCAGGCCGAACTGCGCCTTGCGCAGCTCCAGCAGCTCCTTCTGCAGCTCGTCGACGCTCTTGGAACGGAGTTCGCTCGCTTTCATGTCGGGACCTTTCAGCCGATGAGGCGGTGCACGAAGGCCGTGCGGATCGGCAGCTTCGCCGCGGCGAGCGCGAACGCCTCGCGCGCGAGCGCCTCCTCCACGCCGTCCATCTCGTAGAGCACCTTGCCGGGGACGATCTCGGCCACGAAGTACTCCGGGTTGCCCTTGCCGTTGCCCATGCGGACCTCGGCCGGCTTCTTGGAGACGGGCTTGTCGGGGAAGATCCGGATCCAGATCCGGCCGCCGCGCTTGATGTGGCGGGTCATCGCCCGGCGCGCCGCCTCGATCTGGCGCGCCGTGAGGCGGCCGCGGCCGACGGCCTTCAGGCCGTACTCGCCGAACGCGACCCTGGCGCCGCTCGTGGCCACGCCCTTGTTGCGGCCCTTCTGCTCCTTGCGGTACTTCCTTCTAGCTGGCTGCAGCATGTTTCACCCCCGGTTTCCTGGTGGTCTTCCTCTCGGCCTCGGGCGCGGCGGCCACGGGCTGCTCGCCCTTGCCGAGGACCTCGCCCTTGAAGACGAGGACCTGCACGCCGATCGTTCCGTAGGTGGTGCGGGCCTCGGAGAAGCCGTACTCGATGTCGGCACGCAGGGTGTGCAGCGGCACGCGCCCCTCGCGGTACCACTCCGTGCGGGCGATCTCGGCGCCGTTCAGGCGTCCCGCGCTCGTGATCTTGATGCCCTGGGCGCCCAGGCGCATGGCGTTCTGCATCGCCCGCTTCATGGCGCGGCGGAACATCACGCGCTTCTCGAGCTGCCCGGTGATCGAGTCGGCGATGAGCTGGGCGTCCAGCTCGGGCTTCCTGATCTCCTCGATGTTGACGTGGACCGGCACGCCCATGAGCTTCTGCAGGACGTGGCGAAGGCCCTCGATGTCCTCGCCCTTCTTGCCGATGACCACCCCCGGGCGCGCCGAGAAGATGGTGATGCGGGCGTTCTTGGCGGGGCGCTCGATCACGACGCGGCCGACCGCGGCGTGGGAGAGCTTCTTCCGCAGGTACTCGCGCACCCGGATGTCCTCGGCGAGCATGCCGGGGAAGTTCTTCGAGTTCGCGTACCACTTGGACGTCCAGTTGCGGTTGACCGAAAGACGGAAACCGGTCGGATTGATCTTCTGTCCCATCGCTTTCCCTTTCAGTTCTTGCCGTCGCCGACGGTCAGGAACACGTGGCAGGTGTGCTTCAGCACGCGGTTGCCGCGACCCTTGGCCCGCGCGTGGAAGCGCTTGAGGACCGGCCCCTTCTCGACGACGATCCGGGTGATCTTGAGCTCGTCGATGTCGGCGCCGTTGTTGTGCTCGGCGTTGGCGATCGCGCTCTCGAGCACCTTCTTGATGATCACCGCGCCCTTCTTGGGGGTGAACGCCAGGATGTTGAGCGCGCGGTCCACCTTCTGGCCGCGCACCATGTCGGCCACGAGCCGGCCCTTCTGGGCCGAGAGCTTCGCGCCGTAAAGCTTCGCGTCGACTTGCATCGCTGTCTCCTTACTTCTTCGCCGGGGCCGCCGGCGCAGCCACCTTCTTGTCGGCCGAGTGGCCCTTGAAGGTGCGCGTGAGCGCGAACTCGCCCAGCTTGTGGCCGACCATGTTCTCGGTCACGTAGACGGGAATGTGCTGCTTGCCGTTGTGGACCGCGATGGTGAGGCCGACGAAGTCCGGCAGGACGGTGGAGCGGCGCGACCAGGTCTTGATCGGGCGCTTGTCCTTGGCCGCCACGGCGGCCTCCACCTTCTTCATGAGATGCCCGTCGACGAACGGGCCCTTCTTGATTGAACGTGCCATGTCGTTAGCCCCTTACGCCTTCTTGTGGCGGCTGCGCACGATCATCACCTGCGTGCGCTTGTTGGAACGCGTCTTCTTGCCCTTGGCCGGCTGGCCCCACGGCGACACCGGGTGCCGGTTGCCGCGGGTGCGGCCTCCCAGCGGGTGGTCGACGGGGTTCATCGTCTCGCCGCGGACCGTCGGGCGGATGCCGCGCCAGCGGTTGGCGCCCGCCTTGCCGATCTGGCGCAGGTTGTGCTCCTCGTTGCCCACCTCGCCGATCGTGGCCCGGCAGTCGACGTGGACGCGGCGGATCTCCCCGGAGCGCATGCGCAGCTGGGCGTACTCGCCCTCGCGCGCCAGGAGCTGGACGCCGGCGCCGGCGGCGCGCGCGATCTGCGCCCCCTTGCCCGGCAGCATCTCCACGCAGTGCACCGTGGTGCCCACCGGGATGTTGCGCAGCGGCAGCGAGTTGCCGGGCTTGATCGGCGCCTCCGCGCCGCTCTCGACCTTCTGCCCCACCGCCACGCCCTTGGGCGCGATCACGTAGCGGCGCTCGCCGTCGGCGTAGCACAGCAGCGCGATGTTGGCGCTGCGGTTCGGGTCGTACTCGAGGCGCTCGACCGTGGCCGGGATCCCGTCCTTGTTGCGGCGGAAGTCGATCAGGCGGTAGTGCTGCTTGTGCCCGCCGCCCTGGTGGCGCGTCGTGATGTTGCCGAAGGAGTTCCGGCCCGCCCGCTTGGACTGCTTCTCCAGCAGGGGGGCGTAGGGCTTGCCCTTGTGCAGGTCGGGATTGACGACCTTCACCATCGACCGGCGGCCGGCCGAGGTGGGCTTGGTCTTGACGAGGGCCATGTTATGCCACTCCTTCCACGAAGTTGATGTCGCCCTCGCCCTTCAGGCTCACGTAGGCCTTCTTGACGTCGCGGCGGCGGCCTTCGAAGCGCCCGTGGCGCTTCGTCTTGCCCTTGAGGTTGACCACGTTGACCGCGGCGACCTCGACCTTCTGCTCCTTGAAGAGCAGCTCGACCGCGGCCTTGATCTCGGCCTTGGTCGCGTCCGCGAGGACCTCGAAGACGACCTGGCGGTTCTTCTCGCCGACCATCGTGGCCTTCTCGGAGATGATCGGGGCGCGGATGACCTTCATCAGACGTTCGGTGTTCATGCGAGCGCCTCCTCGAGATGCTTGACCGCGCCGCGGGTCAGCAGGACCTTGGGAAAGCGGACGAGGCTCACCGGGTCGGCGTGGCGCGCCTCCAGGACCAGCACGTTGGGCAGGTTCCGCGAGGACAGGTACAGGTTCTCGTCCGGCTGGTCGGTGATGATCAGCACCTCCGTGAGCCCCATCGCCTTGAGCTTCTGGGTGAGGAGCTTCGTCTTGGGCTGGTCCACGGTGAGCGCGTCCACGACCGCGAGCCGCTCCTCGCGCACGAGCTGCGAGAGGATCGAGGCCATGCCCGCGCGGTACATCTTGCGGTTGACCTTATGGGAGAAGTTCTCGTCGGGCGAGGACGGGAAGATCTTCCCGCCGCCGCGCCAGAGCGGGCTGGACGTCATGCCGGAGCGGGCGCGGCCCGTGCCTTTCTGGCGCCAGGGCTTCTTCGTCGAGTGCTTGACGACGCCGCGGTCCTTCTGGGCGCGGGTGCCCGCGCGGCCGTTGGCGTGGTACGCGACCACGATCTGGTGGACCAGCGCCTCGTTGAACGCGCGGCCGAAGAGGGCCTCGGAGGCGGCCACCGGGGCGAGAGCCTCGCCCTTGTCGTTGATGACCTTCAGTTCCATCACTTGCCTCCCTTCGGCGCCTTGGCCTTCACGCTGGGGCGCAGCACCACGGAGCCGTTCTTGGCGCCGGGAACCGAGCCCTTGACCATGACCAGGCCGCGCTCGGCGTCGACGCGGGCGACCTCGAGGAGCTGGACCGTGCGCTGCACCGCGCCGAGGTGGCCGGCCATGCGCTTGCCGGGGAAGACGCGGCCCGGGTCCTGCGCCATGCCGATGGAGCCGGGCGCGTTCGTCGTCACCGAGTTGCCGTGCGAGGCGCGGTTCGACGAGAAGTGGTGGCGCTTGATGACGCCGGCGTAGCCCTTGCCGATGGACGTGCCCGTGACGTCGACCATCTGGCCGACCTGGAACATGTCCACCTTGAGCTCGGCGCCCACGGCCAGCGACCCGAGCGCCTCGGGGGCGACGCGGAATTCCCTGAGGACGCTGCCCGCCTCGACGCCGGCCTTGGCGAAGTGCCCCGCCATGGCCTTGGTCACGCGGGAGGCGCGGCGCTTGCCGAACGCGACCTGGATGGCGCAGTAGCCGTCGCCATCGGCGTTCTTGATCTGGGTGACGCGGTTGCCCGCGCAGTCGAGCACCGTCACGGGGACGCTGGTGCCGTCCTCGTTGAAGATGCGCATCATGCCGACCTTCCGGCCGACGAGTCCGAGACTCATCCTCGTTCCTTTCCTTGTTCGCCCGCCGGTTACCCCAGCGGGTGCCGGCTGCAATTGGCCGGCCCTTCACCTTCCGTCCGGGCGGCTGCCCGGGCGGCCCTTCCGCCTTCCTACAGCTTGATCTCGACGTCCACGCCCGCCGGCAGGTCCAGCTTCATCAGCGCGTCGACCGTCTTGTCGGTCGGGTCGATGATGTCCATCAGGCGCAGGTGCGTGCGGATCTCGAACTGGTCGCGCGAGGTCTTGTTCTTGTGCGGCGAGCGCAGGATGTCGAACCGCTCGATGCGCGTGGGCATCGGGACCGGCCCCTTGACGACCGCGCCCGTGCGCTTGGCCGTGTCCACGATCTCGAGGGCCGACTGGTCGATGAGCTTGTAGTCGAACGCCTTGAGGCGGATGCGGATCTTCTGCTTGCCGAGGTTCTGGGCCATGGTCCTACTCCAGGATCTTCGAGACGACGCCGGCGCCGACGGTGCGGCCACCCTCGCGGATGGCGAAGCGCAGCCCGTCCTCCATCGCGATCGGCGCGATCAGCGTCACCACCATCTTGATGTTGT
>CAZNWZ010000079.1:0-2575 GCA_964576455.1 uncultured Lysobacter sp.
GGGACGATGGACGGGCCGGCGAAGGCGCGCGGCGAGATCGATCCGGGCGCGATCCTGCGCCCCTTCTGAGCGCCCCTAGGGCGCGGCGCTCTCGGCCGCGCGGTAGACGTCCGGGAAGTAGCGCTCCATGGACGACTGCGGATTCGCGGGAGCGGTGAACCCGAACTGGCGGTAGAGCCCGTGCGCATCGGACGTGGCGAGCGTGAAGCGGCGCAGGCCCTGCAGGTCCGGGTGGGCGAGGACCGCGCGCATCATTTCCTTCGAGTAGCCCTTGCCGCGGTGCGCCGGCAGGACGAAGACGTCCACGAGGTTGGCGAAGGTGGCGAAGTCCGAGATCACGCGCGCGAAGGCCACCTGCTCGCGGCCGAGGAAGCCGCCGAAGCAGAGCGAGGTATCCAGCGAGCGCTGGACGGTCGCGAGCGGAATGCCCCTGGCCCAGGTCGACTGTTCGGAGAGGAAGCGGTGGATCGCGCCGACGTCCAGCGCCGCCCTGTCCGTGGTGATGCGCAGCTCGTGCATGGTCGGTTTCCCCTCAGGAAGACGCGGCGGCGGGCCGCTCGACGCTGCCGTCCGGCCGCCGCGCGAAGCGCCCCTCGGCTGCATTCACGGGGTCGGCCGCGCCCCAGGGCCACCCGCCGAACTGCGTGCGCTGGTAGTCCGCGAACGCCTGCTGCAGCTCGGCGCGCGTGTTCATGACGAAGGGGCCGTACTGGGCGACGGGCTCGCCGAGGGGCCGGCCCTGCAGCAGGAGGATCTCCACGGGCGACTCCGCCGCCTCGAGCCGCACCGCCTCGCCGGCATCCACGACGACGAGCCCGGGCTGCGGAACGGGCGTCCCCGCCACGTGCAGCGACTTCCCCGAGAAAAAGTAGAGGAAGCGGTTCGATCCCGCCGCGGCGGGCGGCAAAGTCCACGAAGCGCCCGCCGCCAGCCGGATCGTCCAGATCGCCACGTCGCTCTCCGGCCGGGACGCATACGAATGCGGCGGCGGCGCGGGAGGCGTCACGCCCTCGAGCGCGCCCGCGACCAGCGTCACGGAAACGCCCGCGGCCGGCGAAACTGCCGGCACCGAATCCGCCCAGAACATCTTGAAGTAGGGCGGCGCCATCTTGTCGGCCGCCGGGAGGTTGAGCCAGATCTGGAAGAGCTCGAGCGGGTTGTCGCGGTCGTCGTGCACCAGCGGGAACATCTCCGCGTGCTGGATGCCGCTGCCTGCGGTGAGCCACTGCACGTCGCCCTCGCCGTAGCGCGCCTGCGCGCCCAGCGAATCGGAGTGGTCCACGAGGCCGCGCCGCACCACCGTCACCGTCTCGAAGCCGCGGTGCGGGTGCACCGGGAAGCCCGGCACGCGATCGCCGTGGTACATGTTCCAGCCGTCCTTGCCCGCGAAGTCCTGGCCGATGTGCCGCCCGGCGAGCGAGGCGGCGGGACCCAGCGACCCGTTGCCGCGCGGGTAGCGGTCCACGTGGTGCACGCAGAAGAGGAACGGGTTCGGTGTCTCCCACGGGGGCGTGCCCAGCGGCGAGAAGCGGAGGATCGGGGATGCCATGCGGAATCTCCTAGGGAGCGCGCCTGAGGCCTTGCACCATGAGCCGGAAGGGGCCTTCCTGCTTCGCCACCGCCGCCCGGTCGCCCCAGAGCTGGAAGAAGAGGTTTCCCTTCGGGGTCTCGAGCACGGCCACCCGCAGCGACTGGTTGGCGGTACCCGCGCCCTGCGGCCCCGTGCCGACCCCCCGGGCGTAGCGCCCGTCGAGCGCCACCCACGTGACCGGCATGCCCGAGGCCGCTCCCTTCCCGACCACGGGCCGCGCGGGCTTGCCGGCGTCGTCCAGGAACTGCGAGGCCCAGCGGTCGATGTTCTCCTGCACGGACCCCCCGCCCCCGAGGCCGAAGTGGAACACGGCAGCGTCCGCAGCGCCCTCCTTCGAGCCGGCGGTGAACTGCGCCAGCCGCATCTCGCTCGAGGGCACCTGCGGCGTCCAGCCGGCGGGCACCGGCAGCATCCAGTCGAGCACGCGCACCGCCATCGTGGAGGCGGCACCGGCGGCGAGCCCTGCGGCGGCGACGAGGGCCGCGGCGAGACGAAGCGGCGCTCTCATGTGTACGCCAGCAGCCTTCCGCACGCGATGATGGAAATCCACAGCGCGATGGAGACGGCCACCGAGAGCTGCGCGGCGATGGGCGCGCGCGTGGCGACATCCCAGTGTTGCACGGTCTGGTAGGGGCCCGTGCGGAAGATCACCGCGTTGATCCCCGCCGCCATCAGCAGGCCCATCTTGAGCTGGAAGGTCCGGTTGGCGAGGAAGTCGGAGGCGTGCGCCGTGAACATGAGGAAGCCCGTGGGCACGATGAGCGCGAGCGCCGCGAGGCTCCACGGGAGCAGGTGGCGCGACAGGGCGCGCACGCTGATCCCCTTCGACAGGCCCAGCACCCGCAGGTCGAACATCACGACGGAGCCCACCAGGATCACGAACCCCACGATGTGCACCGTCTCCACGATGGGGTAGGCCCAGAGCGACTCGCGCATCATGCGCGCGAGCGGCAGGGCCTCGATGGGGTTGGCGGGCGTCACCGC
>CAZNWZ010000079.1:2675-8589 GCA_964576455.1 uncultured Lysobacter sp.
TCTTCATGGTCAGTCGTCGTCCTGTCGTCGGATGAATCGGTCGAGGGTGCGCCGGTCCTTCTTCGTGGGCCGGCCCTTGAAGACCGGGGGCGGCATGGACTTCATCTCCGCGGCCAGCGCCTCGCGCTTCGAGCGGCTTTCGGCCGTCTCCTCGTAGAGCTTCTGCGCTTCCGCGGCCGGACCGCGCCGCGTGGCCACCCCGAGCACCTTCACCACGTGCTCGTAGGGCGGGCGGCGGATCCCCAGCATGTCCCCGGGCTTGACGAGCTTGGACGCCTTGGCGCGCTCGTGGTTCACGCTCACGCGCCCGGCGTCGATGGCCTCCGTGGCGAGCCCCCGGGTCTTGAAGAATCGGGCCGCGACGAGCCAAAGATCGATCCGGACCTTGCCCTCGTCGCCCAACCCGGCTACCCCGCCAGCGTGACCGTGTGCACCGACATCGGCAGCGACGTGCCGGTGTCGAACTCGGCGCCGGCCTCCACCCCGATCTTCGCGACCTTCGCCGGGTCCGTGGCGCGCGGGTAGGCCACCCACATGGCGCCCAGGGCGAAGTCGCGCCCCGAGCCGATGGCCCAGTAGCGGTCGAACTCGAACACCTCGCGCATCGAGTAGACGGCGAAGATGCCCGAGGGGTTGGCGATCATCACGGTCATCTGCGAGGACTCGTAGGGATCGTCCTCCTCCTCCTTGGGATTGAGGAACGCCTCCTCCTTGAGCTGCGGGTGCAGGCGCCGGAACGACTCGTAGATCGCCTCCTTGCCGTGCAGCGCCAGGTCCGGGTTCTTGGCGAGCAGGTTCTCCAGCACCAGCTGGTGGGCGGCGCTGCCCGCCACGCCGATGAAGGAATCGGCGAAGCGGATGATCTTGTGCGGGTTGCGGTCGTAGGAGGGCGCGAGGCGCGTGGACCCGAAGGTGGTGAGGGAATCGGCGGCGATGGCGGCCTGGTTCCCCTTGCGGACGACGACGATGGTGGTCATGGTGCCGCCATTCTAGCGCCGCGTGACCAGGGCCACCCCGGCGGCCGAAACCGCGAGGCCCGCCAGCGCCGCCACGGGCAGCTCCTCCCCGAAGAGCAGGAAGGCCATGATGGCGGTCACCGGCGGGGTGAGGAAGAAGAGGCTCGCCACCCGCGAGGCCTCGCCGTGGCGGATCATCGTGAAGAGCAGGCCGATGGCGCCGAAGGAGAGGACGAGCACGAGCCAGCCCAGGGCGAAGGCGAACTGCGGCGTCCAGCGCACCGCCATCGTCTCCGTGGCCCAGGCCGCGGCGAAGGTCACCGCGCCCGCCGCCGCGTACTGGATCACGCCGCCGGCGAGCATCGGCACCGCGCCGCAGAAGCGCTTCTGGTAGAGCGTGCCTCCGGTGATGCCCGCGAGCGCGAACACGAGCCAGGCGTAGGCCACGGGGTCGGCGGAGGCGCCGGTCCACTTGGCCGAGACGACGAGCACCACGCCGCCGAAGCCCAGGGCGATGCCCAGCCACTGGCGGCGGGAGAGTTGCTCGCCCAGCAGCGGCCCCGCGGCCAGGGCGGTGAGGATGGGCTGCAGCCCGACGATGAGGGAGACGGTGGCGAGCGGCATGCCTCGCGCCACGCTGCAGAAGACGCCGGAGAGATAGGCGCCCTGCACGAGGAGGCCGGCGACGGCCGTGTGCGCCGCGGCGGGCGGGGAGGCGGGCCACGCGGCGCGGGTGGCGATCGCGGCGGCCAGGAGCAGGGTCACGGCGGCCGCGTATCGCCACGAGAGGAACGTGAGCGGCTCGGCGAAGGGCGCGCCCAGCCGGCTGCCGATGAAGCCCGTGCTCCACAGGAAGACGAACAGGGCGGGCGCCCAGCGCAGCCAGGCGGGAGGCGAGGGGTTCACGCCGCGCAGTCTAGTCGGATCGGGGCGCTTCCCCGTCCGGGTCCGCATCCGGGGCCGGGCGGGGCGCGAGGCCCTCGTCGAGGGCCAGCTCGGCCTCGGTGACGCCCCGCGGCGCGATCACCGCCTTGTCCTGGAGAGCGCGCAGGAGCGATCCCTGGAACTCGCGCGCGCTCTGGTAGCGGTCCTGCGGCGACTTGGCGAGGGCGCGGGCGAGCACGGCGTCGAGCGCGGCGGGCAGCGACGGGTGCAGCGACGAGGGCGGGTCCGGGTTCACCTGCATCACCTTGTACATGACGCCGGTCGCGGAGTCGGCGTGGAAGGGGTTCTGGCCGGTGACGAGCTCGTAGAGGATGACGCCGCAGGACCAGACGTCGGCGCGCGCGTCGGCGGACTGGCCCGCGATCCGCTCGGGCGCCATGTGCGTGGGGGTGCCGTCCACCGCGAGCTCGCCCGTGGCCTGAACCGGCCCGATGCGCGCGATCCCGAAGTCCATCACCTTGAGCACCGGGCCCGGCAGCACCATGAGGTTGGCGGGCTTCACGTCCAGGTGCACCACGTCCTGGCGGTGCGAATAGTCGAGGGCGGCGAGCAGCTGCTTCATGAGCGCGAGCACGTCGATGAGGTCGAAGCGGCTGCCGGTGCGGAAGAGGTAGCGCAGCTCCTTGCCGTCCACGAACTCCATGACGATGTAGGCCTCGTCGTCGTCCTCGCCGTACTCGTGCACGGCGACGATGCCGGGGTGGCTCAGCCGCCCGCCGGCCTGCGCCTCGCGCTTGAAACGGGCCACGGCCTCCTGCAGCCCGGCCTCGTCCAGCCGGTCCTTGAGTACCGTCTTGATGGCCACCCGGCGCTCGATCACCGGGTCGAACGCCTCGTAGACGGCCCCCATGGCGCCGCTGCCCACGGTGCGGGCGATGCGGTAGCGGCCGATCTGCGTGGGCTGGCTGGGCATGGACGGTCGGTGTCAGGTTACTTTTCGGTGTCAGGTTACTTTAAGGTGTCTGACACCATAAAGTAACCTGACACCGAAAAGTAACCTGACACCGGCCTCGTGAACCTCGCCCTCTGGCTGCAGCGCCACGCCCGCAGCGACCCGGATCGCACGGCGGTTTTCGTGGGCGCGTCCCCGTGGAAGTCGTACGCCCGCCTGGCGCGGGACGTGGCCTCGCTCGCGCGCGGGCTGCGCGAGAAGCTCGCGCTCGCGCCCGGCGACCGGGTGGCGCTGGTGATGGCCAATTCGCCGGAATACGCCGAGGTCCTGCTCGCCGCGTGGTGGGCCGGGCTCGCGGTGGTGCCGGTGAACGCGAAGCTCCACCCGCGGGAAGTCGCCTGGATCCTGGAGGACTCGGGCGCGAAGGCGGCATTCGTCACGCCCGACTGGGTGCGCGCCCTCGCGCAGGCGGCCGAGGGCCTGGCGCGGGTCCCGGACGTGATCGAGGCCGGCAGCGTGGGCTACGACGCCCTCTTCGGCGAGCCGCTGCCGGTGGCGCAGGCCGACGACGGCGCGCTCGCGTGGCTCTTCTACACCAGCGGCACGACCGGCCGGCCCAAGGGCGCCATGCTCACGCACGCGAACCTGCGCGCGATGGCACAGGGCTACCTCACGGACGTGGACGCGGTGGGGCCCGGCGACCGCCTGCTGCACGCCGCGCCCATGTCGCACGGCTCGGGCCTGTACCTCGTCCCCTACCTGCTCGCGGGCGCGGCCCAGGTGGTCCCCGAGTCCGGCGGGTTCGACGCGGCCGAGGTCTTCGCGCTGGCGGCCTCGCACGAGGGCGTGGGGATGTTCGCGGCGCCCACGATGGTGCGCCGGCTCGTCGAGCACGCCGCGGCGCACGCCCCGGCGCTCGAGGGCCTTCGCACCGTGGTCTACGGCGGCGGCCCGATGTACGTGGCGGACCTGCTGCGCGCGCTCGACGTGATGGGCCCGCGCTTCGCGCAGATCTACGGGCAGGGCGAGAGCCCGATGACGATCACCGCGCTCGCCAAGCGCTTCGTGAACGACCGCTCGCACCCGCGGTACCTCGCGCGCATCGCCTCCGTGGGCCTGCCGCAGAGCGGGGTCGAGGTCGCCGTGCGCGACGAATCGGGCCGCGACCTGTTGCCGGGCGAGGTGGGCGAGATCTGCGTGCGCGGCGCGGCGGTCATGGCGGGCTACTGGGAGAACGCCGAGGCCACGGCGCGGGCCCTGCGCGACGGCTGGCTGTGGACCGGCGACCTGGGCAGCCTCGACGAGGAGGGATTCCTCACCCTCAAGGACCGCAGCAAGGACCTGATCATCTCCGGCGGCTCCAACATCTACCCGCGCGAGGTGGAGGAGGCGCTGCTCGCGCACCCCGGCGTGGCCGAGGTGTCGGTGGTGGGCCGGCCCGATCCGGAATGGGGCGAGGCGGTGGTCGCCTTCGTGGTGGCCCGCGAGCCCGCGCCCTCCGCCGCCGAGCTCGACGCGCACTGCCTCGCCTCGATCGCGCGCTTCAAGCGGCCGAAGGAGTACCGCTTCGTGGGCGAGCTGCCGAAGAACCACTACGGCAAGGTTCTCAAGACCGAGCTTCGCGCCCTCCTCGAGCCCTAGACGAAGGGGGACGGTTCCTGTACCCGTCCCTCTTTTCAAATGGGGACGGGTACAGGAACCGTCCCCTTTTTCGTCATTGCGACGTGTTGGCCACCAGCGGCTTCACGTCCGCCTGCGGCGCGTGGCAGGCCGTGCAGTTCCAGCGCTTGCCGACGACCGCGGGCTTGTCCCCCGCGGCCACGTGCGAGGACGGCACCGGCGGCGCCCCGCGGACCTTCTTCCCGGTCGGGGTGTGGCAGCGGATGCAGCCGTTCTTCTCCGCGGTGATGGGCAGGTCGTCGTCGACGGTGTGGGAGATCATCACCGGCATGCCCGAGCCCGCGAGCGGGCGGGCGGTCTGCGCGCCGTCCTGGTACTCGAAGGGGGCCGGCGTGGCGGCCTCGAGGACGCTTCCCTTGTTGAGGCTGAAATCCTTCTCTTCGACGGCCTGGGGCTTCTGCTGGGCCGTGGCGCCGAGGGCGAGGATCGCGAACGAGCAGGCGGCGAGGAGTCGTTTCATGGCTTCATTCCTTCAGTCGGGAATCGGAGGGCGCTGCGGCAGCGCTTGCCGTGGCGCGAAGGGAAAGGCGGAGGCTGGACTCGGGGCAGACGGCGATGCACGCGGCGCAGTTCGTGCACTCGCCGGACTTCACGAAGCCGTTTCGCGCGGCCTCGTTGAAATGGAGCACGCGCGGCTCGGGGCAGGCCTTGAGGCAGTCGCCGCAGCGCGTGCAGCTGGCGTCGTCGAAGGCCACGCGCACCTGGGCGCCGCGCCCGGCGAGCGACCAGAACGCGCCCAGCGGGCACAGGTGGCCGCACCAGCCGTGCTTCAGCACGAAGGCGTCGAAGAGGAACACGCCCGCCACCGAGGTGAGGCCGAGGCCCGCGCCGTACACGATCTCGCGGTGCATCATGGCGATGGGGCTCACCCACTCGAAGGCGGCGACCCCGGCGATGGCCGACAGCGCGAGCGACAGCGCCAGCACCGCGTAGCGAACCCCCGGCGGGATCGAGAACACGTCGCGCACGGCGAGCCGCAGCCGGACCCAGCGCGCCGCGTCGGTCACCAGGTTCATCGGGCACGCCCACGAGCAGAAGACCCGTCCGCCCAGCAGCAGGTAGGCCGCGAGCACGATGCCCGCGCCCAGGAGCGCCTCGCCCGCGACGGCGTGGCGCGTGGCGAGCACCTGCAGGATCGCGAAGGGATCGGCCAGGGGAACCGCCCCGGCGAGCTTGGCCGCGGACAGGTTGCCCGCGAGGAGCGGCTGGCCGAGGAGCTTCCACCCCCAGTGCGCGGTGCCGAAGAAGAGGAGGAGGACGGTCGCCTGCGCGAGCCGCCGCGCGAGGAGGAAGCGCCAGGCGTGCAGCCTTCCGCCCAGCGTCGCCGGCATCTCGAAGTGGCGCACGGGCCGCGCGGGCGCGCTCACGACGGGACCTCCGCGTTGAAGTAGTCCTGGCCGGGCGCCTTGCCGGGCGCGGGAGCGGCGGGCTTCGCGGGCGG
>CAZNWZ010000080.1:0-8585 GCA_964576455.1 uncultured Lysobacter sp.
CTCGGGATGCCAGATGTCCTCGCGGCCGAAGCCGAAGCCGAAGGTCTTGAGGCCCATGGACTCGTAGGCCACGTTGCCGGCCAGGATGATGAGGTCGGCCCAGCTGAGCCGGTTGCCGTACTTCTTCTTGATGGGCCAGAGGAGGCGCCGCGCCTTGTCCAGGTTGGCGTTGTCGGGCCAGGAATTGAGCGGCGCGAAGCGCTGGTTGCCCGTGCCGGCGCCGCCGCGGCCGTCGGCGATCCGGTACGAGCCGGCCGCGTGCCAGGCCATGCGGATCATCAGCCCGCCGTAGTGGCCCCAGTCGGCCGGCCACCAGTCCTGGCTGTCCGTCATGAGGGCGGTCAGGTCCTTCTTCACGGCCGCGAAGTCGAGCTTCTTCACCTCTTCGCGATAGTGGAAGCCCTTGAGCGGGTTCGTCTTCGTGTCGTGCTGGTGCAGGATCTCGAGGTTGAGGGCATTGGGCCACCAGGCCATCACGGACTTGCCGGCATGGGTGTTTCCGCCGTGCATGACCGGGCACTTCGCTTCGCTGGACATGGGCTGTTCCTTTCCGAGGGGGGTTGTCGCGTGGAGCCAATCTAAGCGGTAATTGTCTATCGATCCAATTATTTCTATTGATTGCGGCTATTGGTTTTTCCACTCGCACCGGCGAGGGGACGGAACCCCGCCTCCGGGATCGGGTCAGGTTCCCCATGGAGCCTTTGCCGGGGTCGATTGACGCTACAATTCGCGTGTCTCCCCCCCGCCTCCACGGCCGCGAGTGCGACTTGCGCGCGCCCCCTGGCCAACCTAGCGATCCCCTTGGATTCCCCATGCGCCCGTCCTCCTCGCTGATCCTGCGGCTGGTCCTCGTCGTTTTCTCGTCCCTGGCCCTTCCCGCGCCCGCGGCGGACCGGGCCTACGCCGCGCAGGTCGCGGACGCGCCGGCGAAGGCGGCGGAATCGCTGCGCCTCGCGCCGGGGACGGGAACCGCGGTCCGCATCGACCTCGGCGCGGCCGATGCCGGCCGCATCGCGGAGGTCCGCCAGGCGAACGCGCGCCAGTTCCAGAAGCGCCTGCAGATCGGCATCGGCCGGACGGTGCCCGTGGTCGCCGAGTCGCGGGGCAGCTCGCTTCGCTGGACGGGCGTCGAGGGTGGCCGCGCGGCCCACTGGGAGGTCGTCTCGAAGGATGCTCGCGCGTTGCGCGTGGGGCTCGCCGGCGCCGGACTGCCGGCCGGCGCGCAGGTGCGCTTCGCCTCCGCCGCCGACCCGGCCGTCGTCCATGGCCCCTACCCGGCGGCGGAGATCGAGGCGGGCGGCGCCGATTTCTGGAGCCCGGTGCTGGAGGGCGACCGCGCCCTCGTGGAGGTCTTCGTGCCCGCCGGGGCCGGGCAGGAGCTCCCGCTCGTGGTCACCCGCGTCTCCCACCTGTTCGCGAACCCGCGCGAGGCCGGCCTGGAGGCGCAGGCGAAGGCCTCGGGCTTCTGCGAGGTGGACCTCATCTGCAGGAGCGCGACGGACGCCGCCCTCGAGATGACCGGCCGGTCGGTCGCGCGGATGACCTTCACGGACCCGGACGGCACCTACAACTGCACCGGCACGCTGCTCAACACGACCGCCGGCCCGGTGGCCCCCTACTTCTACTCCGCGGCGCACTGCATCTCGACGCAGTCCGCGGCGAGCACGGTCACCACGCACTGGTTCTACGACCGGACCGGGTGCGGCTTCGGGGGGACCAGCGCGTCCTATACCCAGGTTTCCGGCGGCGCGACGCTGCTGTACGCCAACACGGCGACGGACGTCCTCCTCCTGCGGCTGCTGAACATCCCGCCCTCCAGCGCCGTGTACTCGGGCTGGGATTCGGCCGCGGTGTCGGCGGGCGCCGGCCTCACCGCCGTGCACCATCCGGCGGGCGACCTGAAGAAGGTGAGCCTGGGCACCTTCGGCGGATTCTCCGGCTATGGCGGGGCGTCGGGGGACACCCATATCGTCGCCCTGTGGAACTCCATCGCCACGGGCGTCACCGAAGGCGGCAGCAGCGGCTCGGGCATCTTCACGTTCTCCAACTCCCAGTACTTGCTGCGCGGCGGGCTGCACGGCGGCCCGTCGAGCTGCGCGGCCACGGGCGCGGACCTGCGCGACTACTACTCGCGCTTCGACCGCGCCTACGGCTTCATCTCCCAGTACCTCAATCCCGCCTCGTCGTGCACCTACACGATCTCGCCGTCGAGCGCGGCGGTGGGGGCCGGCGCGGCGTCGGGCACCTTCTCCGTGACCGCCACCGCGGGCTGCGCGTGGTCGGCCGCGAGCAACGCGAGCTGGCTCACCACCTCGAGCAGCGGCAGCGGCAACGGGACGGTGCAGTACTTCGTGGCGGCGAACGCCGGCGGCGCCAGGACCGGCACGATCACCGTCGGCGGCCGCACCTTCACGGTGACGCAGGCGTCGGGCACCTCCTCCAGCAACTACACCGGCCTGTGGTGGAAGAGCGACGAGTCCGGATGGGGCATCAACTTCGCGCACCAGGGCAGCACGATCTTCGCCACGCTCTTCACCTACGACTCGGCGGGCGCGCCCCTGTGGCTGTCGGCCACGATGGCGCTGCAGTCCGGCTCGACGTACACGGGCGTCCTGTACCGCACGCGCGGCCCGGCCATCGACTCGAGCCCCTGGACGCCGGTCACCTTCCCGCAGGACTACACGGACGTCGGCACCATGACGGTGACCTTCTCCGGCGGCGATTCCGGGGTCCTCAGCTACAACGTGGGGTCGGCCCCCGTCGTGAAGGCCATCACGCGCACGGTCTACGGCAGCCGGTCGACCTGCTCCGGCACGACCGCCAGCCGCGCCTTCGCGACGAACTACCAGGACATCTGGTGGACTTCGACGGAGCCGGGGTGGGGCGTGAACGTCACGCACCAGGACAACACGATCTTCGCCACGCTCTTCACGTACGATGCCACCGGGCGGGACCTGTGGCTGTCCATGACGGGGACGCTCACGGGGACCCGGACCTATTCCGGCGACCTCTACCGCACGACGGGCCCCGCGTTCAACGCCAGCCCCTTCACGCCGATCGGCTTCCCGCAGAACTACACGCGGGTGGGCTCCATGACCTTCAGCTTCACCGACGGCGAGAGCGGGTTCCTCGTTTACGACTACCTCGGCAGCCCGGTGAGCAAGCGCATCACGCGGATCGTCTTCTCCAGCCCCGTGCCGGTGTGCCAGTAGGCCGACCCCCGCCGGCGGCGGGCGCCGGCTGACGATCTCCCGTGCTCTCCTTCACGCCTTCCCTCCACGGCCTGCGCGGCATCGCGGCGCTGGCCGTGCTGTTCTTCCACTGGTCGGAGTACTTCCCCGCGCTGCCCGAGGCGCTGCGCCACGTGCCGTTCGCGGGCACGACCTGGAACCTCGCGATGCAGTTCAGCTTCGGCTGGCTGGGCGTGCACCTCTTCTTCGTCCTCTCGGGCTACCTGCTGGCCTCGCAGCTCGCGCACCAGCCCCTGGACCGCCCCTCGGTGCTGCAGTTCTGGAAGCGGCGGTTCCTGCGCATCTTCCCCGGCGTCTGGTTCCAGGTGGCGATCCTGGTCGCGCTGTCGTCGCTGGGCATCGCCCTCGTCGCGCCGTTCACGGGCACGCAGGTCGTCATGAACCTGCTGCTGTGGATCAACATGCCGCCCGGCATGCACCCGCCGCTCAACGGCGTGTACTGGACGCTGCCCATCGAATTCTCGTTCTACCTGACCCTGCCGTTCATCGTCCTGCTCCAGCGCCGCCTGGGCTGGCGGACGACCTTCGCCGTCGCCGTCGCGATCGCGCTGGCCTGGCGGGTGGGCGTCATGGCGGCGTACCGCGGCGACCACATGGTGAGCCGCCTTCCCGTGCTCGACGCCCTGCCGGGGTCGCTCGTGAGCTTCATGGCCGGCGTGGCCATTTCCGAGCTGGCGTGGGCGCCGACGGCGGCCGGCCGGCGCATGGCTCTCGCGGCGGTCGCGGTTGCGCTCCTGGCCCTGCAGTACTGGCTGCTCGCCAACCACGAGACCTACTGGACGGGCCACTGGATGCTGGCCGTCTGGAATCCCCTGGTGGCGGTGGTCATCGGGCTGGCCGTGTACCTGCTGCTGCGCCCGCCCCCCGAGCTCGCCTTCCTCGGCCGGCACGAGTTCGTCTGGCTGGGCGAGGTGAGCTACGGAATCTACCTCTGGCACCTGCCGGCGATCTTCCTCGTGCGCCTGGTCGGGGGAGAGTCGCTGAAGACGCCGGGCGGAAGCGCCGCGGCGCTTGCCGCCACGATCGGGGTCACCCTCGTCATGGCCGCGGTGAGCTTCTACCTCGTCGAGCGGCCCATGATCCGGCTGGGAAAGCGGCACCGCCGGGACTAGCGCGGCCGCGGCCGCCGGGCGCTACTTGCCCAGCATGTAGAGCTGCCAGAGGTCCTTGTGGCTCATGTGCAGCATCGGCTGGATGGCCAGCAGCCCCGTGCGCCCGATGCTCCCCTCGAGGTAGCGCATCTCCGCGAACTTCTCGCGCGTGGCCTCGTCCACCGGCACCTCGAATCCGCTCTCGCGCATGAGGAGGATGCCCTTGGCCCGCAGCGAAAGCTCGGTGTACAGGCGCAGGTAGCACAGCACGTCCGCGACCACGGGGCCGTGGAACTTGTCCTTGAGGGCGTGCAGGTACTGCCCGACGGGCGAGTCCGACAGGCGCCCCGAGTTGAGGAGCTCCAGCATCTCGGCGTCGGCGTCGAATCCGTGGCCGAGCCAGGTCCCCAGCGCCCTCTCGCTGCGCTGGAACGCGAGGTGGAACACCGGGGGCAGCGCCACCAGGATCCCGAGGGTGGAGAGGATGGGCGAGAGGAAGAAGTGGTTGAACGCCGAGTGCAGCACCACGGCGATCGCGAACCCGGGCAGGTACTGGCGCGGACCCGCGCGGCCTGCCTGCTCGATCCGCGCGAGCCCCAGCACCGCGAAGAGCGCGGTGGCGCCGCCGTGCATGATCGCCGTGCCGAACCCGCGCACGATCCAGATGCCCAGGCCCGCGCCCGGCGTCTGGTGCAGGTAGTAGAGGTTCTCGACCAGCGCGAAGCCGGCGCCGACGGCGAACCCGAAGATCGCGGCGTCCACGAGGAAGCCGATGCGGTGCAGGCGGATGAGGGCGACGATCACCAGCGCCTTGAGCAGCTCCTCGCTGACCGGCGCCACGTAGCGGGTGAAGGCCTCGAAACCGACCGGGAGGACGGACATGAGCCCGGCGTTGACGAAGTAGCTCGCCAGGGCCACGGCCGCGCCCCCCGCGACGACCGCGACGACGGCGCGCAGCTTCACCAGCTTGTAGCTGTCCAGGTAGAGGAGGGCCCCGAGGAAGCTCAGGACGGGGAGCAGGCCGACCAGCCCGCGCGCCGCCTCGTCAGGCGCCATGGTTCGCCGCCGGTCTCACAGGATCTTCAGCGAGATCATCCACTCGTCGCCGGCGCGCCTGCCTTCGCGGTAGCCCACCGCGTAGCCGGCCGAGAGGGTCATGTCGTACCAGTGGAGGACGGTGAAGCGCAGGTCGAGCTGGAAGCCGACGCTGGCGTGGTCCTTGCGGAACTGCGAGGACTGCGGATCGGTCCAGAGGGCGGAGGCGAAGACCGAGGGCCTGAGCCACGTGGCGTGGAACGCCGGCGTGCCGCCCTTCTCGAAGATCACGGGCGGCACGTTCCACTCGGCCATCACGCGCGCGAAGGAGCGCCCCGAGACCTCGTTCAGGCCGAAGCCGGGCAGCGCGTAGTACTCCCGGTAGCGCTTGATCTCCCCGCTGTCCACGTAGTTGTTGCCGAAGCCGCCGAAGTAGAAGTTCGCGAACGGATCCTCGCGGTCGCCGTTCGCGGTGCCCGCGACCGTTCGCAACCAGAGCGAGGAGTGCTTCATGGGCAGCGGGATGCCGAAGTCGAAGCCGCCGCGCAGCTGCGGGACGTTGCTGTGGTTCGCGCGGTTGAGCGTGGCCACGGCTTCCCAGGCGAGTCCCTTGTCGTCGTCCACCGCGCCCAGCGAGCGCAGGGCGTGGTTGTAGCGCGCTCCCACCTCCGCCGTGACCAGCTGGTCCACGGGCGCCTCGACGTTCTGGTAGTTGGGCAGGGCGTCGATCTTGTCGTACCAGGCGATCTCCGAGGTGAGCTTCAGCGTGCGCGGCGGGTCGTAGACCTGCCAGTGCGTGTAGCCCAGCTTCGCGGCGTAGCCCTTGCGGCTCTTCTTGGTGGGGCCGAAGAGGTCGTAGAAGTCCGAGCGGTTCCAGGAGAGGCTCCCCTTCCAGCCCAGGTACTGGCCCGTGATCTCCGCGTGCCCGCGCTCCTGGCTCGGCAGGTCCGAGTCGGGCGAGCCGGCGAGGGTGAGCCCGAAGTTCGCGTAGCCGAGCGGGTCGGAGAAGTTGAAGTGGTAGCCGATGCCCACCGAGTCCTTGTAGCCCTGGAGCACCGGGAAGGCATTGTCGAGGGCGACGTTGCGCAGCGGGACGTACGGGCCCTGGCCGGTGATGATCTTCTCGGGGTCGACCGCGCTCGCGGGCGGCACCTGCCAGGTCTTCACGACGGGGTGCTTCTCAGCGACCTCGGTGCCGAGGAAGCGGATCGCGCTCGCGTCCTTCACGACGCGCGGCTCGATGGTGCCCGGGACGAAGCCCTCCGCGGTGTAGGCGAGCACCAGCAGGCGCCCGTCGGCGAGCGGCCGGGGGCGGAAGAAGCCGGTCTCGGCGTTGGAGACGGCCTGCATGTCGTCCGTGGCGATCTCGTAGCGGAAGATGTTGGAGGCGCCCGTGTAGTAGCTGCTGCCGTACAGGTAGCGCCCGTCGGGGGAGAAGACGAAGCTCTCGGGAACGGACTGCCCGAAGCGGAATTCGGACAGCGGCGCGAAGTCGCCCGATAGCAGCCGGCCGATCTCCCAGACGCGCAGGAACTGGTCGCCGTTCACCTCGCCCATCGACGCCGAGAGCAGGCGCCCGTCGGGCGAGATGTCGAGGTCGTAGGGAACGTGCTCATAGGGCAGCGCCCACACCTCGTACCAGGTGTCGTAGGGCGGCGGCAGGCGCACGATCGAGGCGATGCCGTTGGATTGCCGCACGCCCCAGAGCGAGCGGTCCGCGGGATTGAAGGCGAGCTCGCCCACGCGCGCGTCCTCGAAGAGCATGCGCTCCTCGCCCGTCTTCACGTCCAGCGCCATGAGGTCGCGGTAGGCGGTGTTGTCGTTCACGTAGAAGAGCGTCGAGCTGCCCGGGTCCCAGGCGAGCGAGGTGACCGTGAAGAGCATCGCCCGCTTGAGGTCCACGAGCCGCCGCACGGTGCCCTCGCGCGTGTCCAGCGCGCCGATGTGGTCGACCACGCCCGGGTAGCGGTAGGCGGCGAAGAGCGTTCCCGTCGCCTCGTCGTACTGCATCCGCGAGACGGAGCCCACGGCGCGGTCCACGAGCGGCTTGAACGGCGTGATGGGGAACTTGCGCACCTCGGCCAGGTTGCGCTTCTGGAACTCGTGCTCGAAGGCGATCCAGTCCTGCCAGGCCTTCTCGAGGGGGATGCCGAAGACGCGCAGGAAGTTGTCGGAGTAGTAGCGCTCGCTGCCCTCGTCGCGCCGGATCCATTCGACCACCTTTTCCGGGGAGTAGGCGTACGCGAGCCAGGTGAAGAACCGCGTGCCGTAGAGGTAGGCATTGACGCCCACCTGGAAGTTCACGCGCACCGCGTGGGAGGCGAGGCCCAGCGGGTCGTAGAAGCGCGCGCCGTCCCGCACCATCGCGCGGAAGACCATCTCGTCGTAGCCGCCCTGCGCGCGGCCCAGGCCGCCGGCCATCCACGTCTCCATGAAGACCGCGCCGCCCTCGTTGTACCAGCGCGGGGAGTTGAATCGCGGGATCGTGAGGAAGCTGTAGAAGAGCGACTCCGGGTGCTGCCACTGGGGCGCGACCTTGCCCAGGAAGAGCCTGCGCCACTTGCGGTCCTCCTCGTTGGCCACGTCGCCGGCGGCCACGTGGACCATCTCGTGGTTCATGAGGAAGAAGAAGCGCTCGGTGGCCGGGAAGGTCTCGAAGGCGTGCGATTCCGGCGCGACGTCGAAGACGAGCCGGTCGTGGGGCGCGGAGTTCTGCGCCGCGTTGCCGAAGTCGGCGAGGTCGTTCAGGACGACCGTGGTCCGCTCGGACGGTGTCCAGCCGAAGGTGCGCCGCTGCCAGGCGAGGGAGTTCGTGTACGTGCGCACCGCGTGCGGGACGAGGTAGCGCAGCGGGTCGTAGAAGATGAGCTTGAGGTCCTTCGTCTCGACATAGGACATGTCGACGGGGCTCGGCTCGGGGCTTTCCTCGGCGAGGGCGGGCGCCGGGATGAGGGCGAGCAGCAGGCAAGCGGCGCGAAGGCGCATCCTCGGAGTCCCCTCGGTGGGCGGAGTCCGGCGAAGGATACCGGGTCGCCCGCACAAAGCAAACCGCCGGCACGAGGGCCGGCGGTTGCGGGTGCTGCGTCCTGCAGGCAGCGCGTGGCTGCCGATGCGGGACCGGGTCGGCGATGCGTTACTTCTTCCGGGCCTCGTTCGCGGCGGCCTGGTTCGCGGTGCCCTGGTTCGCGGCGGCCTGGTTGGCCGTGCC
>CAZNWZ010000081.1:0-8583 GCA_964576455.1 uncultured Lysobacter sp.
CGCGCTTCTCCTGCTCCTTCTTCGCCTGCTCGCGCTTCTCCTGCTCCTTCTTCTCCTGCTCCTTCTTCTCGCGCTCCTTCTTCTCGCGCTCCTTCTTCTCGGCGATGGCCGGGTCCGGCTTGGGCGGCTCGGGCCTGGGCTCGGCCTTGGGCGGCTCCGGCTTGGGCGGCTCGGGCCTGGGCGCGGCCTTGGGCGGCTCGGGGGCGGGCTCGGCGGGAGGCGGTGCGGCGGCCTTGGTCGCCGGTCCCGGGGGAAGCTTCTCCCAGAGTTCCGCCTGCAGGGGCGGGGTCGGCCGGCTCTGCCAGGTGACCCCGAAGACGATCAGCGCGAAGAACGCGCCGTGCACCGCGAGCGCCAGGAGCACCGAGCGGATCTTCCCCGGCTGGCGGGGCCGCTCGTGCTTCGGCTCCGGCGGCTTCACGCGCGAGGCCTAGGGCGCGGGACGGGCGAGCAGCCCCACGCGCCTCACCTGCCCCTGCTGCAGGATGTCCATCACCTTGAGGACCTCCTCGTACCGCACCTTGCGGTCGCCCGCGATGACCACGGCCTGCTCCGGGTTCGCCTGCTGGGCGCGGCGCACGATCTCGAGCAGCTGCGCGCGCTTCACGAGCAGCTCGTCCGGCGAGCGCGAGCGGTCCACGACGGCGAGCTCGCCGCTCTCTCGCACGCGCACCTCCAGCGGGGCCACCGCCGGGTCGAGCTTTGCGCCCACCTGCGGCAGGTCGATCTGGCCGGGGTTGATGAGGGGGGCGGCCACCATGAAGATGATGAGCAGCACCAGCATCACGTCGATGTACGGAACGACGTTGATCTCGCTCATCGCGCGGCGGCGGCGCATCGTCAGCGCTCCGGCTGGTGGGCCTGGCGCTGCAGGATGTTGGAGAGCTCCTCCATGAAGCTCTCGTAGCGCCCCGCCAGCCGGTCGATGTCGTGCGCGAACCGGTTGTAGGCGATCACGGCGGGGATCGCGGCGAACAGGCCGATCGCCGTGGCCACGAGTGCCTCCGCGATGCCGGGTGCCACCTGCGCGAGCGTGGCCTGCGCCACGTTCGACAGTCCCCGGAAGGCGTTCATGATCCCCCACACCGTGCCGAACAGGCCGATGTACGGGCTCACGGAGCCCACGGTGGCGAGGAACGACAGGTGCGACTCCAGCGCGTCCACCTCCCGCTGCAGCGTCGCCTTCATGGCCCGGCGCGTGCCGTCCATGAGGGCGGTCACGTCCGCGCCCGCGCGCCCCTTGAGCTTCAGGAACTCCTTGAAGCCGGCCTCGAAGATGCGCTCCATGCCGGCGGCGACGTAGCGCCCGCCGGCGGCGCGCTGGTAGAGCCCGACCAGGTCGGTGCCGCCCCAGAACTCGCGCTCGAACTCCTCGGCCTGCCGGTGCGCGCGGCGCAGCGCGAACACCTTCATGAAGATGTACGTCCAGGAAAAGAGCGAGGCGAGCACCAGGACCGCCATGACGGCCTTCACGACGATGCTCGCGTTCGCGATCATCGCGAGGATGGTGAGGTCGTGGCTGACGATCATCGTTCCTCCGGGTTCACGCGAGCGAGGCCTGCATCTTGCGGCGAAGCGCCTCGGGAATCTCGGCGGGCTTGAAGTGCTCCCCCGTCACGCAGGCCACGGTGATCTTCGCGCGCACCAGCAGCTCGTCGTCGCGGCGGATCTCCTGCAGGAAGACGCAGCGCACCTTGCCCAGCGACTCGAGCTGCACGCTCACCGCCAGGTTGTCGTCGAGCCGCGCGGGCTTGAGGAAGTCGGCCACCGCCTGGGTGACCACGAAGACGGTGCGATGGTTCCGCGCCAGGTTCTGGTGGTCGAAGCCGAGGTGGCGCAGCCACTCGGTGCGCGCCCGCTCGAGGAACTTCAGGTACTCGCCGTGGTAGACCACGCCGCCGGCGTCCGTGTTCTCGAAGTACACCCGCACGGGGAACGAGTAGGTGAAGAGCTCCGGCTGCAGCCGGGGCTTCAGGGCGATCTTCGTCACTCGAAGAGCCCCCCGCCGGAAGCCGGCCCGCCGGGGAGCCCGAAGTGGCGGTAGGTGAGCGCGGTGGCGATGCGCCCGCGCGGCGTGCGCTGCAGGTAGCCCTGCTGGATGAGGAAGGGCTCGAGCACGTCCTCGATCGTGTCGCGCTCCTCGCCGATGGCGGCGGCGAGGTTGTCGACGCCGACGGGCCCGCCGCCGAACTTCTCGATGATCGCGAGCAGGAGCTTCCTGTCCTGCAGGTCGAGCCCGATCACGTCCACGTCCAGCATGCGCAGCGCGAGGTCGGCGACCTCGGCCGTCACGCGGCCGCCGTGGCGCACCTGCGCGAAGTCGCGCACGCGCCGCAGCAGCCGGTTGGCGATTCGCGGCGTTCCGCGCGAGCGGCGCGCGATCTCGACGGCCCCTTCCGACTCGATCGCCATGGCGAGCAGCCCCGAGGACCGCGTCACGATGCACGTGAGCTCCTCGGGCGAGTAGAACTCGAGCCGCGCCACGATCCCGAAGCGGTCGCGCAGCGGGTTGGTGAGCATGCCCGCCCGCGTCGTCGCCCCCACGAGCGTGAAGGGCGGCAGGTCCAGCTTCACGCTGCGCGCCGCCGGCCCCTCGCCGATCATGATGTCGATCTGGTAGTCCTCCAGCGCCGGGTAGAGGATCTCCTCGACCACCGGGTTCAGGCGGTGGATCTCGTCGATGAACAGGACGTCGCGCGGCTCGAGGTTGGTGAGCAGGGCCGCGAGGTCGCCCGGGCGCTCGAGCACCGGGCCCGAGGTCTGGCGCAGGTTCACCCCCATCTCCCGGGCGATGATGTGCGCGAGCGTCGTCTTGCCCAGGCCCGGCGGGCCGAAGAGCAGCGCGTGGTCCAGGGCCTCGCCCCGCCCGCGCGCGGCCGAGATGAAGATCTCGAGCTGCTCGCGGATCTTCGCCTGGCCGACGTACTCGGCCAGCTGGCGGGGGCGAAGCGCCCTCTCCTCGCCCTCCTCCTGCGGCGAAGCGGGGGCCCCGGCGATCAGGCGGTCGGTTTCGATCACGGCTTGGCGAGCACCTTGAGTGCCTGGCGGATCGCGTCGGCGAGCGCCAGGTCGGGCGGCAGGTCGCGGATCGCGGCCGACGCCTCGCGGGCATTATAGCCAAGCGAGAGCAGCGCATTGAGCACGTCGGGCCCGTGCGGCGCCGAGGCCTTCGCGGCCGGTATCGCCGTGGGCAGCTTGTCGCGCAGCTCGAGCACGAGCCGCTCGGCGGTCTTCTTGCCGATGCCGGGCACGCGGGTGAGGCTCGCCGCGTCCTCGGCCGCCACCGCGGCGGCGAGGTCGTCGACCGACAGGCCCGAGAGGACCGCGAGCGCGACCTTGGGGCCCACGCCGCTCACCTTGAGGAGCTGGCGGAAGGCGGTGCGCTCCGCGGCCGTGAGGAAGCCGAAGAGCAGGTGCGCGTCCTCGCGCACGACCAGGTGCGTGAGGAGCTCGACCGGCTCGCCGGTGCGCGGCAGGTTGTAGAAGGTGCTCATCGGCACGTCGATCTCGTAGCCCACGCCGCCGGCCTGCACCACCACCTGCGGCGGGTTCTTCTCGACGAGGGTGCCGGCCACGCGCCCGATCACGCGAGCCTCCCGCGGCGCATCACCAGGCCGCGCGTGGGAAGCGCCCCCATGCCCATCCCGCCGTGGGCGTGGCAGATCGCGCAGGCGAGCGCGTCGGCCGCATCCGGCGAGGGGTGCCCCGGAAGCCGCAGCAGCCGCCGGACCATCTCCTGCACCTGCTCCTTGCCGGCGCGGCCCTTGCCGACCACGGCCTGCTTCACCTGGCCCGGCGTGTACTCGGTGACGGGCAGCCTCGCGAGCACGGCCGCGCACACCGCGGCGCCGCGCGCCTGGCCCAGCAGCAGGCTCGAATGGGGGTTCACGTTCACGAAGACCTTCTCGATGGCGACCTCTTCCGGGCGGTTGGCGGCGATCACTTCCGCGAGCCCCTCGAGGATGGCGCGGATGCGCTCGGGCATCTCGCCGCCCTCGCGCGTCTTCACGCACCCGCTCGTCACGTATTCCAGGCGCTGGCCCTCGCGGCCGATGACGCCGAACCCCGTCACGCGAAGGCCGGGATCGATGCCGAGGATGCGCAAGGGGGGGCGCCCTACGCCGCCTCGTCCATCGCGGCGGTGGTGTAGACCTCCTGGACGTCGTCGAGGGACTCCAGGGCGTCGAGGAGCTTGTGCATGCGCGCGGCGTCCTCGCCCTCGAGCACGGTCTCCGAGGAGGGCTTCATCGTCACCTCGGCCATCTCCGCCTTGAAGCCCTTCTTCTCGAGGGCCGCCTTCACGGCCGTGAAGTCGTAGGGGCCCGTCACCACCTCGATCGAGCCGTCGTCGTTCACGACCACGTCCTCGGCGCCCGCCTCGAGCGCCGCCTCGAGGAGCCTGTCCTCGTCGGTGCCCGGCGCGAAGACGAGCTGCCCGCAGTGCTTGAAGAGGAAGGCGACCGAGCCTTCCGTGCCGAGGTTGCCGCCGTACTTGGTGAACGCGTGCCTCACGTCGGCCACCGTGCGCGTGCGGTTGTCGCTCAGGCAGTCGACAAGCACGGCGGCGCCGCCGATGCCGTAGCCCTCGTAGCGGATCTCCTCGTAGCTCACGCCGTCCAGGTCACCGGTGCCGCGCTTGATCGCGCGCTCGATGTTGTCCTTGGGCATGTTGTTCTCGGTCGCCTTGTCGACGGCGAGGCGCAGGCGCGGGTTCATGCCGGGGTCTCCCCCGCCCATGCGCGCCGCGACCGTGATTTCCTTGATGAGGCGGGTGAAGATCTTGCCGCGCTTGGCGTCCTGGCGCCCCTTGCGGTGCTGGATGTTCGCCCACTTGCTGTGGCCTGCCATGGGTCTTCGCCGCGAATTCAGTTTCGGAGGGGCTAATGGTAACATCCCCGCACCGTCCCTCCCCGAGCGAGCAGCGCGTGCTTCCCCCCCTCGTCGTCGCGAAATCCCGCGTGGAGCTGGGCCTGCTGCCCGGCATGGCCAACCGCCACGGGCTCATCGCGGGCGCGACCGGAACCGGCAAGACCGTCACGCTGCAGGCCGTGGCCGAGGCGCTGAGCGGCATCGGCGTGCCGGTCTTCATGGCCGACGTGAAGGGCGACCTCGGGGGCCTCGGGGCGCCCGGCGGGGCCAACCCAAAGGTGGCCGAACGCCTGAAGATGCTGGGGATCGAGGGCCGCACGCCTCTCGCCGCGCCCGTCGCCTTCTGGGACGTCTTCGGCGAGCAGGGCCACCCGGTGCGGGCCACGGTCACGGAGATGGGCCCCCTGCTGCTCGCCCGGATCCTCAACCTGAACGAGACGCAGTCCGGCGTCCTCGCCGCCGTCTTCAAGATCGCCGACGACGCGGGCCTCGCGCTCCTGGACCTGAAGGACCTGCGCGCCCTCCTGCAGCACGCGGGCGACAACGCCGCGAAGTTCCGCACGCAGTACGGCAACCTTTCGACGGCGAGCATCGGGGCGATCCAGCGCGGTCTGCTCACCCTCGAGTCGCAGGGCGGCGAGAAGTTCTTCGGGGAGCCGGTCCTCGCCCTCGAGGACCTCATGCAGACGGTGGACGGCCGTGGCGTCGTGAACATCCTCGCCGCCGACCGGCTCCTCGCCAGCCCGCGCGTGTACGCCACGATGCTGCTGTGGCTGCTCTCCGAGCTCTTCGAGCAGCTTCCCGAGGTCGGCGATCCCGAGAAGCCGAAGCTCGTCTTCTTCTTCGACGAGGCCCACCTCCTGTTCGACGACGCCCCGAAGGAACTGCTCGACCGCATCGAGCAGGTCGTGCGCCTGGTGCGGTCCAAGGGCGTGGGCGTGTGGTTCATCACGCAGAACCCGCTCGACGTCCCGGAGACGGTCCTGGGCCAGCTCGGCAACCGCATCCAGCACGCGCTGCGCGCTTTCACGCCGCGCGACCAGAAGGCGGTCAAGGCCGCGGCCACCACCTTCCGGCAGAACCCGGAGGTCGACGTCGAGAAGGCCATCACCGAGCTGGTGGTGGGCGAGGCCCTGGTCTCCTTCCTCGACGAGAAGGGCCGGCCGCATCCCGTGGAGCGCGCCTACGTGATACCGCCGCGCTCGCGCATCGGCCCCCTCACCGCCCCGGAGAGGCAGGCGGTCGTCGCCTCCTCGCTCGTGGCGGGACATTACGAGAAGGCGGTGGACCGCGAGTCGGCCTACGAGATCCTGGCCGCCCGTGCCGGCGGGCGCGCCGGCGCCGGCGAACCGCAGGCGGACGCACGGGAGGCCGGCGAGGCCCCGGCGGGCGGCGGGCTCGGCGGGATACTCGGCAAGCTGGGGCTTCCGGGTGGCGAGGCCCCGAAGGGCCGGACGCGGGAGACGGCGATGGAAGCCGCGGCCAAGAGCGCCGCCCGCGCGATCGGGAGCGAAGTCGGGCGGCGCATCATCCGCGGCGTGCTGGGGTCCATCCTCGGCGGGCGCCGCTGAACGAAGGGGGAACGGCCCATGGCGAAGACCGGGGAGCGCAAGGCCCAGATCCTGCAGACGCTCGCCTCGATGCTCGAGGAGCCGAAGGCCGAGCGCGTGACCACCGCGCTGCTCGCGGCGCGGCTGGATGTCTCGGAGGCGGCGCTCTATCGCCACTTCGCGAGCAAGGCCCAGATGTTCGAGGGGCTGATCGAGTTCATCGAGCAGACCCTCTTCACCCTCGTCAACCGCATCCAGTCCGACGAGAAGGACGCGCTGAAGCAGGTCGAGTCGACCGTCGTCACGCTCCTGGGTTTCGCGCAGAAGAACCCCGGCATGACGCGCGTGCTCACGGGCGACGCCCTGGTGATCGAGGACGAGCGGCTGCAGACCCGCGTGAACCAGCTCGTCGACCGGCTCGAGGCGAGCCTGCGGCAGAGCGCGCGACTCGCGGTCACGGCCGGCCAGCTTCCCGCCGACTGGGACGTGAACGCCTACGCCACGACGCTCATCGCCTACGTGATCGGCCGCTGGCACCTGTTCGCCAAGAGCGGCTTCAAGCGTCCGCCCACGGAGGGCTGGCCCCAGCACTGGCGCGTCTTCGCCGCCTGAGCCCGCGGGCGCCGGCCGTGGTCCTGCCCGAGCTCGCCACCGAGCGCCTGCGCCTGGTGATCGCGGGGCCGGGGCTGGAGGAGCCGATGGCCCGCTTCTTCCGGGAGAACTTCGCCGGCCACCTCGACCGCTGGTCGCCGCCGATGCCCGGCGACAAGCTCGAGCCGGCGTGGTGGGCCGAACGCCTGCCCGGCTTCGAGCGCGAGTTCGAGTCCGGCGCCGCGGCGCGCTGGGTGCTGCTCGCCCCGGGCGGGGGGGCGCCGGAGGTGATCGGCACCTGCACCTACTCGCAGATCCACCGGGGGGCCTTCCAGGCCGGAACGCTGGGCTACCAGATCGCCCGCCGCCACGAGGGCCTCGGCCTCATGGCCGAGGCCCTCGCCGCCACCCTCGACCACGCCTTCGACGAGCTGCGCCTGCACCGCGTCATGGCCAACTACCGGCCCGAGAACGCGCGCAGCGGGCGGCTGCTCGAGCGCCTCGGGTTCGTCCGCGAGGGACTCGCCCGCGCGTACCTCTACATCGACGGCGCCTGGCGCGACCACGTGCTCACGGCGAAGACGAACCCGCGCTTCGACGACGCCTGGCTCCCGGGCGCGGGCGCGAGGCCGCCCTAGTCGGCCGCTTCCCCGAGCTCCTCCGCAACCGGGAACCCGGCGACGCCGTGGGGGTGGAAGCCGACGTCGCGATGGATGCGGTCGTAGGCGGCGAAGAGCTCGGGCGCCGAGCGCGCCCCCAGGTTCACCACGCCGTAGCGGTAGCTTCCCAGCCACTTCATCTCGCGCCGCAGGTCGGCGCCGCGCTTGGGGTAGAACATGAGGCGCGCCCCGGGATGGCGGGCGCGCAGGCCCGCGATCTCGCCGCGGGCGGGCCAGCGCCCGAGCCCCTCGCCGGCGAGGTCGCGCATGACGAAGCTCGCGGCGAGCGCGTCGCGTCCCTCGCGCCGGCGCACGCGAGGCTCCTCGCCCGACTCCAGCGCGACCAGCGCGTCGAAGAGGTTGTACCCGTCGACGCGCTCGAAGAGGTCGTAGAACTGCCCGGCCGCGCGCGGGTTGATCTCGATCACCTTCGCGTGCCCCGTGGCGGCGCACAGGCGCAGCTCGACGTTGAACATGCCGTGGGTGAATCCCACCGCGGCCAGCGCGCGCCGCGCCACGTCCTCCGCGCCCGCCTGCCATGCGGGCGGCAGCGCGGAGGGGTACTGGAAGCGCTGGAACTGGTCGGTGCCGGGGTACATCAGGGAATCGACCACGCCCAGCATCGTGACCCGGCCCTCGCGCGCGAAGCCGTTCACGGTGATCTGGGCGCCGTCGACGATTTCCTCGGCGATGAGGCTGAAGGGCTCCACCTCGAAGTCCGAGCGCTCGCGCATCACCTGCCCGAAAGGTCGCACCAGCCGCTCGATGATCGCCCGCTCGAACCACGAGAAGCGGGCGTGGCGGTCGAGCTCGGCCCAGGAATCGACGCGCCGCGCGAGCACGGAAAAGGCCGCCTTCACGGGCTTCACGTAGAAGGGGAAGGCGAGCGGGACCTCGCGCGCGCGGCGGAAGTC
>CAZNWZ010000082.1:0-6827 GCA_964576455.1 uncultured Lysobacter sp.
TCGTCTTCGTGTCCTCCACGGGCGTCTTCGGGCAGGACGACGGCAGCGTCGTGGACGAGTCCTCGCCCGCGATTCCGAAGGGCTTCTCGGGCCGCGCCCTCCTGGAAGGGGAGGCCCTGCTCGCGGGCTCCGGGCTCGAGGCCACGGCCATCCGCTTCTCGGGCATCTACGGGCCCGGGCGCGACCGGCTCGTCCGGATGGTGCGGTCGGGCTCGTCCGTCTCGGCGAAATCGCGGGCGGCGATCACCAACCGCATCCACCGCGACGATTGCGCGCGCGCCCTCCTCCACCTCGTGGAGCGGCCCGCCGTGCAGCCGCTCTACCTGGGCACCGACGAGGCCCCCACGCCCATGGGCGAGATCCTGGACTGGATCGCGGGGCGGCTGGGGCTGCCCTCCCCGCCCGTGGGGGAGGACAACGCGCAGGTGCTGCAGCGCGGCGGCAACAAGCGCCTCTCGAGCGCCCGGCTGCGCGGCGAGGGCTTCCGCTTCCTCTACCCCACCTACCGCGAGGGGTTCGAGGCCATCCTGGCGGCCGAAACGGCTTCCTGAAGGACGGTTGAGGCGCCGCAAGCGCGACGGCGCGGGGCGTGGGACAATGGCGCCACCTTACCCCCTGGAAGGAGCGCACGATCTTGGCCAAACCCAACTACGCATTCGAAAAGCGCAAGCGCGAGCTCGAGCAGAAGCGCAAGAAGGAAGAGAAGCTGCAGAAGAAGCTGGCGAACAAGCAGGCCAAGGCAGGCGAATCCGCCGAGGCCGCCCCCGCACCCGATTCCGAGAACCCGCCCGCCTGAGGCACCGCGACGCGGCCTTCCCGAGGCCCCCCTGATGTACCGCGGCGAACGATTCAACGGCATCACCCACCTCTCCGGGGCGCTCCTCGCGCTTGCCGGAGCGGTGGCGCTCATCGTGGTGGCCGCGCTGAAGGCCGACCCGTGGAAGATCGTGAGCTTCTCGATCTACGGGACCACGCTCGTCTTCCTGTACCTCTCCTCGACGCTCTACCACTCCGTTCGCGGGCGGGCGAAGAACGTCCTTCGCAAGATGGACCACGCGGCGATCTACCTGCTGATCGCGGGCACCTACACGCCCTTCACGCTCGTCACGCTGAACGGCCCCTGGGGCTGGTCGCTCTTCGGGGTGGTGTGGGGGCTGGCGATCCTGGGCATCGTCCAGGAGATCTGGTTCGCCCGGGGCGCGCGCATCGTCTCGCTCGTGATCTACCTGCTCATGGGCTGGGTGGCGCTGGTGGCGGTGGTGCCGCTCATCCGGGCGCTCTCGTGGTCCGGCTTCGCCTGGGTGGCCGCGGGCGGCGCGGTCTACACCGCGGGCATCGTCTTCTACCTCTACGACGAGCGCTTCACGCACTTCCACGGCATCTGGCACCTCTTCGTGCTCGCCGGCAGCGCCGTCCACTACGTCGCCATCCTCCTCTACGTCGCCTGAGAAACGGGGTCTGGTCACTTTGCACAAATCTTGTGCAAAGTAACCTGACCCCATTTCATGACGCCGGGTTGTGCAGTGCAGCAAACGGGTATATAGTGCCGCCCCACTTGCGCCGGGTCCCCGTCCGGCGCGGGAGCGGCTCCATGAGTTCTCCCGCAGCACCCGTCGCCCCGGCGGCTCACGCACCGCACGCACCCATGGCGGTGCTCGTGCTGGGCGCGCTGGGCGTCGTCTTCGGCGACATCGGCACCAGCCCCCTCTACGCCCTCAAGGAATGCTTCAACCCGGAGCACGGCATCGCCCTCACGCCGGCGAACGTGCACGGGATCCTGTCGCTGCTCTTCTGGACGATGACCCTCGTCGTCTCGCTCAAGTACGTGATGTTCGTGCTGCGCGCGGACAACGACGGCGAGGGGGGCATCCTGTCGCTGGTGGCGCTCGCCATCCGCGGCGTCTCGGACGGCCGCCGGCGCTGGACCCTGATGATCCTCGGCGTGTTCGGCGCCGCCATGTTCTACGGCGACGCGATGATCACGCCGGCGATCTCCGTGCTGTCGGCGGTGGAAGGGCTGGAGGTCGCCACGCCGGTGTTCTCGCACGCCATCATCCCCGTGACGATCGTCATCCTCACCGGGCTCTTCGTGATCCAGTACCGCGGGACGGGCAGCGTCGGCAGCCTCTTCGGCCCGGTGATCGTCGCGTGGTTCGTGGCGCTGGCGGCGGCCGGGCTGTACCGCATCGCGGACAACCCCTCGATCCTCCAGGCCCTCGACCCCCTGAAGGCGGCCGCGTTCCTCGCCGACAACCCGGTGGCCGGCTTCCTGGTCCTGGGCTCCGTCTTCCTCGTGATCACGGGGGGCGAGGCGCTCTACGCGGACATGGGGCACTTCGGGGCGCGGCCCATCCGGCTCGCGTGGTTCGGGCTCGTCATGCCGGCGCTGCTCCTCAACTACTTCGGCCAGGGCGCCTTCGTGCTGGCCGACCCGTCGGGAATCCGCAACCCGTTCTACCTGATGCTGCCGCCCTGGGCGGTGCTGCCGATGGTCGTCCTCGCCACGGCGGCGACGGTCATCGCCTCGCAGGCGGTGATCTCGGGCGCCTACTCGCTCACCCGCCAGGCGATCCAGCTGGGCTACATCCCGCGCATGAAGATCGAGCACACCTCGGCGCGCGCCATGGGACAGATCTACCTTCCGTTCGTGAACTGGGCGCTCTTCGTGGCGGTCGTGCTGCTCGTGCTGGGCTTCAGGTCGTCGAGCGCCCTCGCCTCGGCCTACGGCATCGCCGTGGCGAGCACGATGGTGATCACCACCGTGCTCATGGTCGTGGTCTCGCGCCGGGTCTGGGGCTGGAGCCGGGTGGCGGCCCTCTCGCTCTTCGGCGCCTTCGCGCTCATCGACCTCGCCTTCCTCGTGGCCAACGGCTTCAAGATCGCCGACGGGGGCTGGTTCCCGCTCCTCGTGGGCGGCGCCCTCTTCACGCTGCTGGTCACCTGGAACCGCGGGCGGATCCTCCTCAACCGCCGCCTGGCCGAGCAGGGCATCCCGCTCGAGCCCTTCCTCGAGAGCCTCGCCCTCGGCCCGCCGCAGCGCGTTCCGGGCACGGCGATCTTCATGACGGGATCGACGAGCACCGTCCCCTCGGCGCTGCTGCACAACCTGAAGCACAACAAGGTGCTGCACGAGCGCGTCGTGTTCCTCACGGTGGTCGCGCACGACGTGCCGTTCGTGCCGGTCGAGGACCGCATCCAGCTGAAGGACCTGGGCAACGGCTTCTGGCGCGCCGAGGCCTGGTACGGCTTCAAGGAGCAGCCCGACGTCCAGGACATCCTGGCGGCGTGCACCGCGCGCTACCGCCTTGCGTTCGACCCGATGGAGACGTCCTACTTCCTGTCGCGCGAGACGATCGTCTGCGCGGGCGAGCGCCCGGGCATGGTCACCTGGCGCGACCACCTGTTCGCGTGGATGAGCCGCAACGCCACGCGCGCCACGGACTTCTTCAACATCCCGATCAACCGCGTGGTGGAGCTGGGCACGCACGTGGACATCTAGCGGCGGTCAACGCGGCCAAGGCGAAAAGCGTTAGCATCGAATGGTGCGTCGCGCGCCGCGCGTCGCGAAACAACGACAGGAGTCATCGATGAACACCACCGTTCCGGCCGCCGTCGAGAAGAAGGGCGTCCATCCCGGCCTCGTCGTCGGCGCGATCGCCGTCGTGGTCTTCGGCGCCGCCGGCGCCGCCTCCTACCTGGGCTTGCTGCCCGGCAGCGCGCCGCAGGCGCCCGCCACGCCCGTGAGCGTGGCCAAGCCCGCGCAGCAGGCCGGCCTCGTTCCCGATGCCGTCGTGCCTGCCGCGCCGGCCCCGTCGGCCACGCCGGCGCCTGCCCCCGTGGCGGCCGCTCCCGCGCCGGCCCCCGCTCCCGTGCAAGCCGCTCCCGCTCCCGAGCCCGCCCCGGCGCCGCAGCCCGCGCCCGTGCAGGCGCAACCGGCTCCGACGCCCGCGCCCGTTCCCCCGCCGGCGGCCCGCCCCGCCCCGGCACCGGCCCCCGTCGCGGCCCGCCCGGCACCCACGACGCCCAGCTACACCGCGCCCGCACCCGCCGCCGCGCCCAGCGCCCCCGCGCCGGTCGCCTCCGCACCGGCTCCCGCGCCCGCCCCGGCGCCCAAGGTCTGCGCCAATTGCGGCACGGTGACGGACATCGTCCCCATCGAGAAGAAAGGCGACTCGAGCGGCGCCGGCGCGGTGATCGGCGGCATCGTCGGCGGCGTGCTCGGCCACCAGGTGGGCGGCGGCCGCGGCAAGGACGTGGCCACGGTGGCCGGCGCGCTCGGCGGCGCCTTCGTCGGCAACGAGGTCGAGAAGAGCAAGGGCTCCACCACCGCGTGGGACGTCCGCGTGAAGCTGGAGGACGGCAGCAGCAGGACCGTGCGCTACACCACGCAGCCCGCGTGGCGCGTGGGCGACAAGGTCCGGGTCGAGAACGGCAAGCTCGTCAGCGGCTGACGGAGCCGGGACCAACAGTGGAACGGGCCGCTCGCGCGGCCCGTTTCGCTTTCACTTCGCCGGCGGGGGCGGCTCCGGCATCGGCGCCGTGAAGTCGAGCTTCCCCGCAGAGCCGTCGATGCGCAGCGTGTTGCCCGTCACTTTCACGTTCGTGGAGGAGCGCAGCACGGCGATGATCCGCTCCTCGATGGCCATCAGGGGGTCCTCGCACATCCGCTTCGTGGTCGAGAGCGTGGAGAAGATGATCGCGCCGGCGCCGACCGCGTCCTGGAGATACCGGCCCATGATGCGGTTGCATCCCGAGAAGCCGGTCACCGCCCCGTCGCCGAACTCCAGGTACGGCTGCTCGCCGGAGAGCTTGCGCTCGGTGACCAGCGTCCACTTCGTGCCGACGAAGGGCAGGGGCGGCGGCTCGCGCACCGCCGGCGCGTTCGCGCAAGAGGCCAGCGCGGCGAGGGTGGCGGCGAGCGCCGCGCGGAGGAGGACGGCGTGTCTCATTCGGGCTTTCCTTTCAGCGGAACAGGTGGCCGATGCCCTCGGCCACGAGGTCGATGAGGGCCGGGGTCGACTGCAGGGGAGAGATCTCGCGCGTCCACGACCCCTTGCGCGTGGCGTCCTTGTGGGTGGCCACCAGCGACTCGAAGGCCGCCGCGAGCTCCTCCTTGTTGGGGGAGGTGCGCCGGCGGTCGGCCTCGCCCAGGGCGGCGAGCGCCTTCTCCACCGCCGCCGCGTCGAGCACCGCGATGGGCGAGCGGCAGTAGCCGCAGGCGGCGTCGCGCGCGAGGTCCACCGTGGCTCCGCAGCCGGAGCAGCGCACCTGCTTCACGGTCGCCCGGAGGCTCTCGATCTCCGGCTGCGAGAGCGAGCGCACGAACTGCTTCTCGCGCAGGAACTGGATGAAGGTCGTGAGCCGCCCGTGCCCGTTGGGGCAGCGGTGGTAGGTGAAGCGATTGGTGCGCTGGACGTCCTGCGTGAGGGAGAGCCTCCCGCGGCAGTGCGGGCAGGCCATGCTGTCGGCGAGCGTGCGGGCGGGCTTCTCCCGGTGCTCGTGGATGAGCCGGAAGAGGTCGATGACCGAGCGCGGCGCGAGGGTGGTGCTCTCGTACTGGTCGAACCACAGGGCGTGGCAATCCCAGCAGATGTCGATGATCACCTCGCCGTGGGGCAGGCGGCCGAAGCGCTGCTTTTCCATCGGCGCCCGGCAGCTGGGGCAGGCGTGGGTCTTGGGCATGGAGTGCGCACAGGTTACCGGCCGCGCCGGTGCGGGGCAACCCTGTGCAATACTGCCGCCCATGTGCAGCCGCTACTTCCTCGACGCCGACGGGAACGTGATCGCCTACACGTTCAACGTCCCGGTGCACGACCGCATCCGCAAGCGCTTCAACATCGCGCCCACGCAGGAGGCGCCGGTGGTGCGCGTGAACGCGCAGGGCGCGCGCGAGGTCGCGATGCTGCGCTGGGGCCTCGTGCCCTTCTGGTCGAAGGACCTCGCGATCGGCAACCGCATGATCAACGCCCGCGCCGAGACGGTCGCCGAGAAGCCCTCCTTCAGGAACGCCTTCAAGAGCCGGCGCTGCGTCGTGCCCGCCACCGGCTTCTTCGAGTGGAAGGGCGAGCCGGGGCACAAGCAGCCCTACGCCATCACGATGGAGGACCAGCCGCTCTTCGCCTTCGCCGGGCTGTGGGAGAGCTGGCACGACAAGTCGCAGCCGGACGCGCCCCCCGTCGAGACCTTCACGATCATCACGACGGATTCGAACGAGGCGGTGACCGCGATCCACGACCGCATGCCCGTGATCCTGCCGGCGGACCGCGTGAACGACTGGCTCGTCGCGGCGCCGGCCGAGGCGGGCCGTCTCCTCGTGCCCTACGCGGGCCCGACGCGCCTCCGCGCGATCTCGAAGGCGGTGGGAAACCCCCGCAACGATTCCCCGGACGTGCTGGCCGACGCCTAGGGCGACGGGGGCGCAGCCGGCCCGGAAGGCGCCGGGGATGCCGCTGCCGAAGCGGACTTCGCCATCGTGAACGCCGCCAGCGCGAGGCGCGCCACCACCACGACGCGGCCTACGAGCCTCACCAGCCGGGAGAGACGGCCGCTTCCCAATCCCGCCATGAGCAGGCCGAGCGCCACTTCCCGCGCGGGGCCGGAGCCCGCGACGGCCGAGCCCAGGTTGCCGAGCGAGAGGCTCTCGCGCACGCGCGTCACGTCGCGGCCGACCTTGAGCCGGTAGAGGGAGGATTGCGCGACCAGCAGGTCCTTGCGGATCGCGAGCAGCTCGGTCGATTCGCTCATTCGGGCCCCCGGATCATCTCGATGTCGCGCTCGAGCTCGGCGATGGTCGCGGCGAGCGGAGGCGGGCTGTTCTCGGCGATGTC
>CAZNWZ010000082.1:6927-8510 GCA_964576455.1 uncultured Lysobacter sp.
CCGGCGGTGATGCCGATCGCCTGCCAGGGCTTCTCGTGGACATAGTGGTCCGTGGCCTGCGCGGTCGCCTTCGCCTTCTCGACGGCGGTGTGCTCGAGGTCGGCGAGCCGCGCCTTGGTCGCCCTCAGGTTCTGCTCGACGCCGGTGCGCCAGGTGGCGACCTTCTCGCCGCCCACCGCGGCCGTGTCGCGCAGCAACGTCTCGGTTTCCGCGACGACCTTGTTGAGGTCCTGCAGCAGTTTTTCCTTCGTGACTTCGACGGTGACGGTATCCATGGCTTGCTCCTTGCGGGGGTTTGCGCACGACGGTGATGGGGTTGCGGCCTGTTTGAAGTCCTGCACCGCCGGGAGTTCCCCTGATTCAGCGTGATCCTGTCGGGGAAGCGCCGTGTTGACTCGAGTCAACGAGGGGCCGGAATGACCCTCGCTCGCCCGGGGTTTTCGTCGAGCCAGCGCCTGAGCACCTTGAGGATGTCGGGATCGAACTCGGGCAGCCGGCGCGACGACGCCAGCGCCGCGAGCTCGTCCTCGTCGCGCGCCGTGCCGAGGTGGCGCCACTGGTGGACGACGTGCGCCTCCTCCACGCCGCGGGCGGCGTCCCGCTCCACGATCGCCACCGGGCCCGCGAAGGGCCAGTCGGGAATGCGTTTCGCTTCCAGCGCCGTGGCGAGCCGCAGGTTGTGGGCCTCCGGCGACTCCTCGCCCACGCAGGCGCCGCGGCACTTCCTCACCTGCCGCGCGAAGCAGGGCCCGCCGCGCTTCTCCCACCCCAGCAGCCGCCAGCACAGTCCCTCCTCGGCCGCGATCGCCTCCAGCAGGTCGCGCGCCGCCCGCGGCGAGGCGAAGGGCCCGTAGAGGGGCTCGGCGCCGGGCGCGCGCTCGTCCCAGTCGATGTCGTCGAGCTTCACGAACTCCGGCGCCTCGCGAAGCGACGGCAGGCGCAGCACGCCGAAGGACTTGCGCCGCCGCAGGAGCGCGTTGTGCAGCGGCGCCACCTCCTTCACCAGGCGCGATTCCAGCAGCAGAGCGCCCAGCTCGCCCGCCGTCTCGATCCAGTCCAGGCGGCGGATCTCCGCCGAGAGGCGGTGGTCGTTCGAGTTGCGGTAGTCCGAGGTGAAGTGCGAGCGCACGCGGTCGCGCAGGTTCACGCTCTTGCCGATGTAGAGCGGCAGGTCGTTCACGCCGTAGAAGCGGTACACGCCCGGGCACTCGGGGACGCCCTCGAGGGCGTCGGGGGAAAGCTGCGGCGGCAGGCTCGGGATCTTGAGCAGGCGCCTCACGGCGGCGACGATCTCCTCGGCCGGCTTCTCGCGCTCGATCACCCGCGCAAAGCGCCACAGCGCGCGCGCATCCCCCAGCGCCGAGTGCCTTCCCGTCCTCGCCGCGGGATCGACGGCGTCCAGCGGATCGGCGAGACCGTGGCGCGCGATGAGCGCGTCGAGGCCGTGGCCCACGGCCTCCGGATAGAGCCGGCGCGACAGGCGCACGGTGCACAGCACGTCGGCGGTGAAGGGCATCTCCAGGCGCGCGAACTCGTTCTTGAGGAAGCCGTAGTCGAAGCGCGCGTTGTGGGCGACGAAGAGG
>CAZNWZ010000083.1:0-8345 GCA_964576455.1 uncultured Lysobacter sp.
GGGCCCGATCCCCCGCTCTAATGGCCCGGCGCCGCCCTGCAAGGAGGATTCATGGTATCCCCTCGCCAAGCCTTCCCGCGGCTTGCGGTGTCGCTTTGCGTCGCCGCACTCGCGCTCGCGCTCCCGGTGCGTTCCGAGAGCACGCAGGCGACGGACAGGCAGATCGAGGCGCTGTTCGAGCAGGGCCGGTACGCCGAGGCGACCGTGCTCGCGCGAAAGGCGCTCGCGGACGCCGAGCGCGAGCACGGCCCCGACGATGTCCGCGTGGCCCCCCGCGCCGACGACCTCGCTGTCCTGCTGAAGGTCCAGGGGCAGTACGCGGAGGCCGAGGCGCTCTACCTGCGGGCCCTGGCCCTCTTCGAGCGGCACCTCGGCCCGGCGCATCCCGACGTGGCGAAGTCCCTCAGCAATCTCTCGGCGCTCCATTACCGGCAGGGCCGGTACGACGCCGCGGAGCCGCTGGCGCGGCGCGCGCTGGAAATCCGCGAGAAGGCCCTGGGTCCCGATCACCTGGAATTGTCCTACAGCCTCAACAACCTCGCCCTCGTGCTGCAGGCGCTGGGACAGCCGTCGCTTGCCAGGCCCCTCCTGCAACGCGCCATCGCGATCCGCGAGAAGGCGGCCGGCCCCGAGCATCCGGGCGTCGGGGAATTGCTCAGCAACCTGGCTTCCCTGGAATACGAGCAGCGTGACTACGAGGCGGCCGTGGCGCATCTCCGGCGGGCCCTCGAGATCCGCGAGAAGGCCCTGGGGCCCGATCATCCCGGCCTGGCGGTCAGCCTGAACAACCTGGCGGCCGTGTACGAGGACCTGCGGCGCTACGCCGAAAGCGAGGCTCTCTACCGCAGGGCACTGGCGAATGGGGAGCGCGCCCTCGGTCCCGACCATCCCGACCTCACGGCGGCCCTCGACAACCTCGCCCTGCTCTACATGAACGTCGGCGAGCCCGCGAAGGCGCTCGCGATGGCCCGCCGTTCCAGCGCGATCTACCGGGAGAGGATCGTTGCCCGCGGCATGGGCGTCGAGGCGGCCCGCGAGGCCGCCGAGAACCGGCCGGGCATCTTCCGGCACCTGCGGCTGCTGTCCCTGCGGCCCGCGGGTGAGAGCGCCGAGGCGCTGACGGACGAGTCGTTCCAGGTGGGGCAGCTGCTGCAGGCTTCCGGGACGGCTTCCGCCGTCGCCCGCATGGCGGCGCGCATCGCCCTGGGCGACGACGGCCTCGCGAACCTGGTCCGCGCCAAGCAGGATGCCGTGGACCGCCAAGCCAGGCTCGATGCCCAGCTCCTCGACGCGGTGTCGCTGCCACCCGCCGAGCGCGACGCCCGCGGCGAGGGGCGCCTGCGCGAGGAGATCGCCGCCACGGCTCGCAGGGTCCGGGAGATCGACGAATCCCTGGCCCGCGCCTTCCCCGCCTTCCGGGCCCTCGAGCGCGTGGAGCCGCTGACCGTCCCCCAGGTCCGCGAGCTGCTGGGGCCGGACGAAGCGATGCTCGTCTATGCCTTCGACGGCCGCAGTTTCGCCTGGGTCGTGCGCAGGGAGGGAGCCCACTTCGAGGAACTGCAGGTCGACGCGAAGGCCCTGGCGGAAACGGTGGCGAAGGTCCGGGCGCAGATGGTTCCCGACGACGAGGGACGGTCGCAGCCGGTCCGCGTGGACCTGCTGCATGGCCTGTACCGGTCGGTTCTCGCGCCGCTGAAGCCACGCCTTGCCGGCGTGAAGCACCTGATCGTGGTGCCCGCCGGGCCGCTGCAAGGGCTGCCCCTGCAACTGCTGGCCGTGTCGCCGGGTCCGCCGATCGCGCGCGATGCGGACTACCGCGGCGTCGACTGGCTGGCGAGGCACTACGCCATTTCCGTTTTGCCTTCCGTCGCGTCGATCCAGGCGCTGCGCGCCGGCGCGCGGCCTCGTCCGGCACCGGAGCCCTTCGCGGGCTTCGGGGACCCCCTGACCGGCGGTGCGGCGGGCGCGTCGCGCGGCAAGGCGTCCTGGGTGGCGTCCCGCGGTGCTGCCCGCTCCGCGCCCGCCGGCGCCGGTCCCCGACGCGGCGTGCGGGGGCCCGAGGTCGCGGACGTGCAGGCCATCCGCGGCGTGCCGAGGTTGCCCGAGACCGCGGCGGAGCTGAACGAAATGGCCCGGATCCTGAAGGCGGGCCGGAAGGCCGTCCGGCTACGCGAAAGGGCGACCGAGACGGCCCTCAAGCGCCAGCCGCTCCGGAACTACCGCATCGTCGCCTTCGCGACCCACGGGGTGTTGCCGGGCGAGCTCCCGGGCGTCGCGGAGGCGGGGCTCATCCTCACGCCTCCCGCGCGCGGCACGACGCAGGACGACGGCTTCCTCTCCGCGAGCGAAGTGGCCCAGCTGCGCCTGAACGCCGACTGGGTCATCCTGTCCGCCTGCAACACGGCGGCTTCCGACGGCACGCCGGGCGCGGAGGGCTTGTCGGGGTTGGCCAAGGCCTTCTTCCACGCCGGGGCGAGGTCCCTGCTGGTCTCCCATTGGCCGGTGGCGTCCGACGCGGCGGTCCTGCTGACCACGCGAATGCTCGGCGAATTCGAGGCCCATCCCGCGATGGGAAAGGCGCAGGCGCACCGCAATGCCTTGCTCTCGCTCCTCGACAATCCCGAACGGCCCGACTACGCGCACCCCTTGTACTGGGCGCCTTTCGTGGTGGTCGGCGAAGGCGACCGCTGAAGGCCCGGTCCCTCGCGCCCGAAAAAAACCCCGCCGGGGCGGGGTTCTTCGGGAAAGCCGCGCGTCGCCCGGACGCTACTTGAGCTTCGTTTCCTTGTAGGCCACGTGCTTGCGGGCCTTGGGGTCGTACTTCTTGATCTCCAGCTTGTCGGGCGTGGTCTTCTTGTTCTTGGTGGTCGTGTAGAAGTGCCCCGTGCCGGCCGTCGATTCGAGCTTGATCTTCTCGCGCATGTCCGCCGCCCCCTCAGATCACTTCGCCGCGCGCGCGCAGGTCGGCGAGCACCACGTCGATGCCCTTCTTGTCGATGAGGCGAAGGCCGGCGTTGGTGAGCCGCAGCCTCACGTAGCGGTTCTCGCTCTCGACCCAGAGCTTGCGGTACTGCAGGTTGGGCAGGTAGCGGCGCTTGGTCTTGTTGTTGGCGTGGGACACGTGGTTGCCCACGATGGGCCCCTTGCCCGTGATTTGGCAGACTCGAGACATGGGATTTCTCCGATTCCATCGCCCCGGAAAAGCCGAGGCGGAAAGCCGGAGATTATAGCCCAGCCGGCGGCGCCTCTACAACCTGATTCCATTGGCCTTTTTGGGCTAGAGGAGGCCGCGTTCCGCGAAGGACAGGAATGCCCCGGGCGCCACGATGAAGTGATCGAGCACCTTCACGTCCACGAGCGCGAGCGACTCCGCGAGGGACTGCGTAAGTGCCTGATCCTGAAGGGAAGGTTCGGCGACTCCCGAGGGGTGATTGTGGGCCAGGATGACCCCGGCCGCGTTGTGAGCGAGCGCTCGCTTGACGACCTCCCGCGGATAGACGCTGGTCTGCGTGAGGGTGCCGCGGAAGAGCTCCTCGGCGGCGATGACCCGGTTCTGGGCATCGAGGAACACCCCCCAGAAGACCTCGTGCCCCAGGTGCTGCAGCCGCAGCCGCAGGTAGCCGCGCACGGCCGCGGGGGAGGCAAGGCTGTCGCGGGACTGCATCTGCTCCCGGAGCGAGCGACGGGAGAGCTCGAGGGCCGCGGCGAGCTGGGCGGCGCGGGCGAGGCCCACCCCCGCCACGGACGCGAGCTCCGGCAGCGGGGCGGCCAGCAGCCGCGAGACGAGGCCGAAGCGCGCGAGCAGGTCGTTCGCGAGGTCGGCGGCCGGCCGGCCCGCCGCCCCGGTGCGCAGCAGCAGGGCGACGAGCTCGGCATCGGTGAGCGATTCGGTGCCCTGGGCGGCCAGCCGGGCGCCTGGACGGCCCGCGGCGGGCCAGGAGACGGAAGACATGGGGCGCGACTCTCCTAGTAGAATGATCCGATGGAAGAAATCCGGAAGCGCCGCGTTCTACTAGGGGTCACGGGGGGCATCGCCGCCTACAAGGTGGCCGAGCTCGCGCGCGCGCTTCTCCGCAATAACGTGGAAGTGCAGGTTGCGATGACCGAGGCGGGGACGAAATTCGTCACGCCCGCGACCTTCCAGGCCCTCACCGGCCGGCCCGTCGTGACCGACCTCTGGGACGCGAGCTTTCCCAACGCGATGGCGCACATCGAGCTCTCGCGCGGCGCCGACGCGATCGTGGTGGCGCCGGCCAGCGCCGACTTCCTGGCCAAGCTCGCGCACGGCCTCGCGGACGACCTGCTCTCGACCGCCTGCCTCGCGCGCGACTGCCCGCTCCTCGTGGCGCCGGCCATGAACCGGGAGATGTGGGACAACCCGGCCACCCAGCGCAACCTCAACCTGATCCGGGCCGACGGCATCGCCGTCCTGGGCCCGGCCTCCGGCGACCAGGCCTGCGGCGAGGTGGGCATGGGCCGCATGCTCGAGCCGGAGGAGCTCCTGCAGTCGATCCTCGCGTTCCTCGCGCCCAAGCGGCTGGCGGGGCGCAAGGTGCTCGTCACGGCGGGCCCCACCTTCGAGGCCATCGACACCGTGCGCGGCATCACCAACCAGAGCTCGGGCAAGATGGGCTACGCGATCGCGGAGGCCGCCGCGGCCCTCGGCGCCGACGTGACGCTGGTCTCGGGCCCCACCTCGCTCGCGCCGCCCGCCAGCAGCCACTTCGTGTACGTGACGAGCGCCGCGGAGATGCTCAACGCGGTGAACGCGCACGCCTCGGCCGCCGACCTCTTCTTCAGCGTCGCGGCCGTGGCCGACTACACGCCGGAGGCCCCGGCCGCCCGCAAGATCAAGAAGTCGGGCGAGCCCCTGGAGATCAAGCTCAGGCCCACCGTGGACATCCTCTCGCACGTGGCGAAGTTGCCCGGCGGCCCGTTCTGCGTCGGCTTCGCCGCCGAGAGCGAGAACCTCGCCGAGTACGCGCAGGCCAAGAGGAAGCGCAAGAACATCCCGATGATCGTCGCCAACCTCGTGCAGCACACCATCGGCCGCGAGGAGAACGAGGTCACCATCTACGACGAGGCCGGCGCGCACCCGATCGCGCGCGCGCCCAAGTCGCGCATCGCGCACGCCATCCTCGAGCACGCACTCGCCCTCTTCGAGGCGCGGCGCGGCGCCACCGTCACCCCCATCAAGCAGGCTTCCTGAACCCCGCTTTGCATTGCTGCCGCCTGCCGGCGGGGTACCGCATGGAACGCCGATGAACGCCGATGCCCCGCCGATTGCCGCCGATAAGAACTTGATCAATGGCATTCGCCGGAAGTTTGGCCGCGTCCCGACATTCCGCCATGCAATCCATCAAGTCTCCATCGGCGGCAATCGGCGGGGCATCGGCGTTCATCGGCGTTTCCAGAGATTCTCGCCAACCGCAGCCACCCCGCATCCATGATGAAACTCGACGTGAAGATCCTCGACGAGCGCATGCGCTCCCAGATGCCCGCGTACGCCACGGGCGGCTCCGCGGGCCTCGACCTGCGCGCCTGCCTCGACGATCCGCTCACCCTGCGGCCCGGGGACTCGTCCCTCGTGCCCACGGGCCTCGCCATCCACGTGGGAGACCCCGGCTACGCCGCCGTGATCATTCCGCGCTCGGGGCTGGGCCACAAGCACGGCATCGTCCTGGGCAACCTCGTGGGCCTCATCGACTCCGACTACCAGGGGCAGCTCTTCGTGTCCTGCTGGAACCGCGGCCGCGAGCCCTTCGTGGTGAACCCGATGGAGCGGATCGCCCAGCTCGTGGTGATCCCCGTGGTGCAGGTGGAGCTCAACGTCGTGGAGTCCTTCGACGAGAGCCCGCGCGGCGAGGGCGGCTTCGGTTCCACGGGCAAGCACTGACAGGGAGCGTCCATGCACGGAATCATCCTCTTCGCCCACGGCGCCCGCGACCCGGAATGGGCGCGCCCCTTCGAGGCCATCCGCGACATCGTCCGCGCCCGGCGCCCGGAATTCCCGGTGGAGCTCGCCTTCCTGGACTTCATGAGCCCGAAGCTCGACGAGGCGGTGGACGCGCTCGTCGGCAAGGGGGTGGCGGCGATCACGATCTTCCCGCTCTTCATGGCGCCCGGCGGCCACATCCGCAACGACCTGCCGCGCATCGCGCAGGAGCTGCGCAAGTCCCACCCCGGGATCCCCATCGCGGTCCAGACGGCGATCGGCGAGGCGCCGGAGCTGCTCGAGGCCATCGCCGGGTGGGTCCTCCAAGGTGTGGATTAGCAGGGGGACTGGTTTCAACTCCGAGAAAAAGGGGACGGGTCCAGGACCCGTCCCCTTTTTCGATGAAACCTGTCCCCTAACGGCGCGAGCAGATCGAGAACCCGTCGTTCCACCCCATGCGGTAGCGGGCATCGGCCGCGAAGCGCTTGTCGTCCTTGCGGCCGTAGTCGGACTTGCGCGCCGTCTCGCAGCCGTCGATGTAGCCGTCGCGCACCGCGGGCGGGTAGCCGGCGAGGTTGTAGGCGGGGGGCGGGGCCTTCGCGCGGCGCTCCGCGGCCTGCGCGGGCGTCTCCTCCGCCGGGGCCGGCGCGAGGAGCGCGCAGGAAGCGAGCAGGAAGGGCAGGAGAAGGCTGGCCGGTCGGCGCATCGGACACCTCGTGCGTTAAGCTGCGTGCGCCGGACTCGTTGGGAGGATTCGCTTTGGACGCCATTGTAGCCGCCCGCGCTCCCCGCGCCGCCGCCCCGCGGCTGGCCGGGGCGTTCCTCGCCGCCGCGCTCCTCGCGGCCGCGACGCCGGCCCGCGCCGAGGCGCCCTTGCCCGTCGTCGCGGTGAAGGTCGCCGGCCACGCGCTGCGCGTCGAGGTCGCCGCCACCGTGGAGCAGCGCATGAAGGGCCTCATGTTCCGCCAGAAGCTGGGCGCGAACGACGGCATGCTCTTCGTCTTCGAGGACCCCGGCTACCACTCGATGTGGATGAAGAACACGCCACTGCCGCTGTCGGTGGCCTTCGTCGACGGCGAGGGGCGCATCCTCAACATCCTGGACATGGAGCCGCACACGCTCGACCAGCACGCGGCCGCGGGCCCGGCGCGCTACGCGATCGAGACCAACAAGGGCTGGTTCGCGCAGCGCCGCATCAAGCCCGGCGACAGGGTGACGGGCCTCCCGAAGCCGAAGTGAGCGCGGGAATATTCCGCATGCGCCGCTGTTCTCCCCCTCGATGCCGCCCGCGGGCGGCCGCCCACCCCGACCCGAAAGGAACCGCATGAACCGCATCGCCCTCGCCGCCGCCGCGCTCGCCGCCGCCTCCGCCACCCTCGCCCTGGCCCAGCAGAAGCCGGAGGACGAGATCCGCTACCGCCAGTCCGTGATGAACGTCATCGGCCGCGCCATGGGCCCGATGGGCGCGATGGCGCAGGGCAAGGCGCCGTTCAATGCCGCCCTCGCGCAGAAGAACGCGGCCCTCGTCGACACGATGCTCGGCCTGCCCTGGGAGTCGTTCGGGGCGGGCACGGACAAGGGCGCGCCGACCAAGGCGGATCCGAAGGTCTGGAAGGAGGCCGCCAGGTTCCGGCAGGCGGCCGAGGGGACCCAGAAGGCCGTCGCGAATCTCGTGGCCGCCGCGAAGTCGGGCGACGAGGGGAAGTTCAAGGCCGCCTTCGGCGAGGTCGGCAAGTCCTGCAAGGGTTGCCACGACGACTTCCGGACCAAGGAATTCCGCAACTGATCAGGCGAGGCTGACCAGGCCCCAGGCCGCCGCCGCGGCCGCGAAAGCGATTGCGGCGGCGAGGGCTGCGCCGCCCCCGCGAGAGGCTTCGCCCTCGCGCCCCGGCTCCAGCCGCTTGTCGCCGCCGATCATGGCGCCCACGAGGTCCTGGCGCTTGGCGACCGTGTAGAAGACGACGGCCGCCAGGTGCAGCGCCACCAGCGCCGCGATCACCCAGAAGTTCGCCTCGTGGATGGCGTCGAGCCGGTCCGACACCGCGCCGCTCACGTGCCGCGCGAGGGGCCCCTGGAAACCGTAGTCCTCCTGCACCAGGAAGAGCCCGGTGGCGGCCTGCGCCCCCAGCGCCGTGAGCATCGCGACCACCGACCAGCCCCCCAGCGGATTGTGGCCGGCGGTCTCGGGCGCGCTGCCCGCGGCCACGCCCTTCGCGTAGGCGATCACCGCGCGCGGGCCGCGCAGGAAGCTCGCGAAGCGCGCGTGCGTCCCGCCGGCGAATCCCCAGGCGATGCGGAACGCGAGGAGCGCCAGGATGGCGAGCCCCGAGCGCTTGTGCCACTCGAGGGTCGCGGGCCCCAGGACGGAATCGAACTTCCCCGTGACCACGCTGGCGGCGACGAGCAGGAC
>CAZNWZ010000084.1:0-8309 GCA_964576455.1 uncultured Lysobacter sp.
ATCGGCGGCGTGGTGCAGATCTTCACCCGCGCCTCGGCCACGCCGCGCCTCTTCGCGGGCGGCGCCTACGGCACCGATTCCGACGGGCGCCTCGCCGCCGGCTTCACCGCCATCGAGGGCGCGACCACCGTGTCCTTCTCCGGCGGCGGGCGCACGGTGGACGCGCCGAGCGCGACCAACGGGCGCGCCTTCTGCCACGATCCGGACCGCGACCCGTACGACAACGCCTTCGCGAACCTGAAGGCGGTCGGCCGCCTCGCCCCCGGCGAGACGCTCGCCTTCACGGGTTTCGTGACCCGCGGGCGCGCGAGCTTCGACGGCTGTCCCGACGCCGAGGGCCGCTTCTCGGACGACCGCAACGTGCAGACGATCGCGGGCGCCAACGTGGTCTCGGCCATGAACTACGCGACGTGGTGGGTGAGCCGCCTCACCCTCGGCCAGGGCCGCGACGAGCTGCGCATCGAGGGCTCGTCCCCCGCGCGCTTCGAGACGCGCCAGGACCAGGCCTCGTGGGTGCACGAGTTCACGCTTCCGGCGGGCAAGGCGCTGGCCGGCTTCGAGATGCTGCGCCAGAAGGTCGTCTCCGACACGGCGTTCTCCGAGACGAAGCGCGACACGAACTCCGCCTGGGCGGCGGTGAGCGAGTCGTGGACCTCGTACCGCTTCGAGGCCTCGATCCGCCGCGACGACGACGACCAGTTCGGCGCCCGCGACACCGGCGCGGCGAGCGTGGGGTACGCCTGGGCCGGCGCGGGGCTCTTCACCTTCACCGTCGGCCGCGGCTTCCGCGCCCCGACCTTCTTCGACCTGTACGCGCCGCCCTCCGACTTCTACGTGCCCAACCCGGACCTGCGCCCCGAGGAGAGCCTGGGCCGCGAGCTGGGCTGGCGCAGCGAGCCCCTGGCGGGCTGGAGCCTTCGCCTCACCGCGTTCGACAACCGCATCGAGGACCTCATCACCTACGTCTTTCCCACGATGCAGAACGTGCGCCGGGCGCGGATCCGCGGCCTCGAGGCTTCCGTGGAGGGCCGGGCGTGGGGCGTGAACTGGCGCGGCTCCCTCGCCTCCCAGGACCCGAAGGACGAGGAGACCGGCTTCCAGCTGCAGGGCCGGGCCCGGCAGTTCGGCCGCCTGGAGGGCTCGTGGTCGTCCGGCGCGTGGTCGCTTTCCGCCGGCGTCACGGCCTCGAGCGAGCGCTTCGACTCCGCCAACGAGGCGCCGGCCTCGCGCCTGCCGGGGTACGCCATCGCCGACGCCAGCGTGCGCTACGCGATCGACCGGCGCTGGAGCGTGGAGGCGACGGCCTCCAACCTCCTCGACAAGCGCTACGAGCACGCGGTGGGCTACGACGCCCCGAGGCGCGCGATCCTGCTCAGCGTGCGCTTCGAGACGAGCTGACCGCGCCGGCCTCCCCCTCGCCGCCCCCGTTTGCTAATCTGGCGCCCATGGTCCCCGACCCGATCGGCGTCGATTCCCTGCGGCGCGTGCTGGTGGTGAAGCTCCGCCACCACGGCGACGTGCTGCTCGCCTCGCCCGTCTTCCAGGTGCTCAAGGCGCGGGCGCCGGAGGCCGAGATCGACGCCCTGCTCTACGCGGACACGCGCGACATGCTCGCGGGGCACCCGGCGGTGGCGCGCATCCACGCGATCGACCGCGAGTGGAAGCGCCAGGGCCCGCTGGTGCAGGCGCGGCGCGAGGCGGCGCTCCTGGCGCAGCTTCGCGAGCGTCGCTACCAGCTCATCGTCCACCTCACCGACCACTGGCGCGGCGCCTGGCTCGCGCAGCTGCTGCGCCCGCGATGGTCCGTCGCCCCGGCGCGCGCCAACGGGTTCTGGCGGCTGTCCTTCTCGCACCGCTACGCCCTCAGCCGCGGCGGGCCCCGCCACACCGTCGAGTCGAACCTCGACGCGCTGCGCCGGCTGGGGCTCTACCCGCAGGAGGAGGAGAAGCGCCTCGTGCTGGTGCCGGGCGCCGAGGCCGAGGCGAGGGTCGACGCGCTCCTCGCCCCGCACGGGCTGGCGGCGCGCGGGTTCCTGCACCTGCATCCCACCTCGCGCTGGCTTTTCAAGGCCTGGACGGACGAGGCGAACGCCGAGCTGATGCGGCGCCTCGCGAAGGACGGGCACCGGCTGGTCGTCACCGGGGCGCCCAACGCGCGCGAGCAGGCGATCGTGAAGCGCATCCTCGAGCGGGCGCAGGTTCCCGTCGTGGACCTCTCCGGCCAGCTCTCGCTGCGCGAGATGGGCGCGCTCGCCTCCCGCGCCCGCCTCTTCTTCGGCGTGGACTCGGCGCCCATGCACATCGCCGCGGCGGTGGGCACGCCCGTGGTGGCGCTCTTCGGGCCCAGCGGCGAGCGCGAGTGGGGCCCGTGGCGGGTGGCGCACCGCGTGGTGACGAGCGACCACCCCTGCCGGCCCTGCGGCAACGACGGCTGCGGCGGCAGCAAGGTGAGCGAGTGCCTGACGCAGCTGCCGGTGGAGCGCGCGCACTCCGCGATCAACGAGCTCCTCGCGCAGCCGTGAGCCCGACCACCCGGGGCCGAGGCGCCGGCGGCCCCCGCGTGGCCCTGGTGAGGAGCCGCTTCGACGCCTTCGGGGGCGCGGAGCGCTTCGTGCAGTCGGCCGTCGCCGCGCTCTCGGCGCAGGGCGCCTCGCTCACCCTCGTCACCCGCCGCTGGCCGGACAACGACGGCACCGCGATCCTTCTCGACCCGTTCTTCGTGGGGAGCCTCTGGCGCGACCGCGGCTTCGCGCGCGCGGTGTGCGCCGAGCTCTCGCGCCGGCACTTCGACCTCGTGCAGTCCCACGAGCGCATCGCCTGCTGCGACGTGTACCGCGCCGGCGACGGCGTGCACGCGGAGTGGCTGGCGCAGCGAAGCCGCGTGCAGTCCCCGCTCGCGCGCTGGCTCACCTCGGTGTCGCCGCACCACCGCTACCTGCTCGCCGCCGAGCGCGAGCTCTTCACCTCGCCGCGGCTCAAGGCGGTGATCTGCAACTCGGAGATGGTCCGCGGCGAGATCGCCTCGCGCTTCTCGACGCCCGCCGGCAAGCTCGTGCTCATCCGCAACGCCGTGGACGGCGCGGCGTTCCACCCCGGCCTCCGCGACGAGCTCGGCGCGGCCGTGCGCCAGCAGGTCGGCATCCCGCGCGAGGCGACGGTCTTCGCCTACGTGGGCTCGGGCTTCGAGAGGAAGGGCGTGGGGCCCTTCCTGCACGCCCTCGCGAGGCGCCGCGAGCCCGCGTGGGCCCTCGTCGTGGGCAGGGACAAGCGGGCGCACGCCTACGGGCGCCTGTCCGTGCGGCTGGGCATCGCCGGGCGCGTGCGCTTCCTGGGCGGCGTCTCCGACGTGCGGCCCTTCCTCGCCGCGGCCGACGCCTTCGTGCTGCCGACCCTCTACGACCCCTTCCCCAACGCGGCGCTGGAGGCGATGGCCGCGGGGCTGCCGGTGGTGACGAGCACGAAGTGCGGCGCGGCGGAGGTGGTGCGCGAGGGCGAGAGCGGCTTCGTGCGCGACGCGCTGGACGTCGACGGGCTGGCCGGGTGCCTCGATCGCCTCGACCCGGGCACCGCGCGGCGCATGGGCGAGGCGGCCCGCGAGGCGGTCGCCCCCCTCACCCCCGAGGCCATGGGCCGCGAGTACCTCGCCCTGTACGAAAGGCTGCTCGCCGGCAAACTGGGATAATGCCGGGATGACCGCCCCGCAGCCCGACGGCCGCGCCCTCTACGCGCGGCTCCTCAAGCACGTGTGGCCCTACCGGGCCGCGCTCTTCGGGGCCATCGCCGCGATGATCGTGGGCGGGCTCGCGGACGCCGCGCTGGTGAAGCTCACCGGGCCGATGGTCAACGAGCTCTTCGTGAACCGCAACCGCGAGCTCGCGCTCGTCCTGCCGCTCGCGGTGGTGGCCGTGTTCCTGGTGAGCGGGCTCTCGAGCTTCACCTCCGGCTACCTCAACCAGTGGGTGAACAACAAGGTCATCCTCGACCTGCGCGCGGCGATGTTCTCGAACGTCCTGCGCCTGCCGCCCGCCTACTTCGACGAGGTGCCCACCGCGCGCCTGGTGGCGCGCTTCACCCACGACGTCGCCCAGATCGCATCGGCCTCCACGAGCGTCCTGGTCACCGTGGTGCGCGACACCGTCACGATCGCCGCCCTGCTCGCGATCCTGCTCTGGTCCAACTGGCGGCTCACGCTCATCACCTTCGTGGTGATCCCGCCCATCGCCCTGGTGGTGCGCTACTTCAGCCGCCGCCTTCGCGAGACGAGCCGCGCCGGGCAGAGGGCGATGGGAGGCATCGCCGAGGTGCTGGACGAGTCCATCACCAACCAGCGCGTCGTGCGCGTCTTCGGGGGGCAGGACTACGAGCGCGGGCGCTTCGACCGGGCCGCGCAGCTCATCCGGCGCCACAACATGAAGCAGGCGGCCGCGGCCGCCGCCACCGTGCCGGTCACGCAGCTGCTCGTCGCCTGCGCCGTGGCCGTCATCATCTACCTCGCCGCCGGGCTCGCCTTCGAGCAGAAGACGGACGTGGGCAGCTTCGTGGAGTTCATCGCCGCCACCGGGATGCTGCTGCAGCCGCTCAAGCGCCTGACGGGCGTGAACGAGCACCTGCAGCGCGGGCTCGCCGCCTGCGAGAGCGTCTTCGGCCTCGTCGACGAGAAGCCCGAGGAGGACCGCGGCACGGTCGTCCTGGACCGCGCGCGGGGAGCGGTGCGCTTCGAGGGCGTCACCCTCGCCTACCGCCCCGACGCGCCGCCCGCGCTCGACGACGTCACGCTCGAGATCCTCCCGGGCGAGACGGTCGCGCTCGTCGGCGCCTCCGGCAGCGGCAAGTCCAGCCTCATCCACCTGCTGCCGCGCTTCTACCGCCCCACGAGGGGCCGCATCACGCTGGACGGCCATCCGATCGAGGAGCTCGCGCTCGCGAGCCTGCGCCGGCAGATCTCCCTCGTGTCGCAGAACGTGGTGCTCTTCAACGACACGGTGGCGGCCAACATCGCCTACGGCCAGGGCGAGCGGGCCGGCGAGGCCGACATCCTGCGCGCCGCCGAGGCCGCGCACGCGATGGAGTTCATCGCGAGCCTCCCGGAGGGGCTCGCCACGCAGATCGGCGAGAACGGCGCCAAGCTCTCCGGCGGCCAGCGCCAGCGGATCGCCATCGCCCGCGCCATCCTCAAGGACGCGCCCATCCTGCTCCTGGACGAGGCGACCTCCGCGCTCGACACCGAGAGCGAGCGCGCGGTGCAGGCCGCGCTCGAGACCCTCATGCAGGGGCGCACCACCATCGTGATCGCGCACCGGCTCTCCACCGTCGAGAACGCGGACCGCATCGTGGTGCTCGCCCACGGGCGCATCGTGGAGACGGGGCCGCACGACCGGCTCCTCGCGGCCGGCGGCGTCTACGCGGGGCTGCACCGCCTGCAGTTCGCGGGGGCCTAGGGTGGCGGCGGACGAGCGGCTTCGCATCCTGCACACGGAGTCCTCGCTGGGCTGGGGCGGGCAGGAGATCCGGATCCTCACCGAGGCGAGGGGCGTCGCCCGCCGCGGCCACGAGGTCACGCTCGCCGCGCCGCCCGAGTCGCGCCTCTTCCAGGCGGCCCCCGGCTACGGCCTGGAGGCGATCGCCGTCCCCATCGCGCGCAAGTCCCTCGGCGGGCTGGGCGCGATGCTCGAGCTCCTCAAGTCCCGCCCTTTCGACGTCGTGAACACCCACAGCTCCACCGACAGCTGGCTCACCGCCGCGGCGACCTGCCTGCTGAACCGCCCGCCGCCCCTGGTGCGCACGCGCCACATCTCCGCGCCCGTGCCGAGGAACTTCCTCACCCGGTGGCTCTACCGCGACGCATGCCGGCGCGTCGTCACCACGGGCGAACGGCTGCGCCTGCAGGTGATGGAGGAGACGGGCGTCGATGCGAGCCACGTCCTGTCCATCCCCACCGGCATCGACCTCGAGCGCTTCACGCCGGGGGACGCCGCGCGGGCGCGCGAGGCGCTGGGCCTGGGCCCCGGCGGCCCCGTGATCGGCATCGTCGCCACGCTGCGCAGCTGGAAGGGCCACCGCTACCTCCTCGAGGCCCTCGCCGCGATGGCCGACCGCGGCGCGCGGCTCCTGGTGGTGGGCGACGGCCCGCAGCGCGAGCCGCTCGAGCGGCTCGCGCGCGAGCTCGGCCTCGCCGACCGCGTCCGATTCGCCGGAGACCAGCCCGACGTCGCGCCATGGCTCCAGGCGATGGACCTGTTCTGCCTGCCGTCCTACGCGAACGAGGGCGTGCCGCAGGCGCTCATGCAGGCGATGGCCTGCGGCCTGCCGGTGATCTCGACGCCCGTGGGCAGCATCGCCGAGATCGTCCAGGACGGCGACACGGGCCGGCTCGTGAAGCCGGAGGACGCGGCCGCGCTGCGCGAGGCGATCGAGTCGCTGCTCGCCGACGCGGCCGCGCGCACGCGGCTCGCCACGCACGCGCGCGAGGCCGCGCTGCAGCGCTTCGGAGAGGACCGCATGGTGGAGCGGATGATCGACGTCTTCAAGGTGGTGGCGCGCTCCATGCGGCGCTGACCGCCGGGGCCCGGGGAAAGGCAATGGACACGGCGCAGATGACGGAGTACGCGAAGGGGCGCAAGTGCCTCGACGTGGGGTGCGGGCGCGACAAGATCCCGGGCTCCACGGGGATCGACATCGCGGTGGCGAGCGAGGCCGACATCCGCCACGACCTCGGGGTGTTTCCGTACCCCGTCGAGACGGGCGCCTACGACGCCATCTTCTGCCGCAACGTGATCGAGCACGTGCCCAACGTGGTGAAGCTCATGGAGGAGATCCACCGCGCGGGCCGGCCCGGCGCCGAGGTCTTCATCACCACGCCGCACTTCTCGAGCGTGTACTCCTACCAGGACCCCACGCACGTGCGCCACCTCTCGTGGGAGTCGCTCGACTACTTCACCACGGACACGCGGCACTCCAACTTCTACACCGACCGGCGCTTCGAGATGGTGGAGCGCCGGATGGACTTCGGGAAGTCGTTCCCCTTCTCGACGATCGCGCGGGCGCTCTTCGCGCTCTCGCCGCGCCGCTACGAGAAGCACTTCGCGTGGATGTTCCCCGCCAACAGCCTCTTCTTCCGCCTGCGGGTGGTGAAGTAGGCCCCGCGATGTCCTCCCGCTCGCGCACCTGGCTCGCGATCCACGCGCGCGCGCTGGGCCGGATGGCGAGGGGCGAGGGGCCCGCGGCGGACCCGCCCGCGCGCATCCTGCTGCCGCACCATTCCCTGCTCGGCGACACCGTGCTGCTGGCGGCCTGCGTGGCGAAGCTGCGCGAGCGCTACCCGCGGGCCGAAATCGTGCACGTGATGCCGCGCGCCTTCGTGCCGCTCTTCGCGGGCAGGCCCTACGGGGCCGAGCCCGTGGGCTGGAGCGCGGGCGACCCGGCCAGCCTCGAGGCGCTGTGGGCGCTGGGGCCCTTCGACCTCGCGCTCGTGAACGGCGACACGCGCTTCGCCTGGCTGGCCCGCGCCATCGGGGCGCGGCGCGTGGTGGCGTTCTCGGGCGAGCCCGCCGCGTACAAGCGCTGGCCCGTCACCGACTTCGTGGACATGCCGGCCGCGCCCATGGCGTGGTCGGACCTCGTGGCCACGCTCGTCCCCGGCGATCCGCCCGCCCCCTACGCGAAGGGGCAGTGGCCCGCCCCGCCCTGCCGCCCCTACGGGCGCCCCGAGCGGCCGTACGCCCTCCTGCACGTGGGCGCGAGCACGAGGCACAAGACCTGGCTGCCGGAGCGCTGGGCGCAGCTCGCCTCGGCGCTGCAGGCGCGGGGGCTGGCGCCCTGCTGGAGCGCCGGGCCCGGCGAGGAAGCGCTCGTCGCGGCCATCCCGGGCGGCGACCGCTGGCCGAGCCTCGCGGGGCGCGTGGACCTGCCGCAGCTCTGGGACCTCGCGTCGCACGCGGCCCTCGTGGTCTCGGGGGACACGAGCGTGGCCCACATCGCCCGCGCGGCCTTCGCCCCGACCGTCGTGATCTACGGCCCCAGCGGCCCGGTGATGGGCGGCCAGGGGCGCTTCTGGGCGGACTGCCCCGGGGCGAGCGTCGCCATCGACCCCTTCCCGTGCCGCGACCAGGACGTGCTCTTCAAGCGCCACGTCGCGTGGGTGCGCCGCTGCTCGCGCGGGGTGTCGGAATGCCCGGCGCCGCGGTGCATGCACGAGATCGGCGTCGAGGCCGTGCTCGCGGCCTCCGAGCGCTTCCTGCCCCGCGCATAATCGACGGCCATGGCGGGCGCCTCCCTCTCGATCTCCATCGTCACCTACGCGCCGGACGAGC
>CAZNWZ010000085.1:0-8238 GCA_964576455.1 uncultured Lysobacter sp.
CCACCAGGCCCATGAGCATGATCACGCCGATGAAGCTCATGAGGTTGAGCGTGCCGCGCGTGGCGAGGAGCGCCAGCACCACGCCGATGAGCGAGAGCGGCAGCGAGAGCATCACGGGCAGGGGCGCCGTGAACGAGCCGAACTGCATCACCAGCACGAGGTACATGAGGGCGATCCCCATCACGAGGGCGATGCCCATCTCGGAGAACACCTCCTGCTGGTCGCGGGAGGCGCCGCCCAGCTCCAGCCCGTAGCCGGGCGGGTACTCGAGCTGCTTCGCGATCCGCATCGCGTCCTTGGTCACCTCGCCGGGCGAGCGCCCCTGGGCGTTGGCCGACACCGCGATCATGCGCTTGCCGTCCTGGTGCTGGATCGTGGCCGGCCCCTTGCCCATGGTGATGGTGGCGATCTGGTCGAGCGGCACCATCATGTTCGTGCCCGTCACGGAGATGGGCAGGTGCTCGATGTTCGAGGCGTCCACGCGGTCCTCCGGGTGCAGGCGCACGGCCACGTCGCGCGACTCGCCGGTGGGGTCCACCCAGTCGCCCACCTCGACGCCGGCGAAGGCCACGCGCAGCGCCTGCGCGGCGTCGCCCACGGAGATGCCCATGGCGTTCGCGAGCCCGCGGTCGATCTCGATCTTGAGCTCGTCCTTGGGCTCCTGCTCCGACAGGCCCACGTCCACCGCGCCCGGCACCTTCTTGAGCCGCTCCATGAACTCGCCCGTGATGGCCATGAGCCGGCGCGAGTCCGGTCCGGAGAAGAGGATCTGCACGGGCTTGCGGGCGCCGTTGTTCAGGTCGTCGAGGACGACGTACTCCGCGCCCACCAGCCGCACCATGTGGCCGCGCAGCTCCACGGCGATCTGCGCCGCCGAGCGCTTGCGCTCGGTGCTCTTGCCGATGTCCACGTACACGCGCCCGCCGGAGGCGTTCACCTGGCTGTTGGTGGCCTTGGTCTCGGGAAGCGTGCGCGCGAGCTCGGCGGCGGACTCCACCTTGAGGCGCGCGTACTCCAGGCTCGCGCTCGAGGGCGTGCGCACCTCGATCGCGACCACGCCCACGTCCGAGGCGGGCAGGAAGCTCGAGCCGCCCACGGTGGCCTGGAGGGCGAGCGCCCCCACGAAGCTCGCGACCGCGATGGCGGTCATCCACTTGCGGTGGTGCAGCGCCCAGGCGATCACGTTGCCGTAGCGGTCGGCCTGGTGGTCGAACCAGTCGTTGAATCGGCCGAGCCAGCGGCGGACGCCCTTCTTCTCCTGGTGCTGGTAGCCCACGGGGTCGCCCCAGTAGGCCGAGAGCATCGGGTCGAGCGTGAAGGAGATGAAGAGGCTCACCAGCACCGAGGTGGCCACCGTGAGGGCGAACGGGCGGAACCACTCGCCGGCGCCGCCGCCCATGAAGGCCACGGGGATGAACACCGCGATGATGGAGAAGGTGGTCGCGGTCACCGCGAGCCCGATCTCGGCGGTGCCGTTGCGCGCGGCGGTGAGGCGGTCGGCGCCGCGCTCCATGTGGCGCACGATGTTCTCCCGCACCACGATGGCGTCGTCGATGAGCACGCCGATGGCGAGCGAGAGCGCGAGCAGCGTCATGAAGTTGAGCGTGAAGCCGCTCGCCCAGATGGCGATGAAGGCCGCGATCACGGAGGTCGGCAGCGACAGCGCCGTGATGAGGGTCGAGCGCCACGAGTTGAGGAAGGCGTAGACCACGAAGATCGTGAGCATGGCGCCGAAGACGAGGGCCTCGATCACGTTCTTCAGGCTCGCCTCGGCGTCCTCGCCGCCGTCCTGCGTGACCTCGAGCTTCGTTCCCTGGGGCAGGGTCTTGTTGATCTCCTTCACCATCTCGCGGACCTTGCCCGCCACGGTGACCGTGCTCGCGTCGCGCGAGCGCGTCACGGAGATGCCCACGTTGGGGTGGCCGTTCCGCACGCTGAAGCTCGCGAGCTCCGCGAAGCCGTCGCTCACGCTCGCCACCTGGCCCAGCCGCACCACCTCGTTGCCGCGGCGCTTGATCACCATCTGCTCGAACTCGGCCGGCGACTCGAGGCGGCCCACGAGGCGGATGCTCTGCTCGTCCAGGGGGCCCTTGACGCGCCCGACGGGTGCGGTCGTGTTCTGCATGCGAAGCGCGTTCACCACCTCCGTGACGGACACGTTGAACTCGCGCAGCTTCTCGGCGCGCAGCAGCACGGAGAGCTCGCGGCGCAGCGCGCCGTTCACGTTGACCACCGCCACGCCGTCGATGCCGCGGAAGCGGTCGGCGAGCACGTCCTCCGCGAGGCGGGAGATCTCCGCGTGCTTCTGGGTCGAGGAGGACAGCGCCATCTGCATGATCGGCTGCGCCGAGGGGTCGATCCGCTGCAGGATCGGCTCGCGCATCTCCACCGGCAGCTTGTGGCGCACCGAGGCGATGGCGTTGCGGATCTCGTCGGAGGCCTCCACCATGTTCTTCTTGAAGTTGAAGATGATCACGATGGTGGCCTGGCTCTCGGCCGCGGTGGAGCGGATCTGGTAGACCTGCGGGATCGACTGCAGCGACTTCTCGACGCGGTTGACGATCTCGCGCTCCACCGTCTCGGGCGAGGCGCCGGGGTAGGGGATGCGCACCACCATCACCGGCTGCTCGACGTCCGGGATCTGGTTCACGCGCAGGTTCTTCAGGGCGAGCAGCCCCAGGCACATGAGGCCGATGATCACGACGACCATCGCCACCGGGCGCTTGATGCTGAAGTCGGAGAGCAGCATGGCGCGCCTCCTCGCTCAGTTGCGCGCCGGGGCGGGCGCGTCCTTCGCCGCGGCCTTCGTGGGCGCGGGGGGCGCCGCGGCCTGCACGAGCTGCCCGTCCTTCAGCAGCGCGCTGGGGTGGCGGATGACCTGGTCGCCCTCCTCGAGGCCGCCCTTCAGGACGAAGAGCCCGGTGCGCGGGTCGCGCTCGCCCAGGGCGAGCGTGGCCTTCTGGAGCTTGCCTTCCCTCACGCGCCAGGCGGAGGTGCGGTCGCCGTCGCGCACGAGGGCCGTCGCGGGCAGCATGAGGCTCGCGGTCGTGGCGGTCTCGACGTGGCCCTCGGCGTAGAGGCCGGCGAGCCGCGGCTGCTTGTCGCCGGTGAAGTCCACCAGCACCTCCACCTGGCGGGTGGTTGGGTTGGCCGCCGGGTTCACGCGCCGGACCTTGCCCGTGAAGAGCTGGTCCGGGTAGCCGTTCACGCGGAAGCTCACGTTCTGCCCGGCCTTCACGGCGCCGATGGCGTCCGCGGACACCAGGCCCTCGAAGCGCATGCTGGCCGGGTCGATCACCTTGAGGAGCTCCTTGCCCACCTGCGCCGTGTCGCCGGCGGAGACCTTGCGGTCGCTCACCACGCCGTCGAAGGGGGCGCGCACCTCGGTGCGCTGCAGCTGCTGGCGGGCGAGCACGACGCGCGTCTTGGCGCCCTCGAGGTCGCTCTGCGCGTTGTTGCGGCGCACCTCCGAGTCCTCGAGCTGCTGCGCCGAGGCCATGCCGGAGCCGCGCAGCGTCCGCATGCGCTCGAACTGGCGCCCGGCCTGCTCGAAGGCCTGGGCGGCGGCGCGCTGGGCGGACTCGGCCGAGGCGAGCCCGTCGCGGATGGCGGTGTCGTCGAGGCGCACGAGCAGGTCGCCGCGGCGCACGGCGTCGCCGTTCTCCCGCAGCACCTGCAGGACGATCGCGGAGACCTCCGCCCGCAGGTCGGCGCGGCGCTCGGGCTGCACCGAGCCGGTGATGACCGGGCCGGAGGCGAGCGTGCCCGCCCGGACGGTGAGGACGTCCTCGTTCGCGAGGAGCAGGGGCGGCCCGGCCGGGGCGTTGGCGCCCTTCTGGGGCGCGGCCGGCCCCTTGTCGCAGGCGGCCAGGGCGAGCGCGAGGACGAGGGCGAGGGCGGGGCGAAGCGTCATGGCGGTTCTTCCGGGTGGCGAAAGATGCGGGAGGGTAGGCCACCGCCGGGGCTCGTGGCCACCGGCGTGGGACGAAATGCGGGTTTCGGGGGGCGAATTGTAGGGTATCGGCGCGGTTGGCGCGTTACCGACTCTTGCCCACCCCGGGGGGCCTAGAACGACGAGACGATCGTCCCGCCTGTCCCCACGGCGCTGTAGCCGAGCTGCGTCCGGGTGATCGCCGTCAGGTCGGCCGTGGTGCCGGAGCTGCGCGCCGTCCAGGTGATGCCGTCGGGGCTCGTGAAGATGCCGCCCGCGGCGCCCACCGCCACGAACTGGCCCCCGTAGGTCACCGCGTTCAGGTCGCCGGCCGTGAAGGGCGCGACGGCGGTCCAGGCCAGGCCGTCGTTGCTGCGCAGGACCGTGCCAGCCCTGCCGACGGCGACGTAGGTCGGGGTCGTGGTGACGACGCCGTCCGTCGTCGTGGAGAGGCTCGCGAAGGCCGTGCCGCGAAGGTCGACGGCCGTGCCCGACGGCGTCGCCGCCCAGGTGAGGCCGTCCGTGGACGTGACGATGGTCCCGCCGGCGCCGACGGCCACGTAGCGGGTGTCGCCGAGGACGGCCGCGTGAAGGTCGCTGGTCGTCCCCGTGGCGGTGGCCGGCGTCCAGGCCGCGCCGACGGAAGCCAGCAGGATCGTGCCGCCGGCGCCGGTGACGATGTAGCCGCCGAGGGGACTCGCCGAGATGCCGTTCAGGTTGGCGGTGACACTGGTCGGCTTGGATTCCCAGGTGACGCCGTCGAGCGCGGCGACCGCCGTGCCGCCGGCGCCGACGGCCAGCCAACCCGCGGTGCCGTACGCCATGGAGTTCAGCGTGGCGGGGGCGGTGGGGTTGGCGGGCGTCGTGGTCTCGCCGAGCGCGTTGCGGGAATAGATCGTGCCGCCCTCGCCCGCGGCCATCGTCAGGTAGCCCGTGGGGCTCGCGCCGCCGGCCACGGCGTTGAGTCGGCCGGTGCCCATCGGCGCGCCGGCGCTCCAGTTGGCCCCGGCGAACTGCGGCACGGCCACCTGCGTGGGCGCGCCCTCGCCGCCCGGCCCGCCGTCCTTGCGGCCGTTGATGGTGAAGGAGTAGGTCTCGCCGTTGGTGAGGCGCGGGATGACCAGCGGGGAGGTCGCCTTGGCGATGACGGCGCCGCCCTGGGAGACCCAGTTGACCGTGGTGATGTTGCTGCCCTTGCCCCAGAAGACCCAGTACTCGACGTCGGGCTCCGCCGTCCACGTGACCCTGACCGCGCCGTCGCCCGCGACGACCTTGAAGTCCTGCGGGTAGTCCGCCGGGCTGCCCTTGCTGCCGCCGCAGCCGGCGGCGAGGATCGCGAGGGCGAGCGAGGCGACGAGGGCGGCGAGTTTCTTCACGGCGGGTCCTTGGCGATGCGGGCGCGGGGCGGGGGTGGAATTATCCCACACTCCCTCCCGGTCCCTCGCGCCCGATCGGGGGTACCATCCGCCCACGCGATTCTGGCGGCGACCAGGGGAGGAGCGGTGGAACCGGGCGCGCCGAAATACTGGGCCTTCATCAGCTACAGCCACCGCGACGCGGCTGTCGCCGCGGCGCTGCAGCGCGCCCTCGAGACCTATCGCGTGCCGCGGCGCCTCGTGGGGCGTCCGACGCCGCTGGGGGAGGTGCCGGCGCACCTGAAGCCCGTCTTCCGCGATCGCGAGGAGCTGCAGGCCGGCAGCGACCTCGGCTCCACGGTCCGCGAGGCCCTCGCGGGCAGCCGCTTCCTGGTCGTCGTGTGCTCGCCCGATGCCGCGCGCTCGGACTGGGTCAACCGCGAGATCGTGGAGTTCAAGGCGCTGCACGGCGGCTCGCGCGTGCTGGCGGTCATCGCATCCGGGGAGCCGTTCGCGAGCCGGACCGCCGGCCGGGAAGGCGAGGAGTGCTTCCCGGAGGCGCTGCGCTTCTCGACGCCGGCGGGCGGCGGGCCGGGCGTCCCCGCGCCGGAGCCGGTGGCGGCCGACCTCCGGCCGAGGGGCGACGGCCGGCGGCTCGCGCTGCTCAAGCTCGTGGCGGGAATGCTCCGGCCGGCCGTGGACCTCGACGACCTCGTGCGGCGGGACGCGCAGCGCCGGGTGCGGCGGCTGGCGTGGATCGCCGCCGCCTCGACGGCGGGCATGGCCGCGATGACGGTGCTCACGGCCGTGGCGCTGCATTCGCGTGCCGAGGCCCGGAGCCAGCGCGAGCAGGCCGAGGACCTGCTGGGGTTCATGCTCGGCGACCTTCGCCGCCGCCTCGAGCCGGTCGGGCGCCTCGACGCCCTGGATGCCGTGGGCGAGAAGGCGCTCGCCTACTACGCGAACCAGGACCCGGACCAGCTCGACGCCCGGGCGCTCGGGCAGCGCTCGCGCGCGCAGCATCTCATCGGCGAAATCCGCGAGCAGCGCGGCCAGCTCGACGAGGCGCTCGCCGCCTTCACGAGCGCGGCCGAGACCACGGCGCAGCTCCTCGCCCGCCATCCCGACGACGGCCAGCGCATCTTCGAGCACGCGCAGAGCGTGTACTGGGTCGGCTACGTCGCCTGGCGGCGCGGCAAGGCCGAGGCGGCGGAGAAGGCGTTCCTGCAGTACCGCGACCTGGCGAGGCGGCTCGTGCGCCTCGACGCGGCCAACGCCGACTGGCGGCTCGAGCCGGCGTACGCCAGCCAGAACCTGGGCGTGGTCCTGCTCGACCGCGACCGCGTCGCGGAGGCGCTGGCGGCCTTCTCGGAGACCCGCGATGCCTTCGCCTCGCTCGTGGGCGCGCGGCCGGCGGTCGCCTTCGACCTGGCCGATGCCTGGGGCTGGATCGCCAAGGCGCACGAGGCCTCGGGGGACTACGCCGCCGCAATCGAGGCGCAGCGGGCGCGGCTCGGGGTCCTGCGGGCGATGCCCGACGCCGCGCGCGACAAGCGGGTCCTTCGCGACGGCGCCAACGCGGGCTTCGAGCTCGCGCGGCTTCGGCTCTACCTCGGCGACGCGCCGGGCGCCCACGCAGACGCGAGAGCCTCCGTGGAGGCGGCGAAGGCGCTCGTCGCCGCCGACGGCGAGAACCTCTTCTGGCTCTCCGAGGCCTGCTTCAACCGGCTGCGTTTGGCGGAGGTGGCGCTGGCGCTGGGAAGGCGGGACGAGGCGCGCCCGATCCTCGCGCAGGTTCGCGCCGACGCCGCGCGCCTGCTGGCGAGCGACGCCACGGCGCTCAACTGGCACGTGAGCCTCGAGGGCCTGCTCCTCGCGCTCGAGGCGCAGCTCGCCAACACCGAGGGACGCGCCGCGCCCGCCGGCGAGGCCGACGCCTTCCTCGCCAAGGTCCGTCGAATCGAGTCTGCCGGCGGGCAGCTCAACCGGCTCCAGGCCGAGATCGTGGGCCGGGTCGGTCTGGTGGCCGGCGACCTTCGCTCCCGCGAGGGCCGGCGCGACGACGCGCTCGATCGCTGGCGCGACGCCGCCCGGCGGCTGCAGCCCCTGGCGGCCCACGACAACTTCCCGGCCATCACGCTCCTGGCCCGCGCGCGGCTGCGCCTGGGCGAGGAAGGCGAGGCCCGCGCGCTCGCGGCGCGGGTCGAGAAGTCGAGTTACCGGCATCCCGCCCATGCCGGCCTTGCCAACGAGCTGGCCCGGGCGGGCGAGGGCGGCCGGCTCATGTCCGTGGGGAGGTGACGATGGGAAAGAAGATCAGGATCACGGTGACGGTTGACGCCAACGGCATCCACGTGGATCCGGAGGTCGCCACCGTCCCGTTCAAGGCGGCCAACGCCGAGATCATCTGGACGCTTCGGAACCGGCGCTGGCGATTCACCGAGAACGGCATCCGCATCAAGCCCGCCGACGGCACGGCCCGGCTCGCGTGGCTCCTGCAGCGCCGGGACCAGCGCTGGATCGACCTCGTGAAGTCCGGGGGCCGGGGCCTGGCGGCCTACGAGAACGCGATCCAGCGCGACCACGCGAGGTACGTCGCCGCCGGGCACGGGCAGTTCCACAGCCCGAAGAACTCGGGGACGCAGTTCCGGTGGATGGACTACAACGACTACGCCGAGTTCTACGAGTACGCCATCGAGGTCACCGACGGCTCGACGACGATCTCGCGCGATCCCGCGATCAGGAACCAGGGCTGCTGAGGGGAAGCGGGGCACGGCCGTCCTGTCGATCGTCAAACTCCTCGGCGCCCGAAGCGGCTAATATCGCGTGCGCACACGACAACGACGACGGCAATGCCTCCCTCCCAAGTCCTCACCACCTACCCCGGCCGCCTGCTCATCGTGGGGTTCGGCTGCATCGGCCGCGCGGTGCTGCCCCTGCTCCTTCGCCACA
>CAZNWZ010000086.1:0-8192 GCA_964576455.1 uncultured Lysobacter sp.
AGCTAACGAGCGTCGTCAGCGATTCGACACCGCCGACTGCGAGCGCTCATGCGGGGCGGAAGCGGCGGACGCGGGCGAGGAGCTGGCGGGACTCGGGGCGGGAGATGCCCTCGCCGTAGCGGGCCTCGACGTAGCGCTCGACGATGGCGCGCGCTTCGGCGGCGGCGGCCGGGCGCGCGGCCTCGATGCGCGCGAGGAAGTCGAGGGGGCCCTCGTGGGGCGCGCGCACGAGGCCCGTCCGGGCGAGCTTGGCGCAGAAGCGCTCCCACGCCACGACGGCCGGGTCGCGGCGCACGGGGAGGTCGCGCAGCACCAGGCCCAGTCCGACGAGGCCGCCCACCGCGAGCGTCGCGACGGTGAGCCAGATCGCGAGGCGCTTCCAGTCGGCGATCTCCAGGCCCAGGCTCGCGAGGAACTGGCGCTGGCGGTCCACGTTGTAGCCCAGCACCCACTGGTTCCACTGGCTGTTGAGCGCGTCCCACGCGAAGCGCAGGTTGGCGAGCACGCCCAGGCGGTCGGCGGCGATGAGCGCCGGGATCACGCCGATGGGACCGAGCGCGGCGTTGATGCCGCTGTCGATCCGGTTGGGGGCCACCACGGAGGTCGGGTCGATGCGCACCCAGCCGCGGCCCTGCAGCCAGACCTCGACCCACGCGTGCGCGTCGGCCTGTCGCACCAGCAGCTCGCGCGACAGCGGGTTCACCTCGCCGCCCTGGTAGCCCGTGACGACCCGCGCCGGGACGCCCGCGGCGCGCATGAGCAGCGCGAAGCTGCCCGCGTAGTGCTCGCAGAAGCCGCGCTTGGTCTCGAAGAGGAACTCGTCGTACGGGTGCTCGGAGGTGAGCAGCGGCGGCTCCAGCGTGTAGATGAACTGGGTGTTGTACAGGCGCAGGGCGCGGTTGAGCACCTCGGTGGGGCTGGAGGACTCGGCGGCCCACTGCCGGCCGAGCGCGACGGTGCGCGGGTTGCGCCGCTCGTCGAACGAGAGCGCCATCGCCCGGAAGGCGGCGGGCAGGCTCTCGCCGTAGCGGTAGTCGAGCCAGGAGGTCATCTCGTAGCGCACGCGCGTGTCCACGGGCCGCACGGAGCGGATCTGCAGGTCCTGGCGGATGCCCGAGAAGGGCGGGAGCGTGGCCGGCACGTCGAGGGAGAAGAGCCAGTGCTTGCCGTGCGGCTCGACCGTGATGGCGTAGCGCACCGGGCGCTCGGCGCGCGCGTAGGCCATCGAGCCCGAGACGTTGAACTCCGGCACCTTCCACGTGCGCCCGTCGAAGGTCCACAGCACCGGCCCGCGCCAGTAGAGCGTGTGGTAGGGCGGGATCTCGCCCTCGAACTGCACGCGGAAGGCCGTGGCCTCCGACTGGATGAGCTTCGAGATGTTGCCCGGCGTCATCGTGTCGGACAGCCCCGACATGCCCGCCCGCGCGTCCTGGGGAAGCGCCCACAGCGGGCCCTGCACGCGCGGGAAGAGGATGAAGAACACCAGCATGAGCGGAACGGCCTGCACGAGGAGGAGGCCCGCCGGCACCAGGCGCTCCCTCACGGTGGGCGTGCGGCCCACGCCCCGGTGATAGCCGACGAGGGTGGCCACGAAGAGCCACACGCACGCCAGCATGTAGAGGCCCAGCGGGATGGACTGCGAGAAGAGGAAGTTCGTCATCACGAGGACGAACCCGAGGTGGATCGCCAGCACCACCTCGCGCGAGGTCTTCATCTCCAGGAGCTTCATCCCCGCCATGAGGACCAGGAGCGTGGTGCCCGCGTCCCGCCCCATGATGCGGCCCCAGGCGAAGAAGGTCGCCGCCACCGCGCCCACGGTCAGGGCGAGGACCAGCCAGCGCGGCGGGTTGCGCGCGGCGCGCCACGCGATCCAGGCCCGCCAGGCGACCACGGTGCCGAAGAAGAGGCCCACCCATTCCGGCAGGCGCAGGGCGTGGGGCGCCACGACGAAGGCCATCGCCGCGAGGAGCCACATCACGTTGCGCACGTCGAGGGCGGCGTTGGGGATCGCGCCGCTCATGTCTCGGGGACCTCCCCGTGCAGGGCGAGCGCCTCGAGGCAGCGGGCGCGGTGCGCCTCGCCCCGGCCGGGCGCGATCGACACGCCCGGCAGCCGCAGGCCGTAGCTCTGGCCCAGGCGCTCGGTCTCGATGACCCAGTGCGCCAGGACGGACAGCCGCGCCTCCGGGTCCGGTGCGCGCGCGTCGATCCAGTCGAGCCACAGCTCCGCCGAGGCCGTGGCCTGGAACTCCTTCGTGAGCAGGTCGTCGCCGCGGGCGAGCGCCTTCCAGGCGATCAGCTTGGGGGCGTCGCCGGCGTGGTAGGGGCGCAGGAAGGCGAAGTCCTCGTCGCCCGGGACGGGGATGCCCTCGTCGTCGCCGGCCATCGTCTGCTGGGGGGGCAGGCCGGCCTCGGGAGCGGGGCGCGGGTAGACGATGGCCGAGAGCCCGAAGTCGAAGTACGACCAGGCGTGGAAGAGCCCGACCGGATAGCGCGTGAAGATCTCGAGGCGGCCGCAGCGCAGGCGCCCGCGCCGCATCGCCGGCACCGACAGGGTCGCGACGGCGTGCTCGCCCGCGCGCACGTCGACGAACGCGGGCTCGCCGTCGCGGCGCCGGATGGCCACGGCGAAGCGCTCGCGCGAGGGCGACTCGAGCACGACGCGGAACTGCGCCGTGTCGCCCGCGAAGACCGGGTCGCAGCGCCCGGGGCGCAGCTTCAGGTGCGCGAGGTTGCGCCAGGTGTGCAGCATCGCCACCCCGCCCATGGCGGCCAGCAGGAAGGTGAGGACGAAGCCGAGCGAGAGGGCGTAGTTGATCGAGGCGAGCAGCAGCACCGCGAGGACCAGGCCGAAGAGGTAGCCCTGCTTGGTGGGCAGGATGAAGATGCGCCGCTGGACGAGGGTGACCGGCGGCGACTCCGGCGTCCTCGCCCGGAAGATCCAGTCGGCGATCGACTGCCTCGCGTTGGCGAACATCGCCGGCGCGCTACGGGATGGGAACGGCGGTGAGCAGGTCCGCGGCCGCGTCGAAGCCGCCCTTCTGGGATTCGCCGGTGCCGTGCAGCCGGTGGCCCACGACGGCCGGCAGGACCGCCTGCACGTCCTCCGGCAGCACCTGGCGGCGCCCCTGCATGAGGGCCCAGGCCTGGGCGGCGCGCAGGACCGCGAGGCCGGCCCGCGGCGACAGGCCCTGCGCGTACTTGGGCGAGACGCGGGTGTGGGCCACGAGGGCCTGGACGTAGTCGAGGAGGGCCTCCGAGACCTGCGTGGCGGTGACGGCGCGCTGCAGCTCGAGGAGCTGCGCGGCGGTCATGGCCGGCTCGAGGTGCGAGATGAGGTCGCGGCGCTCCTCGCCCTTGAGCAGCTCGCGCTCGGCGCGCGCGTCCGGGTAGCCCAGGCGCAGGCGCATGAGGAAGCGGTCCAGCTGCGATTCCGGGAGCGGGAAGGTGCCGACCTGGTGCAGCGGGTTCTGCGTGGCGATCACGAAGAAGGGCACGGGCAGCGCGCGCGTCTGCCCCTCGGCCGTCACCTGGTGCTCCTCCATGGCCTCCAGCAGCGCGCTCTGCGCCTTGGGGCTCGCCCGGTTGATCTCGTCGGCGAGGATGATCTGCGAGAAGATCGGCCCCGGGTGGAAGCGGAAGGTGGAGTTCTCGCGGTCGAAGATGGACACGCCGATCACGTCGGCCGGCAGCAGGTCCGAGGTGAACTGGATCCGGCGGTGTTCCAGGCCCAGCAGGCGCGCGAGCGTCTGCGAGAGCGTGGTCTTGCCCACGCCCGGGACGTCCTCGATGAGCAGGTGGCCGCGCGCCAGGATGCAGGCCATGGCCAGGCGGATCTGGCGCTCCTTGCCCAGGATCACGCGCGAGGCGCGGGCGACCACGTCCTCGACGGGGTTGGGGGCAAGGCGGGCGCGGGCGTCGATCAGCATGGCGTCGCTTCGGGAGCCGTTTCGGGTCGTCGGGCCGGAGCCGGGCCCGTTTTCAGGATAGCACGCGCCCCCGAGGGGGCCGTCACGGGGGGCGGTCCGGTGTTAAAGTCCTCGTTCGATCGGAAACACCCTGGAGAGTTGCATCGGCCCCGGGGCGGCTCCCCCGGAAGCCGCCCGCTGCCGAGGAGAAAGCCGCCATGTCGGTCGCGCTCGTCACCCACGCCGACTGCATCCTGCACGAGATGGGGATGCACCACCCCGAGTCGCCGGAACGCCTGAAGGCGGTGCTGGACGCCCTGGACGCCTCGGGCTTCGGGGGGGAGCTGGAAGAGTACGAGGCGCCCCTCGCCCGGGCGGAGGAGCTCGCCCGGGTGCACGCCGAGGGCCATATCGACCTCGTGCAGGCCTCCGCGCCCGAAGACGACTACGCCTGGCTCGACCCGGACACCTCCATGAACCCGGATTCGCTGGCCGCGTCGCTGCGGGCGGCCGGATCCGTGGTGCGCGCCACGGACCTGGTGCTGGGAGGCTCGGTCACGCGCGCGTTCTGCGCCGTCCGTCCGCCGGGGCACCATGCCACGCCGGTGCGGGCGATGGGGTTCTGTATCTTCAACAACGTCGCGGTGGGGGCGGCGCACGCCCTGGAGCGGCACGGGCTCGAGCGCGTGGCGATCCTCGACTTCGACGTGCACCACGGCAACGGCACCGAGGACATGTTCCGCGGCGACCCGCGCGTGCTGTTCTGCTCCACCTTCCAGCACCCCTATTACCCGTTCTGCGGCGCCGACACGCGGGCCGGGAACGTCGTGAACGTGCCGCTGCCCGCGATGACCGGGAGCGCCGCCTTCCGCGCGGCCGTCGAGCGCACGTGGCTGCCGGCCCTGGAGCGGTTCGAGCCGCAGCTCGTGATGGTGTCGGCGGGGTTCGACGCCCACCGCGAGGATCCGCTGGCCCACCTCCAGCTGGAGGACGAGGACTACGAGTGGATCACGTGCCGCATCGCGGAGGTCGCCGAGCGCCACGCGGGCGACCGCATCGTCTCCACGCTCGAGGGCGGCTACAACACGCGCGCGCTGGCCCGAAGCGTGGTGCGCCACGTCCGGGCGCTGGCGGGCTAGGGGGCCCGGCGCCCTCCGGGCGCGGCCAGCGCGACCTCGGGATCCACGGAGGACGACCGTACCTCCAGGCGCTTGTCCCGCGATTTCTCCCCCGCGACCAGCGTCACGTCGCGGCGCGCGAGGCCGAAGCGCTCCGCGACGAAGGCGACCAGGGCCTCGTTGGCGCGGTTGTCGAGGGGAGGCGCGGCGAGCCGGATCTTGAGGCTGTCGCCGTGCACGCCGGCCACCTCGGTGCGTTTGGCCTGCGGCTGGACGTGGACGGCGAGGACGATCACGCCCCGGGCGGGGTCGCGGCGGTACCAGGGAGCCACGCCGCCGGGATCAGGGGGCGGCGTGGGACGTCGCGCCGATCAGCTTCTGCAGGCCCAGCAGGCCCCAGTTCCGCGTCTCGATGGCGTCGTGGATGATGCCCCGGTAGCGCACGGCCTGCGCGTACGCCCAGGGCGAGGCGAGGAAGTTGGCGTACAGCTCCTCGTAGGAGCCGGCGCTGCAGTAACCCGCGTAGGCGCAGGCCTGCAGGGCCTCGCGGTCGAAGGTGGAGCAGGTGGGCTGGAAGTCGCAGGCCACGAGCGAGAAGGCGCCGACCAGCGAGGAGGGCTCGGGGACCTCGGCCGCGGGACCGATGCGCAGCTCGCCGATGAGCCGGTGCTGGGCGAGGAACTGGGCCACCATCACCATCGCCTCGGCGTCGCGCGTCTCGAGGAGCCCGATGATGCGCTGGAAGTCGTCGTTGCCCACGGCCTTGGCGACCTCCGAGCCGCCCTTGGGGGCGGTGAGGTTCTTGTTGAGCTCGGCCACGAGCATCCGCGCCTGCGCCCGGGCGTCGCCGCCCTCGCTCGCCTGCCGGTAGTAGTCCTCGAACTGCTTCTGCGCGATGCGCGAGCCCTGGAAGCCCTGGCAGCGCAGGGTGTCGTCGGCCGCGTCGTAGGCCGCGATGCGCTTGGCCGCGTCGGGATCCCCGGGCGGGAGGGTGGCCACGAACTGGCGGCGCCGCTTCTCGGCCGTCACGGCGAGGTCGTCGTTCATGGCGGTGGCGAAGGCGCAGGTCTCGAGCGCGCGGGCGAGGAAGTAGCGCTCCTCGTGGTCGAGGCTGTCCTTGCGGGCGAGCAGGGCGTCGACGAAGGCCTTCAGGTCGCGGGTCTGCCGGAACTCGAGCGCCACGGCCGAGAGTCGCTTGACCGGCGCGGCGGCGGGGCGGTGGGCGACCGCCACGACGCGGGGCCGGGCCGCGGATTCCCGTGCCTGGATTGCGGAGGCCGGGGCCGGCCCGGCGTTCGGGGCCGCGTCATCGCGGGCGACGATGGCGCCGTTGCCGGCGGCGGACCGGGCCGGGGATTCGTCCCACATCGAGGCGAGAAGCACCCCGTAGGCGACGAGGGACACGAGGCCGATGGCCGTCAGGCGGTTCATGGACGCCAAGTTTCGTCGGAAAGAGCCGGTTAGTCAATGATTTTGAAGGCAATCCTTGTCCCGGGACAAGGCAAGAACCGGGCCGGGGCGCCCGGCGGCCTCAATGGTGCAGGATCTTGGACAGGAAAGCCTGGGCGCGCTCGGACCTCGGGGAGCCGAAGAACTCGTCCTTGGTGCAGTCCTCGACGATCTGGCCGTGGTCCATGAAGACCACGCGATGGGCCACCTTGCGCGCGAAGCCCATCTCGTGGGTGACCACCATCATGGTCATGCCCTCGCGGGCCAGCTCCACCATCACGTCGAGCACCTCGTTGATCATCTCCGGGTCGAGCGCCGAGGTGGGCTCGTCGAAGAGCATCGCGATGGGATCCATGCACAGCGCCCGCGCGATCGCCACGCGCTGCTGCTGGCCCCCGGAGAGCTGGCCGGGGAACTTGTCCCTCTGGCCAACCAGGCCCACCCGGTCCAGGAGCGAGAGCCCCTTGGCCTCGGCCTCCTCCCGGGTGCGGCCCAGGACCTTCATCTGCGCCAGGGAGAGGTTGCGGAGGATGCTCATGTGCGGGAAGAGCTCGAAGTTCTGGAACACCATGCCGATGTGGGCGCGCAGCCTCGGCAGGTTCGTCTTCGGGTCGCCCACCGAGACGCCGTTCACGCGGATCTCGCCCTCCTGGAAGGGCTCGAGGCCGTTGACGGCCTTGATGAGGGTGGACTTGCCCGACCCCGACGGCCCGCAGACCACCACGACCTCGCCCTTGGCGACGCGCGTCGTGCAGTCCTTGAGGACCTGGAACGGGCCGTACCACTTGCTCACGCCTCGCAGGTCGATCATGGCCGGGGTCGCGTCGGGGGTGCTCATGGTGGGGTCCTATCGGGAGACGGCGAGGCGCGCCTGCAGGCGCTTCACGGCCCACGAGGCGGCGAAGCAGATGACGAAGAAGACGACGGCCACGAAGAGGTAGAGCTCGACGATGCGGCCCGTGAGCTGCCCGGCCTTGGAGGCCGCCCCGAGGAAGTCCTTGAGCGCGACCACGTACACGAGCGAGGTGTCCTGGAAGAGGATCACCGCCTGGGTGAGCATCACGGGCAGCATGTTGCGGAAGGCCTGCGGCAGGACGATGTGGACCATCGACTGACGGTAGGTCATCCCCAGGGCGTAGGCCGCCCACGGCTGCCCGCGCGGGATCGACTGGATGCCGGCCCGGATGATCTCCGAGTAGTAGGCCGACTCGACCATGATGAAGGCGACCACGGCCGAGGTGAACGGTCCCACCGCCTCTCCCTGCTGGCCGGTGAACTTCGAGACGATCATCGGCGTGAGGAAGTAGAACCAGAAGATCGCCATGATGAAGGGGATGGCGCGGATGAGGTTCACGAACCCCGCCGCGGGCACCGAGAGCGCCTTCCAGCGCGCCAGGCGCGCCAGGGCGAGCAGGGTGCCGAAGAAGATGCCGCCGGCCAGCGCGATGGCGAAGAGCTTGAGCGAGGTGAGCATGCCGTCCCACAGGGCCTCGCGGTACTTCCAGATGACGCCCCAGTCCATCTCACCCATGTTTTCCCCCGGCCCGTGCCTCGACCACGCTAGTGCCCCCCGCCCTGCGCGATGTAGCCGGGCACCGCCACGCGCTTCTCGAGGGCGCGCATGGCGAGGATCACCGTCATCGTGATCGCGATGTAGATGAGGGTCGCGGCCGTGAAGGCCTCGAAGGTCTTGAACGTGTACTCCGAGATCTGGCGGC
>CAZNWZ010000087.1:0-8183 GCA_964576455.1 uncultured Lysobacter sp.
AGGGCAAGGTCGTCTGGAGCGTGAAGGCGCCCAACATCCGCTACCCCTCGGACGCCTTCCCCACGGTGGACGGGAAGAACGTCATCGTGGCCGACTTCTTCAAGCCCGGCCGCGTCGTGATCTTCGACCCCGCCACGCGCAAGGTGATCTGGCAGTACGACGCGAAGTCCGGCGAGGAGATGCTGGATCACCCCTCGCTCGCTCGCGAGCTGCCCGGCACCGGCGACGTCATCGTGGCCGACGACCTGCGCCACCGCGTCGTGGTGATCGACCGGGCCACCAAGAAGATCGTCTGGCAGTACGGCGTCACCGACACGCCCGGCCACAAGCCCGGCTACCTCTTCTATCCCGACGGCTTCGACCTCGACGTGTTCCGCGACTGGCGGGCGCCGGCGAGGTAGGATGGCGGCCGGTCGCCCCGCCCGGGGCGGCGGTTCCGGCAGGGAGCGGTCCGAATGCCAGGCAATCCGGAAGGCGACGCCGCCTTCATGCGCGAGGCGCTCGCGCTCGCGTCCTCGGCCGCGGCCGCGGGCGAGGTGCCCGTGGGCGCCGTGGTGGTGAAGGACGGCGAAATCGTCGGGCGCGGCTCGAACCGCCCCATCGGCTCGGCCGACCCCACGGCGCACGCGGAGATCGTCGCCCTGCGCGAGGCCGCCTCCCGCCTGGGCAACTACCGGCTTCCCGGCTGCGAGCTCTACGTGACGCTGGAGCCCTGCGCCATGTGCGTGGGCGCCATGCTCCACGCCCGCCTCGCGCGCGTGGTCTACGGGGCGCCCGACCCGAAGACCGGCGCCTGCGGCAGCGTCGTCGCCCTGAGCGCCGAGGCGAAGCTCAACCACCAGACCGCGTTCCAGGGAGGGGTCCTCGCCGAGGAGTGCGGCACGCTCCTCAAGCGCTTCTTCGCCGACCGCCGCTGAGGCGGCCGCGCCGCGCCGCGGGTGTAGAATTTCCGCCGAATCCCCCCCGTCGGCCCCGATGCCCGCACCCCGCTTCGTCCACCTGCGCCTTCACACGGAGTACTCGATCGTGGACGGCATGGCGCGCGTGGACGACGCCGTGGCCGCCGCGGCCGCCGACGGCATGCCGGCGCTCGCCATCACCGACGCCGGGAACCTCTTCGGGGCGATGAAGTTCTACCTCGCCGCCCGCGCCGGGGGAGTGCAGCCCATCGTCGGCTGCGACCTGGCCATCACCAACGAGAGGAACCGGGACCAGCCCTTCCGCATCCTGGCGCTGTGCCGCGACACGGCGGGATACCTCGCCCTGTGCGACCTCGTGACGCGCGCCTACGCCGAGAACCAGTGGCGCGGCCGCGCGGAACTGCGGCGCGAATGGCTCGCGGGCGCGCGCGGCCTCATCGTCCTCTCGGGCGCCGAGTCGGGCGACGTGGGCGCGGCCCTCCTCGCAGGGGCCGCCGCGCAGGCCGAGGAGCTGGCCCGCGGCTGGGCCCGCGACTTCCCGGGCGCCTACTACGTGGAGCTGCAGCGCGCCGATCCCGAGCGCAGCGCCCCTTACGTGCGCGCCGCGGTGGCGCTGGCGGGCCGGCTCGAGCTGCCGGTGGTGGCCACGCACCCGGTGCAGTTCGTGCGGCCGGAGGAGTACACGGCCCACGAGGCGCGCGTCTGCATCGCGCAGGGCTGGGTCCTGGGCGACGCGCGCCGGCCGCGCGACTTCCGCCCGTCCCAGTATTTCAAGACGCAGGCGGAGATGGCCGGGCTCTTCGCGGACGTCCCGGAGGCGCTCGAGAACTCGGTCGAGATCGCGCGCCGCTGCGCCTTCGAGTTCACGCTCGGCAAGACCCGACTTCCCGACTTCCCGACGCCGCCGGGCGTCACGGTCGGCGAGCACCTGCGCGCCCTGGCCCTCGAGGGGCTGGAACACCACCTGGCCGAGGCCTGGCCCGACCCGGCCGCGCGCGAGGCGGCGCGCCCGCGCTACCTCGAGCGCCTGGAGTACGAGGTGAAGACCATCGAGCAGATGGGCTTCCCCGGCTACTTCCTCATCGTCGCGGACTTCATCAACTGGGCCAAGAGGAACGGCGTGCCGGTGGGGCCGGGGCGCGGCTCCGGCGCCGGCTCGCTCGTGGCCTGGTCGCTCGGCATCACGGGCCTGGACCCGCTGCGCTACGAGCTCCTCTTCGAGCGCTTCCTCAACCCCGAGCGCGTGTCGATGCCCGACTTCGACATCGACTTCTGCCAGGACGGACGCGACCGGGTGATCGAGTACGTCCGGGGCAAATACGGCGCGCAGAGCGTCTCCCAGATCGCCACCTTCGGAACGATGGCGGCCAAGGCGGTCGTGCGCGACGTCGGGCGCGTGCTGGGCATGGGCTTCGGCGAGGTCGACCGCATCGCGAAGCTGATCCCGTTCCAGCTCGGCATCACGCTGGACGAGGCCATCAAGGCCGAGCCGCAGCTGAAGAGCCTCATCGAGGAGCAGGAGGAGGTGGCCGAGCTCATGCGGCTCGCCCGCTCGCTCGAGGGGCTCACGCGCAACGTCGGCATGCACGCGGGGGGCGTGCTCATCGCGCCGGGCAAGCTCACGGACTTCGCGCCGCTCTACTGCGCGGACGGCTCGAACGCCACGGTGAGCCAGTTCGACAAGGACGACGTGGAGAAGGCGGGCCTGGTGAAGTTCGACTTCCTGGGCCTCACGACGCTCACCATCATCGCCGAGTGCGAGCGCCACGTGCGCGCGATGGGGGCGCCGGACTTCGACATCCAGGCGATCCCGCTCGACGACCCGGCCGCCTACCGCATCTTCTCCTCGGGCAACACGGTCGCGATCTTCCAGTTCGAATCGCGGGGCATGCGCGACCTCATCATGAAGGCGCGCCCGGACCGGCTCGAGGACCTGATCGCCCTGAACGCGCTCTACCGCCCGGGGCCGATGGACCTCATCCCGGAGTTCATCGAGCGCAAGCACGGGCGCCAGCGCTGGGAGTACCTGGACCCGCGCCTGAAGGACATCCTCGATCCCACCTACGGCGTCATGACCTACCAGGAGCACGTCATGACGATCGCGCAGGTGATCGGCGGCTACACCCTGGGTGGCGCGGACCTGCTGCGGCGGGCCATGGGCAAGAAGAAGCCCGAGGAGATGGCCCAGCAGCGCGAGATCTTCCTCAAGGGCGCCACCGGGCGCGGGCTGGAGGAGAGGAAGGCGACGGTCCTCTTCGACCAGATGGAGAAGTTCGCGGGCTACGGCTTCAACAAGTCGCACTCCGCGGCCTACGCGCTGGTGGCCTACCAGACGGCCTTCCTCAAGGCGCATTACCCGGCCGCCTTCTGCGCGGCCAACCTGTCGGCGGTCATGAACGACACCGACAAGGTGCAGGTGATCTTCGACGACGCGCGCGCGGGCGGCCTCGAGGTGCTGCCCCCGGACGTGAACGCGGGAGGCTACCGCTTCGCGCCGCTGGACGCGAAGCGCATCCGCTACGGGCTCGGGGCGGTCAAGGGCACGGGCGAGCAGGCGATCGACAACATCGTGGCCGCGCGCGAGGCGGGAGGGCCCTTCCGCGACCTGGGCGACTTCTGCCGCCGCGTCGACCGGCGGATCGTCAACCGGCGCGCCATGGAGGCCCTGGTCAAGGCGGGCGCCTTCGACGCGATCGAGCCCAACCGCGCGAGCCTCGCCGCCTCGCTGGGGGCGGCCCTCGAGCTCGCCGAGAAGGCGGAGCGCTTCGCCCAGCAGACGAGCCTCTTCGGCGGCGCGGAGGAAGCCACGGCCGAGGCCTTCGAGCTCATGCGGGTGCCGGACTGGCCGGAGCGCGAGCGCCTGCTCGCGGAGAAGCAGAGCCTGGGCTTCTACATGTCGGGCCACCCCTTCAGCGCCTGGCGGGACGAGATCCGCCGCGTGGCGCGCACGCCGCTCGCGGACCTGCGGCCGGCCAACGAGCCGCAGATGGCCGCCGGCGTGATCTACGGCGTGCAGATGCGCAATTCGAGGCGCGGGCGCATGGCCGTGCTCACGCTGGACGACGGCAGCGCCCGGCTCGAGGTGGTCGTCTTCGGCGAGCTCTTCCACGAGAAGCGCGCCCTGATCCAGGAGGACCAGGTCGTGGTCGTCCAGGGCCGCGTCTCGCAGGACGACTTCTCGGGGGGCATCCGCTTCACCGCGGACAAGCTGCTGGACCTCGCGGAGATCCGCAGCGCCTACGCGCGCGGCCTGCGCCTGTCGATCAACGGGCAGGCGGACTCGGCGAAGCTGCGCGCGCTCCTCGCCCCGTACACGGGCGGCAAGTGCGCAGTGGCCATCCGCTACCGCAACGCCCAGGGAGAGTGCGACATCCGGCTGCCCGACGAGTACCGCGTGAAGGTGTCCGCGCCGCTGCTCGACTCGCTGGCCGAGTGGCTCTCGGAAGGCAACGTCGAGGTCGTCTACTAGGCCGCGGCGCTCACGCGGTCGGGTGCTGCTCGAAGGCCGAGTAGCGACCCGCCTCCGGCGTCACCTCCACCTTCGTGACCCGCGCCGATGGCGGCCCCTGCCGCGCCCAGGCCACGAGCGCCTCGACCGCCGGCGCCGGCCCGCTCACCACCGCCTCCACGGTGCCGTCGCGGCGGTTGCGCACCCAGCCCGCGAGCTCCAGCCGGACGGCCTCGCGGTGCAGCGACCAGCGGAATCCCACGCCCTGCACGACGCCGTGGATGCGAAGGCGCAGGCACGCCGCCTCACTCATCGCGGCCCACCTTCCCCCGGCCGCGCTTGGTGACGCCCCGCAGCTTCTTCTCGCCGATGCGCCGCTCTTTCGAGGCGCGCGTGGGCTTCGTGGGCACGCGCTTCCTCGGGACGTGGTTCAGGCGCACCAGGCGCTCGATGAGCCGCTCGAAGGCGATGTCGCGGTTGCGGTGCTGCGAAGGGGAGTCCTGGGCGATGACCACCACGCCGGAAGGCGGATGGGTGAGGCGAAGCGCGGATTCGGTGCGGTTCACGTGCTGCCCGCCCGGACCGCTCGCGCGGAAGACCTCGACGACCACCTCGCGCTCGAGGGTCTCGCGGTCGGTGGCGTAGGGAGGAGGCGACAGGGGTGTGCGTCGGGCCATGGCCGGATTCTGAGGGCTTTCCGGCCGGCATGCACTCCGGCGGGCCCTCCTTACTCCTGTAATCCGGCGCTGCCGGGATTTGTGCGGTCGGTCACAGTGACGGCGTTTCGGCGTGTGCAGGATGGGTCCGTCGCAGGCAAGCGGGGTCGGGCGGCACCGCACTGGACGACAAGACACGGGGAAGGGTCGACATGAAAATGAAAAACAAGATTTCGATGGGCGCGGCGGTCGTGGCGATGCTGGGCGCGGTGGCTTTCGTTCCGGCGAGTGCGGACGACCGCGATGACGTGGCGGTGCAGGCGGCTCCCGCTTTCGCGATGGTGGCGATGTTCGAGACGCCGCAGGACCAGGTCTGGGACATGACCTATGGCCCGGATCGCCCGGTCGCCGTCGAGGAAGCGGCCGCTCCGGCGCAGGACGAGGAAACCGTCGACTACACGTTCGGCTGAGTACCCGCGCGGAGATCCGCGCGAATCCGAAGGGCCCCCGGGAGACCGGCGGGCCCTTTTGCCTACTTGATGCGCATTCCCGGCGTGGCGCCGGCGTCGGGGGCGAGCAGGTAGATGGAGCTGCCGTCGCCGGCCGCGAGGACCATGCCCTGGGACTCGCCGAAGCGCATCTTGCGCGGTGCGAGGTTCGCGACCATCACCGTGAGGCGCCCCACCAGCTCCTTGGGCGTGTAGGCCGAGCGGATGCCGGCGAAGACGGTGCGGGTCTCGATGCCGATGTCGAGGGTGAGCTTGAGGAGCTTGTCGGCGTCGGGCACGAGCTCGGCGTCCACGATGCGGGCCACGCGCAGGTCGATCTTGCCGAAGTCGTCGATCGAGATCGTCTCGCCCACCGGGAGGATCGGCGCGGGCTTGGGCGGCTCGACGGGCTCGAGCCGGAACTCGGGCGCCTCGCCCGCCGCGGGCTTGGGCGCCTCCGGCTTCGCCTCGGCCGGCGGCTCGAGGAGCTGCTCGATCTGCTTCGGGTCGATGCGCGAGAGCAGGTGCCGGTAGGGCTGCACGACGTGCCCCGGCTTCAGGGCGCTGGGGACGTCCTCCCAGGTGAGGGGCTTCGCGAGCCCGAGGAAGGCCTCGACGTCCTCGGCCACCTTCGGAAGCACCGGCTTCAGGTAGATGGTGAGGATGCGGAAGAGCTCGAGGTAGAGCGTGCAGAACCACTGCAGCGCGGCCTCCTGCCCGGCCTCCTTGGCGATCTCCCAGGGCTTCTGCTCGTCCACGTACTGGTTCACGCGGTCGGCCAGGAACATGACCTGGCGGATGGCCTTGCCGAACTCGCGCGCGTCGTAATCGGCGGCGATCTGGTCGGCGAAGCTGCGCACCTCGAAGAGGATGGCCGGCACCTGCTCCTCGTCGTCGGGGGCGGGCGCGGCCACGTTGCCGCGCAGCTTGTGCTTGAGCTCGCGCCCGGCCGACAGCGGCTCCTCGGAGAGCTTCCCGTTGAACCGCTTGCTGATGAAGCCCGCGGCGCGGCTGGCGATGTTCACGTACTTGCCCACGAGGTCGGCGTTGACCCGCGCGAGGAAGTCGTCGGGGTTGAAGTCCAGGTCCTCCACGCGCGCGTTGAGCTTCGCGGCGAGGTAGTAGCGCAGCCACTCCGGGTTGAGCCCGAGCTCCGCGTACTTCTGCGGGCTCACGGTGATGCCGCGCGACTTCGACAGCTTCTCGCCGGTGAGGGTGAGGAAGCCGTGCACGTACACGTTGTCGGGCACCTTCCGGCCGGCGAACTTGAGCATGGCGGGCCAGAAGAGCGTGTGGAAGTAGATGATGTCCTTGCCGATGAAGTGGATCTGCTCGAGCTTGGGGTCGGCCAGGACCTTGGCGAAGTCGAGCCCCTTCTTCTCGAGGTAGCTCCTGAGCGAGGCGAGGTAGCCGATGGGGGCGTCGAGCCAGACGTAGAAGTACTTGCCCTTCTCGCCCGGGATCTCGATCCCGAAGTACGGGGCGTCGCGGGTGATGTCCCAGTCGTTGAGCCCGCCGTCGAGCCATTCGCGGACCTTGTTGGCGACCTCCGGCTGCAGGCGCCCGTCCTGGGTCCAGGACTTCAGGAACTCCACGCAGCGCGGGTCGGAGAGGCGGAAGAAGAAGTGCTCCGACTTCTTCATCACCGGCGTGGCGCCCGTGAGCGCCGAGACGGGGTTCTTCAGGTCCGTGGGCGTGTAGACGGCGCCGCAGTTCTCGCAGGAGTCGCCGTACTGGTCCTTCGCCCCGCACTTGGGGCATTCGCCCTTGATGTAGCGGTCCGGCAGGAACATCCGCTTCACGGGGTCGAAGAACTGCTCGATCGTCTTGGTCGCGATGAAGCCGGCCTCGCGAAGCGCCGCGAAGATCTCGCCGGCGAGCTGGCGGTTCTCCTCGGAGTGGGTCGAGTGGAAGTGGTCGAAGCTCACCCCGAAGCGCGCGAGGTCGCGCCGGTGCGACTCGGCCACGCGCGCGATGAGCTCCTCCGGGGCGATCCCCTCGGCCTCGGCCTTGAGCATGATCGGCGCCCCGTGGGTGTCGTCCGCGCAGACGAAATGGACGGCGTGGCCCTGCATCCGCTGGAACCGCACCCAGATGTCGGCCTGGATGTACTCCATGATGTGCCCGATGTGGAACGAGCCGTTCGCGTACGGCAGGGCGGTAGTGACGAAAAGGCGGCGCGGCATGCGTCAGGTCGTTCTTGTAAGTCCCTGAGTTTAGCGTGGATAAGCGGCTAAATCGACTCTGCTAGACTGGCCGCACTACAGGAGTTGCTTCATGCCCCTCACGGAACAGGACGTCCAGTCCGCGCTGAAAGAGATCGTCGACCCGAACACCGGCAAGGACCTCGTGGCGACGCGCTCGGCGCGGAACGTCAAGGTGTCGGGGAACGACGTGGCGGTCGACGTCGAGCTCGCCTATCCCGCGAAGACGCAGCTCGAGCCGATGAAGAAGCTCGTGTCGCAGAAGCTGCGGTCCATCCCGGGGGTCGGCGCGGTCAACGTGAACATGACGAGCCGCATCGTCTCCCACGCCGTGCAGCGCGGGGTCAAGCTCGTCCCCGGGGTCAAGAACATCATCGCGGTCGCCTCGGCGAAGGGCGGGGTCGGCAAGTCGACGACGGCGGTGAACCTCGCGCTCGCGCTCGCGGCCGAGGGCGCGGCGGTCGGCG
>CAZNWZ010000088.1:0-8153 GCA_964576455.1 uncultured Lysobacter sp.
ACGACAAGCTCTCCACCTCGCGCCGGGCGCTGCTCGAGGACTTCGGCGTGGACCTCGAGCGCGAGAAGGAGCGCTTCGTCTTCGCGGGGGACTCGCCCAACGACCAGCCGATGTTCGCGTTCTTCCCCAACGCGGTCGGCGTGGCGAACGTGCGCGACATGGCGGACCTCATGGCCACGCTGCCGCGTTACGTGACGCCGTCGGTGGGATCTGCGGGGTTCGCCGAGCTCGCCGACGCGATCCTCGCGGCCCGCCCGGCCCGGGCCTAGTCCTGCGGGTCGGGGAGCCGCCCGATGGAGGCGAGGATGGCGAACAGGCTGTCGCGGCGGAAGGGCTTGGCGAGCGTGTCGTCGAAGCCCTCGGCGAGCCGGGCCTCGCGGAACGCGGGCGAGTGGTCGATGCTGGTCGCGACGATCCGGGTGGCCTGCGGGTCGCGCTTGATGCGGCCGCGCAGGATCGCGGCGGCGTCGGGCCCGTCGAGCCCCTCGATCCCCACGTCCACGAACACCAGGTCGTAGAGGTCCTGGTCCAGGCTCGCGACGGCCTCGGCGAGGTCGGCGGCCACGACCAGGCTGCAGTCGCGCTTCCTCAGGATGTGGGCGGCGAGCATGTGGCTGTCGCGGTGCGGGTCCACCAGCAGGATCGTGGCGCCCTTGCGCTGCTCGCGAAGGGAGTGCCGCGTGACCAGCGTGGGCGTCTCGTCGGCGTCCACGGAGGCGCCCGTGACGGCCACGATCGCGTCGTTCAGCTGCTTGTCCGCGAGCGGATAGCGCAGGTAGGCGGCGATGCCGTTCTCGCGGCAGGCGATCGCGTCGCCGGGCCGGCCCTCGGTGGCGAGCATCATCACCAGCGTGGGGGCGAGCTTCGGGTGGTTCTTCACGCGGAAGGCGAGGAGGAACCCGTCCTGCACCGCCATGCGGTTCGACACCAGCATGAGCGGGATGGGGCTGCCCTCCTCGTGCATGCGCTCCAGGAGCGCGAGGGCCATCGCCGCGTTGTCGGCCTCCATGGGCGCCAGGCGCCAGCCGCGAAGCCGGTTCGACAGGTCGTTGCGCTGCTCCGGGTCCTCGCTCACCACGAGCACGGGCATGCCCACGAGCGAGACGAACGTGGCGCGGCGCGGCGGCGGCGGGGCCCCGCGCACGGGGAACTCGATGGTGAAGGCGTAGAGCGGCTCGGCGGGGCGGGCGCCCACGGCGAGCCGGCCGCCCATGGCGCTCACCATGAAGCGCGCCACGGCGACCCCCATGCCCGCCTCGGCCGACGACCGGGGCGCGGCCTTCTCCGGCGCGCTCGCGGAGACCGAGAACGAGAGGTGGATGCCCGTCTCGGTCGTGTACTCCGGGGAGATGGCGAGCTGCACTTCGGCGCCCGGGAAGACGGTGAAGGCGCTGTCGAGCAGGTTGCGCAGCAGCAGCTGCAGGCGCTCGACGTCGCCCTCGAGCACGTCGGGCACGTCCTGCTCGACCTTCACGCGCAGCCGGCAGCCGCTCTCCTCCGCGCCGTGGACGACGCGCTTGACGAGGTCCGCGACGGCGCCGCGCAGGCGGAAGTCCGCGGCCGAGAGCTCGATGCCGCCCTCGACCTTGGAGAAGTCCACCAGGTCGCCGATGGCGACCAGGGCCGTCTCCGTGGAGTGGCGGATGCGCTGGAAGTGCTCGACGAGGGCGGGGTCGAACTCCATCTGCTGGGCGCGGATCGAGATCGCCGAGAGGCCCTCCAGCGCCACGGAGAGCTCGGCGCCGATCTTCTCGATGAGCGCGATCTCGGAGGCGCCGCGGTCCTCCCCGTTGCCCGGCCCGGCCGTGGCCGCGTGCGACGACCACAGCGCGCCCGCCGGCTCCTCGTCCACGAGCAGGGGCTGGCGCTCGAGCGTGGCGACGGGGCCGTCGGGCCCCTCCAGGGGGATGCTCGCCGTGGCGTCGGGCTTGCGGTGCGCCTTGGCGAGGGCCTTCGCGTCCACCGACTTCGAGCGGCCGATCACCTCGACGGCGGGAAGGCCCAGCAGGGACTGCGGCGCGCTCTCCAGGCCCAGCAGCCGGCAGAACGCCTCGTTCACGAGCTCCACCTCGCCCTCGGCGTTCTCGATGAGCGCGGCGTTGGGCGAGGCCTCCACCAGCGCCATCAGGCGGGCGGTGGTGAGGTTCAGGGCGCTCTCGGTCTGGCGCTGGCCGGCGATGTCGTGCAGCACCGCGACGACGCCGGCCGGCTTGTCGCGCGCGTCGAGCGCGGGTTGCAGCGACAGCTGCACCCAGTCGCCCGTCGCGGCCACGCGCGCGTCGATGAGGGCGGAGGCGGTCTTCCCGTCCACGATGCGCGCCACGTTCTGCGCCACGCGCTTCGCGTCGTCCTTGTGGAAGAACAGGGACAGCGCGTGGCCGGGCACGCCGTGGCCCGGGTCGCCCGCCAGCTGGACGAAGGAGGGGTTGGCGAAGGCGACGACGCCCTTCGGGTCCGCGATCGCCACCGCGGTCCGGAGCGTCTCGACGATGCGCTTGAAGTCGTCGGTCGCCATGGCGGCTAGCGGGCGGCGCCGGCCTCGGCGGCCCGGCGCACGAGGGAGAGCAGGTGGCGCGTGGACGGGTGGAGGTCGGCCGTGCCGCCCGGGGCGAGGCCGGGCAGGATGCGCCCGGCGATCGCCTTGCCGAGCTCGACGCCGAACTGGTCGAAGGGGTTCACGCCCCAGAGCACCGCCTGGGCGTACACCTTGTGCTCGTACAGCGCGACCAGCGCCCCGAGGCTCGCGGGGTCGAGCTCCGGCAGCACGATCGTGGTGCTGGGCCGGTTGCCTGGGCAATCGCGGTGCGGATTGCCGGTGGAGCGCCCCGTCATGAGGGCCTCCGACTGTGCGAGCGCGTTGGCGAGCAGCGCGGCGTGCTCGGCCGGGCGCGAGCCCATGGGGCGGGCGACGACGATGAAGTCGCAGGAGGCCTCGTCCGTGCCCTGGTGCAGCCACTGGTAGAACGCGTGCTGGCCGAGCGTTCCCGCCTCGCCGAAGAGCGCGGGGCAGGTGGGCACCGGCACCGGCTCGCCGCCGGCGTCCACGCGCTTGCCGTTGGACTCCATCTCGAGCTGCTGCAGGTAGCCGGGCAGGCTGGCGAGGCGCTGCGCGTAGGGCAGCACCACGTGCGCCTGGATGCCCAGGAAGTCGCGGTTCCACACGCCCACGGCGCCCAGCAGGAGCGGCACGTTGCGCTCCGGCGGCGCGCCGCGGAACTCGAGGTCGACCGCGTGGGCGCCGGCGAGGAAGCGCTCGAAGGCGGGCATGCCCAGGGCGAGCGCGACGGGCAGGCCCACGCTGGACCACACCGAGAAGCGGCCCCCGACCCAGTCGCCGAAGGGGAAGACGTTGGCTTCCGGGATGCCGAAGCGCCCGGCCTCGGCCGCGTTGGCCGTGGCGGCGACCACGTGCCTCGCGATGGCGGCCTCCCCGAGCGCGCCGGCGATCCAGCGCCGGGCGGCGGACGCGTTGGCCATCGTTTCCTGCGTGGTGAAGGTCTTGGAGGCGACGACCACCAGCGTGGTGGCCGGATCCAGGCCCGCGAGCGCGTCGTCGAGGGCGGCCGGATCGACGTTGGCGACGAAGCGGACTTGCGGGCCGTCGGCCATCGCCCCGAGGGCCTCCACCGCCAGGCGCGGGCCCAGGTAGGAGCCGCCTATGCCGAGCGAGAGGACGTGCCGGACGGGCAGGCCCGTGGCGCCCTTCCACGACCCGTCGCGCACGGCCGCGGCGAAGACGCGCATGCGATCGAGGCAGCGCCTCACCTGGGCGCGCACGTCCTCGCCACCGGCCATCACCCTCTCGTCGCCGCGCAGCGCCACGTGCAGCGCGGGGCGGTCCTCGGTGACGTTCACGGGCTCGCCGGCGAAGAGCCGCGCGACCGCGCCGGCGAAGTCGCGCTCCTTCGCGAGGGCGGCCAGGCGCCCGAGCGTGGCGGCCGTCAGGCGCTGCTTGGAAAAGTCCACCGCGAGGCCGGCGCACGCGAAGGTGAGCGCGGGCCCGCGCTCCGGATCGGCGGCGAAGAGGTCTTCCACGCGCCGGGCCGCGATCTCCTCGCGGTGCGCCTCGAGGTCTCGCCAGGCGGAGCAGGAGGTCGGGGAGGGCACGGGGGGCTCCGGCAGGGCTCGGGGGATGCCGGGATTATAACTGCCGGGGGCCGCTCACCCGGTGGTGAGCCCGGCGACGCCCAGGGCCATGCCCGCCGCGGCCACCAGGCGCCGCGCGAGGTCGCCTTCCTTGAGGAAATGCGCGCCCAGGAGCGCGGCGAACAGGATCGAGACCTCGCGCGCCGGCGCCACCAGGCTCACGGGGGTGAAGACCATCGCCGTGAGCACGAGGATGTAGGAGAGCGGGGAGAGCAGCGCGATGGCGATCACGGTGCCGCGGCGCTCGCGCCAGGCCCGGCCGATCGACCCCGGCCACCGCCGCTGGGTGAACGGCACGAGCGCGAGCGAGCGGAAGAAATTGCAGCCCCAGTCGTAGACGAGCGGCGGGATGAGCCAGGCGGCGACGCTCGCCTTGTCCGTGATCGTGTACACGGAGATCGTGAATCCCGTGAGCAGCGCGAAGCCGACCGCCTGCCGCGCCTCGGACTTGTGCCATGCGAGGGGGTTCCCCGTCAGCAGGAGGGCGGAGGCCACGACGAGCCCGGCGCCCGCGAGCGCCAGGGGGCCCGGCCGCTCGCCGAGCACCAGCACCGCCACGCCGATGGTGAGCAGCGGGCCGGTCGCGCGGGCGAGGGGGTAGACGATCGAGAGGTCGCCCCCGCTGCGATAGGCGCGGTCGAGGAGCAGGAAGTAGGCCGTGTGCACCATGCCGCTGCCGAACATCAGCGCCAGGTGCACGGGCCGGAAGTCGTAGCCGTGCATCCAGGCCGCTCCCGCCACCACGGGCGCGTAGGCCGCGAGCGAGACGAGGCAGGCGGCGGTGATGATGCCGGGGCCCCCGCCGCTCTTCTTGAGCAGGAAGTTCCAGCTCGCGTGCACGAGCGCGGAGGCGAGGACGAGGGCGAGGGCGAGGCCGGTCATCGCGCGGGGCGGCGCAGCAGGCTCGCGCGCATCGGTCGCACGAAGCGCGCCCCGGCGGGGCCGAGGTGGGCCTCGAAGCGGCGCCTCGCCTCGGCCAGCCGCCCTTCCCCGAGCGAGAGGCCGGTGTGCGTGACGCGCACCATGCGGCCGAGGAAGTCCTCGAAGTCGCGGAAGGCGATGGGCGCGTCGAAGAGGCGCTCCTCGAGGGCCTCGAGCCGGCCGCGGGCGGGGGCGCGGCGCAGGGCGGCCAGGGCGGCGGCGCGGACGGCTTCCTCGTCGTGGAAGACGCGCATCACCTCGTTGAAGGGGCCCGCGAACACGGGCTCGGAGACGTAGAGCAGGCCGCCGGGCGCGAGCACGCGCGCGACCTCGTCCAGGGCCGCGTCCATGCGCTCCGCGGGCACGTGGTGCAGGCTCTTGAGCATCAGCGCCACGTCGAGGCTGGCGTCGGGAAGGGGAAGGGCGTCGGCGGGCGCCAGGCGGAAGGTGAGCCCCGCGAGCGGCGCGGCGGCGAGGTTCCTCGCGTGCTGCTCCCGGTCCACCTCGAGCCCCACCACGGACCGCGCGCCCGCCTCGGCGAGGAGCCTTCGCGAAAGGGCCGCGGCGCCGCAGCCGATGTCGGCCACGCGCGCGCCCGCGAGCGGCAGCAGGCCGCGCATCAGCGCGAGCTCGTCCTCGACGAGGTCCGCGGCCCGCGCGCTCATGGCCGGAGCAGGCGCAGGAGCTCGAGGTACAGCGGGTCCTCGGGCGCGAGGATGGCGTTGCGCAGGAGCGCGTCCACCGTCACCGCGCCCGCGTCCAGCGTGAACTCGCCCGCGAGGATCGCCTCGATCGCCTCCGGGATCGAGAGGCAGTAGAGCCGGGCCACCTCGCCGTCCTGGTTCTGCGGCCGGAAGTCCTCCGGCAGCCACAGGTCGTGCGTGAAGAGGATCTCGCGGTGAAGGCCCTCGGGGACGGAGTACTCCACGCGCACCGCGCCGGCGCACGCCAGGCCCTTCAGGAGCGTTTCGGGGATGCCCGCCTCCTCCCACGCCTCCTTGCGGATGGTCTCGTCGACCGTGTAGCCGCAGGCGATGCGCCCGCCCACGAGGTTGTCCAGCCGGTCGGGGTCCACGGACTTCGAGGCGGACCGTCGCGCGATCCACAGGTACGGCTCGCCGTGGCGGCGCGTGAAGCCGTTCAGGTGCGCGCCGTACGCCATCATGCCGAAGTGGCGCGTGGCGGCGCGCTCGATGCGCAGGAGCTCCGGCGCGGCGTAGTGGTTGGTCACGCTCACCTGCTCGTCGCGCCAGCCGCGGATCACGCCCTCGCGCTCGAGGGCGGCCGTGACCTCGGTCATCGCGGCGGTGCGCCCATGCACGGTGTCCGGGCTCGCGCGCAGCGACACGAACGAGCCCGTGACCTCGAAGTGGTGCGGCCAGCGCCGCAGCAGGTCCGCGAACGACGGGCGCAGCCAGCCGACCGGGTGCTCGCGCACGTAGAACGGCACGAGCGGCACCTCGCGGTCCAGGTGCGAGGCGTGCGTGCACGCGGCGCGCGCGAAGGCCGCGAGATCGGCGAAGAGTCGGGTCTTCATTCGTTGACAAGTCTAGGGCATTTCCCTATAGTCCGCGCCACTCCGGGAGGAGAAGCGGGCAAGGGGAGAAGCGCGGGCGGTTCGGCGCTTCTCCCCTTGCCCGTTTACGGGCCCCGGAATCGAACCGACCATGAGAATCATCGTGCTGGGCGCCGGCGTCGTCGGCACCGCGAGCGCCTGGTACCTCGCCAGGGCGGGCCACGAGGTCGTGGTCGTCGACCGCCGCGAGGGACCGGGCCTCGAGACCTCCTTCGCCAACGGCGGCCAGGTCTCCGTGTGCCACGCGGAGCCGTGGGCCGCACCCGGCGCGCCGGCGAAGATCCTGAAGTGGCTCTCGCGAGACGACGCCCCGCTGCTCTTCCGGCTGCGCGCCGATCCCCTGCAGTGGTCCTGGGGCCTGCGCTTCCTCTTCGAGTGCCTCGCCTGGCGCGCGCGCGACAACACGCGGCAGATCCTGGCGCTGGCCCTGCATTCGCGGCGGATGCTGCAGGCGCTGCGCGCCGAGACCGGCCTCGCGTACGACGAGTCGGCGCGCGGCATCCTCCACTACTACACCGACCGGGCGGAGCTCGCCGCCGCGCGGGAAGCCACCGCCCTCATGCGGCGCCTCGGCCTCGACCGGTCCGAGAAGAGCGTCGAGGAGGCGGTGGCCATCGAGCCGGCGCTTTCGCACGCCGCCGCGCGCATCGTGGGCGCCACCTACACGCCCTCGGACGAGTCCGGCGACGCCCACCTCTTCACCGCGGGGCTCGCGGGGCTCGCGCAGGCGAAGGGCGTCGCCTTCCGGTACTCGCGCGAGATCCGCGGCCTGCGGGGGACGGCGGAGGCGATCGCCGGCGTCGTGGTCGCCGGCCCGCAGGGCGAGGAGACGATCGCGGGCGATGCCTTCGTGGTGTCGCTGGGCTCCTATAGCGGCCTCCTCACGCGGCCGCTGGGCATCGACCTGCCGATCTATCCCGCCAAGGGCTACTCGGCGACGGTCCCGGTGGCCGACCCCGCAAAGGCGCCGCGCGTGAGCCTCACCGACGACGAGGCGAAGATCGTGATCACGCGCCTGGGGGGGCGGCTGCGCGTCGCCGGCACGGCCGAGCTTTCCGGCTGGTCCACGGACCTGAACCCCGTGCGCTGCGAGGCCCTGGCGAGGCGGGCGCGCGAGTTCTTCCCGGAGGCCGGCGACTGGTCCGCGCCGCAGTACTGGGCGGGGCTGCGGCCCGCGACGCCCTCCAACGTGCCCCTGGTCGGCGCCACCCGCATCCCGAACCTGTGGCTCAACACGGGCCACGGCACCCTCGGCTGGACGATGGCCTGCGGCAGCGGCGCGGCGCTCGCCGAGCTGATGTCGGGCCGCGCGCCCGGCGTCGACTTCGCGTTCACCCGTGGCTGACGGCCTGAGCGGAAGTGGCCAAGGCGGGGTCCGGACCGATGCGTGCCACCGGGGTCGGGTGGGTTGATGTTCTTTTTTGGTTTTTGGCCGAATGAGATTGCCATCGGCGTCGATCCTCTGGCCTATGTCGACATAGGTTCGGGCAACGAGGCTGGGAGCAATTTG
>CAZNWZ010000089.1:0-8034 GCA_964576455.1 uncultured Lysobacter sp.
CGAAGGAGGGCGCGCCCGTGGTGGCCATCTGCGCCAAGCTCGAGAGCGAGATCGCCGACCTGTCAGGGGAGGAGAAGGAGATCTTCCTCGCCGACATGGGCATGCACGAGCCAGGCCTGGACCGTCTCATCCGCGCCACCTACGACCTGCTAGGGCTGCAGACCTACTTCACGGCCGGGGAGAAGGAGGTGCGCGCCTGGACCATCCACAAGGGCGACACCGCGCCCCAGGCGGCCGGCGTCATCCACACCGACTTCGAGAAGGGCTTCATCCGGGCCGAGGTCATCGCCTACGACGACTTCATCGCGCTCAAGGGCGAGCACGGGGCCAAGGAGGCGGGGAAGATGCGGCTGGAGGGGAAGGAGTACGTCGTGAAGGACGGCGACGTCATGCATTTCCGGTTCAACGTCTGACCGGCCCGGAATTTGTTTGACCGGGAAGCGCAAATCCCGGAAAATACACGGCTTTCCGGCGAGTTAGCTCAGTGGTTAGAGCAGCGGAATCATAATCCGTTGGTCCGGGGTTCAAATCCCTGACTCGCCACCAGTTCCAGTGAAAACGCCAGCCTTCGGGTTGGCGTTTTTGCTTTCCGAAGCGCCTTTCGGGGCCCCAGAGTGGGAACGCGCGCTCCGTGCCGCCTTCCGGAAATCAAGCCCCGTCTTGCCAAAATTTGCCAAAGTACCTACATTCGTCCCATGGGAACGATGAACATCTCCTTGCCGGACAGCCTCAAGGCCTTCGTCGACGAACAGGTCAGCCAGCGCGGCTACGGCACCAGCAGCGAGTACGTGCGCGAGCTCATCCGACGCGACGAGGACCGGTTGCGCCTGCGCAGCCTGCTGCTCGCGGGTGCGTCGTCTGAACCGACGGCGCCCGTTGGAAATGACTATTTCGACGGTCTGCGCAAGCGGGTGCGCACTGGGGCCAAGGCCCGTCGCAAGGCCTGAAGCGGCGGATGAAGGCCAAGCCCGTCGTCCCGCGCCGGCGGGCCCACCGGGACGTCGAGGAAGCGGTGGCGCACTACCTGGCCGAAGACGCCAGGCCGGCCGCACTCGGCTTCATCGATTCCCTGGAGAAGGCCTTCGCCCACATCGGCCGATATCCTGCGTCCGGTTCGCCGCGATACGCCCATGAACTGAACTTGCCGGGCTTGCGCTCCTGGCCGCTGGCGCGCTACCCCTACCTCGTCTTCTACGTCGAGCTCGCGGATCGCGTCGATGTCTGGCGCGTCCTTCATGGCGAGAGGGATATCCCGGCGTGGATGCAGGAGCCCGATGCGGCGTGACCGTTCCCGCGCGGCTCCGGAACAGTACCTACTCTGCGGCTAGTCGATCTCCTCCCGCTGCCGCCTCACGTGCATCGCCACCCCCACGACGAGGATCGCGACCGAAAACGCGAGAATCCACAGCGAAGCCGGCCTGTCGAAAAAAATCCCGAAGGACCCCCGCGAGATCGTGAGCGTTTGCCTCAGTGATTGCTCCGCCAGCGGCCCCAGCACCAGCGCGAGCACCAGCGCCGCCGGCGAGTAGCCGTGGAGCTTCATGAAGAAACCGACGATCCCGGCCACGAACATGAGCCCGGTCTCGATGAGGCTCCCGTTCACGCTGTAGGTGCCGATGGTGCAGATGAGGACCACCGCCGGCGCGAGGATCCGGTAGGGCACCTTGATCATCTGCACGAAGAGCGGGATGGCCCAGATGTTGAGCGCAAGCAGCGCCACGTTGCCGAGGTACATGCTGGCGATGAGGCCCCAGGCGAACTCGGGCTTCTGCGTCATGAGGAGCGGCCCCGGCGTGAGGCCCCACATCAGGAACGCCGCGAGGAGCACCGCGGTCGAGGCCGAGCCGGGCAGGCCGAGCGAGAGCAGCGGCACCATCGCCCCCGAGGAGGCCGCGTTGTTGGCCGCCTCCGGGCCGGCGAGCCCGGCCATCGCGCCCTTGCCGAACTTCTCCGGCGTGGGCGATAGCGTCTTCTCGATCGAGTACGACATGAGCGAGGCGATGGTCGCGCCCGCGCCCGGGATCACGCCGATGACGAACCCCAGCACGGAGGCGCGCAGGATGGCCCACCGCGTCTCGATGTAGTCCCGCCACTCCGGCCAGAAGCGCTTCTCCTTCCGGTACTGGACGATGCCGCCGGCTTCCGTGAGGTGCATCCCCTGGTAGAAGGCGTAGTAGAGCTCGCCCAGGCCGAAGAGCCCGATCGCGACGGGGATGAAGTCGATGCCGCCGATCATCTCGGCCGACCCGAACGTGTAGCGCGAGTTGCCCGTGTCGAGGTCCACGCCCACCGTGCCGAGCGCGAAGCCGACGAGGGCCGATATCACGCCGTAGCGCCAGTTGCCGTCGATCATCACGATGAGCGTCATGAGGCCCATCACGACGAGGAGGAAGAATTCCGGCGGGCCGAAGCTGCGCGTGACCTGCGCGAAGAGCGGCGCGAACACCGTGATGAGGACGACGCCGATCGTGCCGCCCGCGAACGACGCGACCGCCTGCATGACGAGCGCAGGACCCGCGCGCCCCTGCTGCGCGAGGGGGTAGCCGTCGAAGGTGCTCGCCACGCTCGCGGACTCGCCCGGCGTGTTGAGCAGGATCGAGGTGATCGTGCCGCCGTACATCGAGCCGTAGTAGATCGCCGAGAGCATGATGATGGCCCCGGCCGGATCCATCCCGTAGGTGATGGGGAGCAGGATCGCGATGCCGGCGGCGGGGCCGAATCCCGGGATGATGCCCACGAGCATGCCCATCATCACGCCCGCGAAGAGGAACGCGAGGTTGACGGGGGTGATCGCGACCGAGAGTCCCAGCAGCAGGTTGTTGAAGATGTCCATCAGAACGGCAGCGGCAGCAGGCCCTTCGGCATCGAGGCCCGCAGCCACACCGCGAACACGACGTGGAGGAAGACGGGCAGCAGGACGGCGATGAGCGCGTTCTGGAGGGGGCGGCCGCGGTTCAGGATCCAGAGCGAGGCGGCCATGAAGGCCATCATGGACGCGAGACCCCCGACGAGCTCGAGCAGCACGATGAACGCGCCGGAGAGCGCCGCGAGGACGGCGGCGCTCTTCCAGCCGGGCGAGAGAGCCTCGCCGGCGGACCGGCTGCGCAAGTCCGCGTAGAGGCTCGCGACGCACATCGCGACCAGGGCCACGCCGATGATGCGCGGCATGAACCCCGGCCCCAGGCGCCCGGCCGAGGAGAGGTAGCTCAGCTCGGTGAACGCGACGTAGGTGTAGCCCGCGGCGACGAACAGGATCGCCAGCAGGAACCCCGCGCGAAGCGCGCGTGCGCCCGGCATGCGTCCGCCGCTACTTGATGGCGCCCGACTTCTTCAGGATGTCGCCGAACGTGCCCTGCGTCCGCTGCAGGAATGCCCGGAAGTCCTCGCCGTAGAGGACGTTCTCGGTGAGGAGCTGCTTCTCGATGTACTCCTTCCACTCCGGCGTCTCGACGACCTTCTTCATCGCCGCGATCCACCAGTCCTGCGCCTCCTTCGGGACGTCGGGCGGCATGACGAGCCCGCGCGGCATGGAGATGCCCAGGTCGTGGCCCAGCTCGGCCAGTGTCGGGATGCTGCCGAGCGCCTTGGGCGTCTTCTTCCCGGTGAAGGCGATCGCCCGCACGTCGCCCGACTGCAGGAGCCCCAGCACCTCGCCCGGGTTCGACATGGCCGCGTCGAGGGCGCCCGAAAGCAGGGCCGTCACGAGCTCGCCCTGCTTGTTGAAGGCCACGTACTCGAACTTGAAGCCCGCCCGCTCCGAGAGCAGCTTCGGAACGATGAACTCGACGTTCACCGTCCCGATGCCGCCGATCGCGGGCGGCTTCGCCTTGGCCGCGGCGACGAACTCCTGGAAGGTCCTGATCTTCGACTTGCCGTTCACCAGGATCACGGCGTCGTCCGAGGCGAGCAGGGCGATCGGGGTGAAGCTGGTCGCCTTCCACGGCGTGTCGGCCTGCAGCGGCGTGGTGATGAGGCTGCCGCTGGTGGAGGTGATGTGGTAGGGATTGCCCTTCTGGCTGAAGACGTAGCCCCAGCCCTTCGCGCCGCTGCCGCCGGCGCGGTTCTCGGGAACGATCTTGTCCGGGTAGAGCTTGTACTTCTCCATGATGGAGATGATCGTGCGGGTCATGATGTCGTTGCCGCCGCCGGGCCCGAAGGCGATCGTCCAGTCGAGCTTCTTGCTGGGGTACTTGTCCTGCGCCGCCGCGGGCGCGCCCGCCAGGACGGCAGCCGCCAGCACCGCGGGCAGCAGGGCCTGCCGCAGGCTTCGGAAAATGCCAGGGATAGTCACGGTAGCCACCTCCTCGTTATCTGCTTTTCGAATGACTGGTTCGCGTGGCGCGAATCAATCCGCTCTCGCGGGTCCGGCCCATCATAGGGGCCGACCGAAGCCCCGGCAAGCCGGGGTGCCGCTTCATGGCGCGGGGGCGGCCGCCGTCATTGCAATTTCGCGCGCTTGCCTTCCACAATTCCCGATTGCACGATGCTTTCGCGCGGCGCCACGCGGCGAGAAAGCGCCACACCCGAGAGAAAGGACACCCGCAATGGCCGAAATCCCCCGCCTCAACGGCGCCATCCGCGCGCTCGAGCAGGGCAAGCCCGCCTTCGTCACCTTCTCCCCGCCCGAGGTCGGCATGGCGCAGGCGATCAACGCGGCGCCCTACGATGCCGTGGTGTTCGAGATGGAGCACAACCCGTACGACATCCAGCTCCTGCGCGACTGCATGCAGTACATGCTCGACCGCCGCAGGATCGCGACCTCCGGCAGCATCGTGCCGCCGGTGGCGCCGATGGTGCGCATTCCCGCCAACGGCGGCGAGATGAACCAGTTCCTCGCCAAGCAGGTGCTGGACATGGGCGTCTATGGCGTCATCTGGCCGCACGTGAGCACGGTGGAGGAGGCGCGCAACGCCGTGGCCGCGTGCCGCTACCCGCGCCCGCCGTCGGCGCCGTTCTACGAGCCCGCGGGCATCCGCGGCGACGCGCCCAAGCACGCCGCGCCGTACTGGGGACTCACCGCGCAGGAGTACTACCAGCGCGCCGACGTCTGGCCGCTCAACCCCAAGGGCGAGATCCTGGTGGTGATCCAGTGCGAGGAGGCGAAGGCGATCAGGAACCTGCCGAAGATGCTCGAGGAGGTGCCGGGCATCGGCTGCGTCCTGATCGGCGAAGGCGACCTCTCGCAGGACCTCGGCTTCCCGCGGCAGTACGAGCACCCGACGGTGGCGGGGGCGATCGACGAGATCCTCGCCATCTGCAAGGAGCACGGCGTGGTCTGCGGCCATCCCCACGCCGACGCGAAGAACGTGGAGTCGCTCGTCGCCAAGGGCTACCGCTGGCTGATGACGCTGCCGACGCTCTCCTTCGCGGGGCTCGAGAAGGGCCTGAAGGCCTCGGGCCGGGCGCCTTGACTCGCGGCGGATCGGGGAGAGCGAACATGCAAGGGGAACAGGCTCCCGGCGCGAACGACCTCACCGGCCGGCTCGCGGCGTACATGGTCGCCTCGCGGGATCGCGAGCTGCCCGAAAGCGTCCTGCAGGACGCCAAGCACCGCATCCTGGACAGCGTGGCCGCGGTCGTCTCCGGGTCGGCGCTGCGGCCCGGCGTCATGGCCACGAAGTTCATCCGCACGCAGGGCGGCACGCCCGAGGCCTCGGTGCTCGCGAGCGACATCCGCACGACCGCCATCAACGCGGCGCTCGCGAACGGCATGCTGGCCCACGCGGACGAGTCCGACGACTTCGAGCCCACGACCAAGGCGCATCCGGGCTCGTCCATCGTGCCCGCGGCGCTCGCGATGGCGGAGAAGGACCACCGGCCGGGCCTGGAGATGATCCGCGCCGTGGCGCTGGGGTACGACGTCGGCGTGCGGTTCCTGCTCGCGCTCGGGCCGGATCACGTCCGCGGCACCCACCGCGGCGCGGAGCCGTACGGGGCGGCCATGGGCGCGATGGCGGCCGCGGCCTCGCTCGCGCGCCTCGACGAGACGCGCATGCGCCACGCGATCTCCTACGGCGCGCAGCAGGTGTCGGGCCTGTGGAGCTGGGTGCAGGACAAGGACCACATCGAGAAGGCGTTCGACTTCAGCGGCATGGGGGCGCGAAACGGCGTCACCGCGGCCGTCTTCGTGCAGGCGGGGCTCACGGGCGTGCACGACGTCCTGGGCGGGACGCACAACCTCCTGCAGGCGCTGTCCACGAACCCCGATCCCGAGGCGATGGTGGCCGGCCTGGGCACCCGCTACATCATCTCGGAGACCTGCATCAAGACGTTCACCGTCGGGTTCCCGAACCAGTCGCCGCTGGACGCGCTGCTCAAGCTGCGGCGGGAGCACGAGCTCACCCCCGAGAAGGTGGACCGGATCGTCGTGCACCTGCCCGAGGACGCCATCGGCATCGTCGGGCGCAGCAAGATGCCCGACGTCAACTGCCCGTACCTCATCGCCACCGCCCTCGTGGACGGCGGGGTGTCGTTCGCCCACAGCCACTCGCACGAGCACATGGCCGACCCGCGCATCCGGGCCGTCATGGAGCGCGTGACGGTGATCGGCGACCCGAAGCTGAACGACCCCGCCGCGCCGCGCGGCGGCATCGTGGACGTGGTGCTCAAGGACGGCAGGACGCTGGGCCGCCACACGCGGTTCCCGCCGGGGTCCAAGGAGAATCCGCTGGACACCGAGGCCGTGAACGCCAAGGCGCGGGACCTGATGGGCCCGGTCCTGGGCGCCGCGCGGACCGAAGCCGCCATCCGCCAGCTGAACGAGCTGGAACGGGTCGGCGACGTGGGCGAGCTCGTCCGTTCCTGCCTGACCGCCTAGCGGCCGCGCCTCAGGGCGCGACCGACGACCTCAGGTACGCGGGAAACGCCGCGTAGAGGCGCAGCTCCGCCGTCGGGCACGCCTGGGACAGCCGCCCCGCGCGGCAGGAGACGGTGAGCTGCAGCTCCGACTCGTCGCCGCCTGCCGGCCGCTTCTCCACCTTCATGCCGATCTCGCCGATCACGATCGGCGGGTAGGTGTCGATCGTCGTGGCCGACGCGGTCCGGATCCGCATGTCCGAATTGGCCGCGACGAAATTCTCGGCCGCGGTCCAGGCCCTGGCGCACGCCGGGGCTCCCTGGCACCGCCACACGGCGCGCTTCCTCGCTTCGGCCACCTGGGCCGCGAGCGGGGAGGGCGCGGCGTCCTTCGCCGGGGCCTTTTCGACGGGCGCGGACGGGGGCGTCGCCATCCCGGGCGGCGCTGCCGCGACCGGAGGCGGGGTCACGACGGCAGGCGGTGCCTTCGGCGCAGGCGGCGGCGCCGGTGTCGCTTCCCGCTTCTCGGCCACGGGCGCCTTCGCCGCCGGCGCGACCCTGGCCGGCGCCGGAGCCGGAGCCAGAGCCGGATCGGGGGCTGGAACCGCAGCGGGCCGGGCGAGCGGGGCGGCGGGCCCGGGCCCGCGGTTCGCGAAGGCCGCGGCGATCTCGCCGTCCACGTCGATGCGCCGGTCGACGAGCTTCGCGAACTCGACGCGATCCTCCAGCGGCCCGTCCTTCACCGCCTTGGTGAGCGAGGCGAGGTCTCCCGCGTGGGCCAGGGCCACCGGCTGGATGCGCTCGGCCAGGTCCTTGCGGGCCACGGCGACGATGCCGGGATCGCGCCACGCATAACGCAGCGCCTCGGCCTTGACGTCCGGCGTGCCCACGCGCCAGGTCTCGAACAGGTCCGAGTAGGCGGCGGCGTAGTCGCCGGCCTTGACGGCCTCGCGCCAGTCGCGTTGCCGCGGGGTCGCGCATCCCCCGACCGCCAGCACCGTCACGGTGGCCAGCAACCCGGCGACGATGGCGTCGCGAAGCGTCCTCGAAACGAACATGGGTTCTTCCTCCCGGTCCGCGCGGCTCAGCCTTTCGGCTTGTCGCTCCACAGGACGCCGCCCGTGGCCCAGTCGCTTCGCTTCACGTCGCTGAAGACCACGTCCACGGCGCCGGGGTCTATGCCAAGCACGCGCACGGAGGCCTCGGTGAGGGCCTTCGCGTACTCGCGCTTCTGCTCGA
>CAZNWZ010000090.1:0-5903 GCA_964576455.1 uncultured Lysobacter sp.
CCGTGCTGGGCGAGGCGCGCAGCTTCCTCGTCGAGGACGACGGCCACGCCGTCGCGTTCGACCGGCCCGCGGGGGCGGAGCCCCCGCTCGCCGTGCGCATCGCCGCCGACGAGGCGAACGCGCGCGGCTCGCGGCCCCGGCTCGTGAACGTGCTCGTCGAGCCGGGCCTCGCGCTTCCCGACGCCGCCGTGTGGGGCGAGCGCGCCGGCGTGCCGGTGAAGGTGTCCCGCGCCGGGCTGCCGCTCGCCGCGCCGGTCGCCCCCGGCGCCATCGACCTGCTCGCGGGCGACTTCGCTCGCCGGCGCCGGGGCGCCGCCTCGCTGCGGATCCCGCGCCTGGCCTGGGGGCTGGCCGCCGCGCTCGTGGCGCTGCAGTTCGGCGCGACCGTCGCCGACGGCTGGCGGCTCGAGCGCGAGCGACGAAGCCTCGAGGCCGAGCGCGAAGCCGTCTTCCGTGCGGCCTTCCCGGAAGCCAGGACCGTGGTCGATCCCGCGCTGCAGATGCGCCGCAACCTCACGGACCTGCAACGCTCGCGCGGGCGCGCCGCGGCCGACGACTTCCTCTCGCTCGCCACGGCGGCGGCGAAGGGCGAGGCGGCGCCCGCCCGGCGCCTGACCTACGCCGGCGGCCGGCTCGAGGTGGACCGCCCGGGAGCGGCGCGGTGAGCGCGCGCGCCTGGTGGGCCGCGAGGCCTGCGCGCGAGCGCGCCATCCTGGCCGGGGGCGCGGCGGCGGTCCTGGCTGCCCTCGTCTTCGCCCTCGTGTGGCTGCCGATGGAACGCTCCCGCGCGCGGCTCGCGGCGGAGCTTCCCGCGCTTCGCGCCTCGCTGGCCGAGATGCGCGCGCAGGCCGAGGAGGTGAAGGCCCTGCGCGCGCTGCCCGCCCGCGAGAGCGCGGCGACGCCGCTCGCGACGCTCGTGGCCTCCGGCACGCTCGCACAGGGACTGCCCGGCGCGCGCCTTTCCGTCCTCGGCGCCAAGCGCCTGAAGCTCGCGGTGGAGGACGCCTCGTGGACGCGGCTCGTCGAGTGGATCGCCGCGGCGGGCAGCGCGCACGGGCTCTCGGTCGAGGAGGCCACGGTCGAGGCGCTTCCGGCGGCCGGGCGCGTGCGCGCGAGCCTGGTGCTCTCGGCGCCCTGACGATGCGTCCGCTTCGCCTGCTGGCGCTGGGCGCCGCCGCCTACGCCTTGTTCCTCGTGGCCACCCTGCCGGCCGCCGTGGTCGCGCCGCGCCTCGCGGCCGCCACCGCGGGCCAGGCGAGGCTCTCGAACACGACCGGCAGCGTCTGGAAAGGCAGTGCGCGGCTGACCGTCACGGTGCGCGGCCTGTCCTTGACCGTCGAGGAGCTGCGCTGGCGGTTCCTGCCCTCCCGCCTGGCGGCCGGGCGCGCGGCTTTCGCGGTCGAAGCCCGCCTGGGCCGTTTCGAGACGGCCGCCGAGGTCTCGCGCACGCCGCTCGCCTGGCGCGTGGACGACCTGCGCGGCGGCGGGGACGCGTCGGCCCTGGCCGCCGTGCTCCCGTTCGCGGCCTCGTGGCAGCCCGCAGGCACGCTCGTCATGGAGGCCCCCTCGATCGCCTGGGAGGGCGATCGCGCCCGTGGATCCGCCTCGGCCGAATGGCGCGAGGCGGCGCTCGCCTTCTCCCCGGTGCGCCCGCTGGGCAGCTGGCGCCTCCAGGCGAACGCCGAGGGCTCCGCGGCCAAGCTCTCGCTCTCGACGCTCAAGGGCCCCTTGCGGCTCTCGGGAACCGGCACGCTCCCCGTCCCGGGGCGGCCCGCGTTCTCGGGAGAGGCCCGCGCCGAGCCGGGCCGCGAGAAGGACCTGGAGCCCGTGCTGGCCCTCTTCGGCCCGCGCCGTCCCGACGGCGCGCACGCGATCGAGATTCGATGATGGCGGCGCCGCCGTACCGCGCCCCGCGGTGGGCCACCAACCCGCACCTCAACACGATCTACGCCGCGCTCCTCGCCGGCAAGCCCGCCGTGCCGTACCGCCGCGAGCGCTGGGACACGCCCGACGGGGATTTCGTGGACACGGACCACGTGGACGGCTTGCCGGGCAGCCCCTGGGTCGTGCTGTTCCACGGCCTTGAAGGCTCCTCGGACTCGCCCTATGCGCGCACCCTCATGCACGGCGTGCGCGAGCGCGGCTGGCGGGGCACGGTGGTGCATTTCCGGGGATGCAGCGGCGAGCCGAACCGCCTGCCGCGTGCCTACCACTCGGGCGACGCCGACGAGCTCGACTGGGTGCTGCGGCGCATCCGTTCCCTGGCCGGGGAGGCGCCCGTGTACGCGGCCGGAGTGTCGCTGGGCGGCAACGCGCTGCTCAAGTGGCTGGGCGAGCTCGGCGAGGAGGCGCGGCCGATCGTCACGCGCACCGCCGCGGTGTCGGCGCCCCTGGACCTCATGGCCGCGGGCGCCGCGCTCGAGCGGGGCTTCTCGATCCTCTACGCGAAGCACTTCCTCGCGACGATGAAGTCGCGGGCCGCCGCCAAGCACGCGCGCTTTCCCGGGAGCTTCGATCTGGCGCGAATGCGCCGCTCGCGCACGCTGCGCGAGTTCGACGATGTCGTGACCGCCCCGCTCCACGGCTTCCGCGATACCGACGATTACTGGACGCGGGCGAGCTCGAAGCCGGTGCTTCGCGGCATCGCCGTCCCGGCGCTGGTGCTCAACGCCCGCGACGATCCGTTCCTGCCCGAAGCGGCCTTGCCTTCGCCCGGCGAAGTCTCGGCCGCGGTCACGCTAGAATTCCCGGAAACGGGCGGACACGTGGGATTCGTTTCCGGGCCCTTCCCGGGCCACATCCGCTGGCTGCCCGAGCGCCTGCTGCACTTCTTCGACCACCAGGAATGAGTCCCGCCATGGCACCCCCCGTCGCCCCCGAGATCTTCAAGGCCTACGACATCCGCGGCATCGTCGACAAGACCCTCACCGAGGAGGCGGCCGAGCGCATCGGGCGGGCGCTGGGCACGCTCGGCGCGAGGAAGAAGGTGAAGCGCTTCGTGGTGGGACGCGACGGGCGGCTGTCGGGGCCGCGCCTGGTGGCCGCGCTCACGCGCGGGCTGAACGCCGCCGGCATGGACGTGACCGACATCGGCGTCGTGGCCACGCCCATGGTCTACTTCGCCACCTACGAGCTCGCCACCGGCAGCGGCGTGATGGTGACCGGCAGCCACAACCCGCCGGAATACAACGGCCTGAAGATGATGGTGGCCGGCGAGACGCTGGCCGCCGAGGCCATCCAGGACCTGAGGAAGCTCGTGGAATCCGGCGACTTCGCGGCCGGCAAGGGCACGGTGGAGGCGCGCGACCTGCTGCCCGCCTACCTCGAGCGCATCGCGGGCGACGTGAAGCTCTCGCGCCTCATGCGCGTGGCCGTGGACTGCGGCAACGGCTCGCCCGGCGCGGTGGCCCCCGCCCTCTTCCGAAAGCTCGGCTGCGAGGTGCAGGAGCTCTTCTGCGAGGTGGACGGCACGTTCCCCAACCACCACCCCGACCCCTCGAAGCCCGAGAACCTCGAGGACCTGATCCACGCGGTGAAGTCGGGGCACGCGGAGATCGGCCTCGCCTTCGACGGCGACGGCGACCGCCTGGGCGTGGTGACGAAGAGCGGGAAGATCATCTACCCCGACCGCCAGCTCATGCTCTTCGCCGCCGACGTGCTCTCGCGCAATCCGGGCGAGAAGGTCATCTTCGACGTGAAGTGCACGCGCCAGCTCTTCGGCTGGATCCGCGCCCACGGCGGCGAGCCGGTGCTGTGGAAGACGGGGCACTCGCTCATCAAGGCGAAGCTCAAGGAGACGGGCGCCCCGCTCGCCGGCGAGATGAGCGGCCACCTCTTCTTCAAGGAGCGCTGGTACGGCTTCGACGACGGCCTCTACGCCGGCGCGCGCCTGCTCGAGATCCTCTCGAAGGCGCCCGACGTGACGCAGGCCCTCGAGGGGCTGCCGGACTCGGTGACCACGCCGGAGCTGCAGGTGGCGCTCGCGAAGGAAGGCGAGAACCACGCCCTCATCGCGAGGCTGCAGAAGAGCGCGCGCTTCGAGGGCGCCACCGAGGTGATCACCATCGACGGCCTGCGCGTGGAGTACCCCGACGGCTTCGGCCTCATGCGCGCCTCCAACACCACGCCCGTGATCGTCCTGCGCTTCGAGGCCGACACGGCCGATGCGCTTTCCCGCATCCAGGCCGACTTCCGCCGCGTGCTCGCCGAGGCCCTGCCGGGCGCCAAGCTGCCGTTCTGAGGTTCGCGGCGCGTGTCCCTGGCGGGATCGCGCCTGGAGTGGGGCGGGCGCACGGAATCGGCATCGGTGACGAGCAGGCGGCAGCGGACCCGCGAGCTGCGCCCGTGGCACCATACGCGACGCCTTTCCCACCGGACTTCGATCCGACGCGACGAGGATGCCGATGAAAGCCTGGACCTTCGGCCGCCATGGCGGCCCGGAAGTGCTCGAGTGGGTCGAGTTGCCCGACCCGGTGCCCGGCAAGGGCGAGATCGTCGTGCGCGTCGTGGCCGCGGCGCTCAATCCCCTCGACTGGAAGCTGCGCGCCGGCCAGTACAAGCTGATGACCGTGGGACGGCTGCCGCGCGGCGTGGGCTACGACTACGCCGGTGTGGTGGAGTCCGTGGGCGAGGGCGTGGCGCGGCTCAAGCCCGGCGACGCCGTGGTGGGCATCGTGAACCCCCTGGAGTCGCGAAACGCCGCGATGGCCGAGCGCCTGTGCGCCACGGAGGCCCTCGCCGCCGTGAAGCCGCCTTCCCTGTCGTTCGCCGACGCCGCCTCCCTGCCGGGGGCTGGCATCACCGCCGTGCAGGCGCTGCGCGAGGCGAGGCTGGCCGCGGGCCAGCGCGTCCTCGTGGTGGGCGCGGCGGGCGGCGTGGGCTCCTTCGCCGTGCAGTACGCGAAGGAGGCCGGCGCGCACGTGACGGCCGTGGCGAGCACCGAGGGGCAGGCTTTCCTCGCCGGGCTCGGTCCCGACCGGGCGATCGACTACCGGCGCGAGGACTGGAAAGCCCTGCCGGAGACCTTCGACATCGTCTTCGACGCCTCGGGCACCTCGACCTTTCCCGGGTGCCGCCGGCTGCTCGCGCCCGCGGGGATCTACGTCCACTCCCTGCCCAACGCGGGCCTGTACCTCTGGTCGTGGTGGCTGAAGCTCGTGTCCCGGCAGCGCGTGCATCCCGTCATGGAGCGGCCCAACCTCGCCGACCTGCAGGCGCTCGTGGACCTGGCCGCGTCCGGGCGCCTCAAGTCCGTCGTGACCCGGGTCGGCCGGCCCGGCGACGTGCCCGAGCTGCAGCGGGAGATGGCCGGGGGCCACAACCGCGGCAAGATCGTGGTGCGCTTCTCGCCGGAGCCTTGACGCGCCGCAAGGCCGCCCGCCCGCACGGCCTTACGATGGGGCATCGGGAAGACAAGTCGAGGGAAGAGCCATGGATCCGCGCGTGAGGGAGCTGGTCGCCAAGTCCGTCCTGGCCAAGGAGCTTTCGGCGGGCGACATCGACGTCGTCGCGGGGCTCGTCCACCTGCACCGCCTGGAGGACGGCCAGGTGATCACGCCCGAGGGCGAGCCCGACAGCCACATGCACGTGATCGTGAACGGGGCGCTGGCCGTCTCGCGCCGCGGCGCCGACGGGCAGTGGGAGAACCTGCACGTGATGACCGCGGGCGACCTCGTGGGCGAGCTCTCGTTCCTCGACGGCACGCCGCGCTACGCGGCCCTGCGCTCGCTGGGCGTCACCGAGGTCCTGGCCCTGGACCGCGGCGACCTCGAGGGGCTGGTCGAGAGGCACCCGTGGATCGCCTACCGCATCATGCGGGCGATCGTGCGATTCACGCACGGGCTGCAGCGGCGCATGAGCATGCAGTCGGCCGAGCTGATGCACTACCTCTACAAGAACCAGGC